>NZ_LLKN01000002.1:2246174-2567056 GCF_002900095.1 Salegentibacter mishustinae | reverse complement strand
GAAATTATTACTATAAACATTTAGCCACATCAAAGGTTTGTGATCTTAAGAAACCTACTGCTGTTGATTATGTAAGTGGTGCCGCAATCATGATAAAAAGCGAGGTTATTAAAAAATTCGGATTGTTTGATCCAAGATATTTTATGTATTTTGAAGATATGGATTTAGGTTATAGGTATAAGAAAAATGGGTATCAGAGTGTGATAATTCCGAATATAAAAATAGGTCATTTAGGCGGAGAATCAACTAGTCAATTAAATAAAAATTCAAGTTTTCAAAAACAGATTTCAGATAGTAAATTCCTTTTTCTTGAAAATGTCACCAATTCTCTGACTGTAGGATTTTTTCGCATCTATGGAAGTATATACCCCAGAATAAAAGCAATAAAAAAGCTATTTAGGTCTGTTAATTTTTAAAATATTATAGTACTTTTTTATATAAGGCCGTGATGCTAGATAAAGAATAATTTTCTAAATATCTGGTTCTAAACTCAATAGAAAATTTTTGAACTTGGAGAGAATTAAGTTTCTTAACACTTGTTATTGCTTGAGTTAAACCTAAGTAATATTTCTTGTATAAAAATTTATACTTGGGAAGTCTGTCTTTCATTGCTCCTATATCAGCTGTAATTATTAAAACCCCCGCAGCCATGGCTTCAATGGCAACCAATGGGCCGGCTTCGCTTGATGAAGAAATTATCAAACAATCATTTTTTTCAAAAACTCTTGGGACATCTTTAAATTCCACTTTACCTTTAAAGAATATGTTCGGTTGGTTCTGTGCCAATTTTTTCAAAAATATTAACTCTTCACCATCACCATAAATGTTTAATTCATCGTCTCCTTCGGATTGATTAATAAAAGCTTTAATTACAGCATCAATATTTTTTAAACTATGCAGTCTTGACAAAGTGAAAAATTTATTCACTTTCTTTGGCTTAATTTTAATTTGTAGAAGTTCTTTCTCTAAAATTGTAGTTTGGTCTATGATTACGTTATTTGAATTTTTCAGGAAATTTGATAATCTTTCCTGGCTTTCTGAAGAATGATGAATAAATGTAGATACCTTTCTAAACCATGGGATGTTTTCTTTTTTTAAGTGTTGGGACTGAATTTGTCCAGTTAACCTAAATATAATTTTTTTGTCTTGTTGAAAAGCAAATTGCACTATTTCTTTTACAAAATGAGCAGTTAATTGGGAACAGATAACAACAACATCAGATCTTGAAATAGCTTTTTCAATAACCTTAATTTTTTTATTGCGTACTTTGATTAAAGAAGACGTCGTGAGCTTATTTTCAACCCTAAAGTGATTTGGAGAGGATAATGGCTTGACTTTACAAATTAGATCTGTAATTGATCGAATTAAAGAATGTTGATTATATATAATTCTGTCAAGGGAATTGTAATTCACATTCGAGTTGAGATTACCTAAAGCATTGGAGTAATAGTCTCCTAAGGAAATCACTTCAACAGGATTTTTTTCATTGATAAGGTTGGCTATAAAACTTACCTCTATATTGACACCTCCGTATTCATTTATAGGTGAAAAAATTAAATATTTCTTGTCTTCTTCCATTAATGAGAACTTATAAAAGTTGATTCAGTTTCTCAATAATTCTCTCCCCCGTTTTCCCATCCCATAATTCAGGAACAGTGGTTTGCTTCCAACTATCATTAAACAATTTTGCCAGGGCAGGAGCAATGGTTGCAGGATTAGTCCCAATAAGTTCATTAGTGCCTTCGGTAATGGTCTCCGGTCTTTCGGTATTATCCCTTAAAGTGATACAGGGAATTCCTAGTACGGTAGTTTCTTCAGTAATACCTCCGGAATCGGTTAGAACAGCTTTAGCATTTTGTACCAGGTAATTGAATTCCAGGTAACCCAAGGGATCAATAAGGTGAAGTTTTTCTCCTGGAAGATCTAAAGCTATTAGTGCTTTTCTCGTTCTTGGATGAATCGGGAAAATTACAGGAAGTCCGTTTGCATTTCTCAGGATCTCCGTTAAAGTTTCTTCTAATTTTTTGGTTTCATCAACATTTGCCGGCCGGTGTAAGGTAAGCACGAGGTAGCTTTTCTCTTTTAAATTGAGTGCGTTCCATATTGCTGATTTCCGGAAATAAGGTTTAAACCTTAGTAAAGTATCTATCATTGTATTTCCTACAAAGAATACTTGTTCTTCGTTCTTTCCGGTGTGTAAAAGGAAATTTTTTGCTTTCTGGGTTGTTGTAAAGAAATAGTCGGCTATACTATCGATTAACACTCTATTTACTTCTTCTGGCATTCTCCAATCTCCGGACCGAATTCCTGCCTCCACATGAGCCACTTTAACTTGCATTTTCTTAGCAGTAATAGCAGAAGCCATGCTGGATGTGACGTCCCCAACTACTAGGCATAGGTCTGGTTTTTTCTCCAGTAGTACTTTTTCGTAAGCCATCATTATAGCCGAAGTCTGTTCCGCCTGGCTTCCGCTACCAGTTCCCAGGTTAATATCAGATTCTGGCAACTCCAGGTCTTTAAAGAAACTCCCGCTTAAAGCCTCATCATAATGTTGCCCGGTATGTATCAGGCGAAAATCAAGCGGGTTTCCTATTTCCCGGTTTGCGTGAATTAAGGCGGCTATTTTCACAAAATTCGGCCTTGCCCCGGCGATAAGGTCTATTTTCATTTTGGTCAATGGCATTTTGGCGAATTTAAGGAATTGTTTCGGGTCTTTGAGGTTCTCGATACTAATTCAATCTTGTCTCGCAATTTGAATTAACTCGAGCTAAAATATTCTTCGTCTGTCATTTCGAGTAATCGATGGTAATCGGGGAAGTTTCATTTGTCAATTCGAAGCTGTTCTCGATATGTCTTTGTCCCGTTATCACTCTACAAAGTCTACTCGAACGGACATGTATTGTCACTTCGAGTGATTTTCTAGGAAGAGCAACGGAATTGTATGGAGAAGAGAAGTGGTGTTGCAAATTCTATTCAGAAGTAATAGCTTTACCCCAAAGCAGGGCTAATTTGAAAGACAAATCCATCAAAAAAATACTCGTTGTTGCAGAATCTATAGATTTAGAGGATAGTAGTGGCACAAAAGGCAGGGTCGCCCTCATAAAAAACTTGCATAAATCGGGCTTCGAGGTCATTGTGTATCATTATACCCGGAAAGAAATTCAGCTGGATGGCATCCCTTGTCATTCTATCAAAGAGAACCGAAAAACTATCTTATTTTTTCTAAGCAGAACGGAACGTTATTTACGGTATTGGTTTAATTTAAAGTTATATAAACTCATCGAGCAAGTCCTGGGGTTTTCCTTTACGCTTTTCAACGATCGCAACAGTATTTTAGCCGCTTTAAATAAAATCAAAGGATTCGAGCCCGATTTGGTGCTAAGCTTAAGTAAAGGAACCAGTTTTAGGCCGCACCATGCACTTCTGAAAATTCCGAAGTGGCATTCAAAGTGGATGGCCTATATTCACGATCCTTATCCCTTTGCTTCATACCCCCGGCCTTATGATTATGTGGAACCCGGGCATCAAAAAAAGAGAGAATTCTTTCTCAATGTTTCAGAAAAAGCCTGCTTTGCAGCTTATCCCAGCGAATTACTTGCAAGGTGGATGGAGAGCTACTTCCCTCCTTTAAAGGGGAAATCGGTGATAATTCCGCATCAGATTGATGAAGAGGAGATTGATTCTCCGGAACTACCAGAGTATTTTAAAAAAAATACTTTTACTATTGTACATGCAGGAGCCTTAATGAACGCAAGGAACCCGATGGGATTGATTAAAGCATTTAGAAAATTCCTGAAAGAAGTACCGGAAGCGGCTGAACATAGTCAGCTTCTTTTTATTGGTAAGAAATCAAAATATACCCCGGAGTTTGAAGAACTTAAAAAGGAAATACCGCAGTTTTATAGCAGTGATGATTATTTGCCTTTTACCCAGGTTCAGGCCATTCAGAAAAATGCCGCAGTTAATGTGATCCTGGAAGCTAAGGGGCCAATCAGTCCTTTCCTGCCGGGGAAATTCCCGCATTGTATCCAAACTGGAAAACCTATCTTGTTGTTGGGGCCTTATTATAGTGAATCCAGGAGATTACTTGGAGCTGATTACCCCTGGTGGAGTGAGATAGATAATGAGGAGAAAATCACTCAGCAGATAGGTGAAATTTATTTTAAGTGGCTTAATAACCAGATGTTTATGGGGTGTGATTATTCTTTTTTAAGGGAGTACCTATCTGCTTCAAGTTTAAATCAATTGAACGAATTAATTAATTAAATTATCAGGATTTAATATTTCTGCAATAATGTTATCAAACCGATTAAAACATAACACAAAATCTATTTTTAATCTAAACTCGACTCAAAAAAGAGCAAAAAAGGAGATTGAAGATAAAGTTGAATTTGGTAGTTACCCTTTCGAAAATGTAAGCTGTCAGGTTTGTAATTCTATAAAAAGTAGAATACTTTCTGAAAAAGACAGATATGGTTTACATTATACAGTAAGGGTTTGTGAAAATTGTGGTCTGGTTTATACAAGCCCTCGCATGGTCCAGGATGCTTATAATAATTTTTACGCATTGGAATACAGAAGATTATATTCAGGTAGGGAAGTTCCCAATTTGGATAATCTAAAAATTAATGAAGCAAGAGGTGAAAAAATTTATTCTTATTTAGAACAATTTATAAAAATTAAGAATAGACCAGTAAAAGTTCTGGAAATAGGTTGTAGTGCAGGAGGTATTTTATCTTATTTTAAAAATGCGGGATGTGAGACCTTAGGAGTTGATTTAGATGCAAATTATATTGGATATGGTAGAGAGAAATTAGGCCTTAATTTAGTTGAAGGTACTTTAAGAGATGTTCCTTCTGATTTTACTCCTGATATAATTATATACTCCCACGTCTTGGAGCATATACTTGATATAAAAGCAGAACTTTTGAAATTAAAATCAGTGTGTACTAAGAATACTTTGTTATATATAGAAGTTCCGGGTATAAAAAATATTCATGCTTCCTATAACTTTAATTTTCTGCATTATCTTCAAAATGCTCATACTTTTCATTTTAGTCTTACCACCCTGAGGAATTTGATGTATAAAAATGATTTTAAAATTATCAAAGGAGATGAGTTTATTAGAAGTGTATTTGTGAAAAGGGAAGAACCGGAATCAAAGGAATATTTTCAGAATGATTTTAAAGAGATAGGTTCTTATCTTGAAAATACCGAAAGAGCTTGGAATAAAAAACAATTCAGTTTTTCCGTAATAAAAAGAAAATTCTATCTTTTTATTAAGAATATTTTAGTTAAGATTAGATGTCGTTTGTTAAAATGGAAACACCAGAGTCTACCCTAACCAAGTGAAGTCCTGCAATGATTCGAAGTATGTCCAATAAGGAAATTAAGAAATATATCCTAGAGTTAGAACAGAGGTATCCCGTGAATCAATGGCAGATTCAAGGGGTAGATGTATGGCCTCATATTCGGATTAAACTCTACTTCTTATTATTGAATCTTGATACTGATAAGCCTGAAATAAATAATTCTTATAGTGCAAAGAACAAAAAACATTTGGCAATAAGAAGGTTAATTAAAATTCCCGGGGCTATAATGAAAGCCTTGTTTGGTTTACATCAATTCTATAAAAAGCTCAAACCAAAAAAGATATTATTCTTCGGGTCCCATTTTCATCGTACCAGGCACGAGGGAGTGTATTTTAATCGCTTTTTTGATCCTATGATTGAGGAATATCAACTCCAGGATGAAGTATATATAATCGAGTTTGAGAAACTTTTTGACAAGAATTTTAACCAAAAGGCTATCCTACCTCTTCATCAATATCTGGATCAATATAAATTGCTTAATAAACTGAATGAGTTATTTTCTCAACCAGTTAAAGAAAATATAGAATTAAAAGACTATAAAGCTTTTTATGAAGAGTTAAGCAATGATTTTCCGGGGGCAAAAAATTTAAATATCTCCATTCAGGCCCTGACCCGATGGGCCCGAAAGATAAACCATACGAAAGGCTTCTTTTCTAGACTTTTCAAAAAAACAAAACCAGAAAAAATTATTTTCCTTAGTTATTACGGCTACGATGACCTGGCGGCCGCACTTTTGGCTGCCCATGAACTTGGAGTAAAAACGATTGACTTCCAGCATGGTCCACAAACCAATGTGCATATGGCATACACGGCCTGGAATAAACATCCCGATAGGCCTTATAATATAATGCCCCTAGAATACTGGACCTGGGACCAAAGATCAAGGGATAATATTGAGGAATGGGCTCGAAAAACAGGTTTTATAGAAGTTAAAAATGTTGGGCATCCTTACCTGGCTTATTTTAAAAAGAAGAAATTATTCCGGCAGAAGGACGAAAAAATGTTTTTTAGTCTCCAAACACTTAGTTTGGAGGAGATGCTTCCCGGTGCTCTGCTGAACCTGATTAGAGAATCAGGATTGAAATGGAACTTAAGAATGCACCCAAGAAGTAACTTCACGCAAGAGGAACTTAAGTTCTTTTTGAACCGGAATAAAATCCACAAGGATATTTATGAGATTCAGGATGCCATAAATACCCCCTTGCCCGAGGCTTTATCTGGTGCTAAACTTCACATAACAAACTTTTCAGGTTGTGTGCTTGAGGCCGGGATGTTGAATATACCAAGTCTCATAATTCATGAATCTGGTAAGGAGATTTTTCGTGCGTATATTGATGATAATTCGGTTTATTATTTGAATCCGGACGAGGCAGGATTTAAAGAATCATTTTTCAATATTATTAAGAAACTACCTGAAAAGAATATAGAAAGAGAAATCCGGGAGGTTCCAAAGCCTCTGGAATAAAGTAGTTATGGTTTTTGAATTTGGATAAACACTAAAATACCGGGAGTGAATTGATTTTCCCGGTGTATAAATCTTATATTAGTCTTAAAAATACTTCATGAAGTCAATTGGTTTTATTCCTCTTAGAAAAGATTCCAAGGGAATTAAAGGGAAAAATAAGCGTAAATTATTAGGCCGTCCTTTATTTTCCTGGGTGCTGACAGAGGCAGCGTTTTCGACACTTGATGAGGTTTTTGTATACACCGATGATGAAGAGATAATTAAATTTATAAGCCAACAATATTCCTGGAACTCCAAAATAAAGGTTCTGCAAAGAAGCGCTAAAAGCGCTACTGATGAAGCTTCAACAGAAACTGCTATTCTGGAATTTAGCGAGAAAATCTCTTATGGATTTGATGTTTTTTGTTTGCTACAGGCAACCTCGCCCTTCACCACAAGAATAGAAATCAATAAAACCTTAGAGGAAATTAAATCCGGTATGGATTCAGCGCTAAGTGTAGTTAGAACTCAAAGATTTTTTTGGGATAAAGATGGTAAGCCAATCAATTATGACTTCCGGGAACGACCCCGGCGTCAGGATTTTAAAGGCACCCTGGTCGAAAACGGTGCTATTTACTGTACCACCAGTAAGGCACTACGGAAAAGTAAATGCAGGATTAGCGGAGATATAGGCCTTATAGAAATGCCTGAGGATTCTTATACTGAAATTGATTCGGTTACAGATTGGAATATTGTTGAAAACCTTTTACTTCAAAGACTTCAGTCGGAAAGGAATCCTTCAAGGATCACTCACCTCTTTTTAGATGTTGATGGTATTTTTACAGATGGTAGAGTATTATATTCTGAAAATGGAGAATTTGCCAAGGTATTTGATATGAGGGATGGAATGGGGCTTGAAATTTTGAGACAGGATAATATTGAGGTGTCTGTAATGACTTCAGAGAATTCAGCCCTGGTTGCTGCCAGAATGAAGAAACTGAATATTGGTAAAGTTTATTTAGGGGTTAAGGATAAATTGGGGATGCTGCAACATCTTTCCCTAACTCAGAATATTGACTTAAATAATATCGCATATCTGGGAGATGATGTTAATGATATGACTTGTATGGCAGGTGCAGGTTGGTCTATATGTCCTAATAATGCCATGGAAGAAATAAAAAGAATTTCAGATATAATTTTAACATCCGATTCCGGTTCGGGAGCGATCCGGGAAGCCTGCCGGTTTATAACTAAATATAATAAACGATTTGAAAGAATATAATACTCCCTTTGTTATAGCCGAAATAGGTTGTAATCATAAAGGTGATTTCGAGATCGCTAAAGAAATGATTAGGGTTGCTAAAATATTTTGCAAAGTTGATGCGGTCAAATTTCAGAAGCGCAGTAATAGAGAATTGTTAAGTAAAGAACAGTTTGAGGCACCACATCCTAACCCCATCAACGCCTATGGAGATACTTATGGGGAACACCGCGAGTTTCTGGAGTTTAATATCGAACAACATAGGGAACTAAAAGAATATTGTGAGGAAATGGAGCTAATCTATTCCTCTTCAGTTTGGGACCTGACATCGGCTAGAGAGATAGCATCTTTAAATCCTAAGTTTATAAAGATTCCTTCAGCCTGCAACAATAATTACCCTATGTTAGAATGGTTATGTGCCAATTATAAGGGTGAAATTCATGTTTCGACTGGAATGACCACTCCCCAGGAAATATCTTTAATCGTAGATCTTTTTAAGGAAAAAAACAGAAATCAGGATCTGATCCTGTATAACTGTACCTCAGGTTACCCCGTGCCTTTTAAGGATGTATGTTTATTAGAGGTTAGTAAGCTGAAGAATAAATATGCCAAGTCTTTTAAACAAATTGGGTTTTCAGGACATCATTTGGGGATAGCAGTAGATGTAGCAGCCTTTACCTTAGGAGCATCTGTTGTAGAAAGACATTTTACTTTAGATCGAACCTGGCGAGGTACAGATCATGCGGCTTCACTTGAGCCCGCCGGTTTGCGGAAACTCAACCGCGATCTTTGGGCGGTATATGATGCATTGTCCTATAAAGAAAAAGATATTTTAGATATTGAGGAGGAACAAAGGGATAAATTGAAATTCAGAACTGATTTTTAATTAATGAAAATCTTAATGCTCTCCATCTTCGCGCCACATTTCTTTAACTGGACCGAACAGTTGAGAGATTCTGGGCATGAGGTATATTGGTTGGATGTATACGACTCCAAATCCAAAGTTAAGCAGATAGATTTTGTTGAGCAGATCCTTGGATGGCGATATAAATGGGATTATCCCGGTAGGTATTTCCTTAAAAGTAAAACTCCTGATATAACCCGTCTCATTAATATTTTCAATGAACGCAATTTCCAGGAACAACTGGAAGAGCAAATTAGGAGAATAAAACCTGATGTAGTCCATAGTTTTGTGATGTATCTTGGAGGGGCGCCTGCCTTACCGGTGATGAAAAAGGTTCTCGACCTCAAATGGGCCTACACCGCCTGGGGCAGTGATATGTATTATTATCAACACCAACCAAAACATCTTAAGGATATGAAAGAAACCCTAGCCCAGATGGATTACATGTTTGCCGATTGCCAGAGAGATTATAGCATTGCTCAGGAACATGGTTTTGAAGGCAGGTTTCTCGGAGTTTTTCCGGGTGGAGGCGGTTTTGATCTCAGAGGTTTGGACCCTTTTATTAAGGATAAGGAAAACAGAAGTATGATTCTAATAAAGGGCTATCAGGGGCTACACGGAAAATGTATTTCTGTATTAGAGGCGCTTCAAAAACTAGAAATGCATTTAAAAGATTACCGGATAGTTGTATTTGGAGCTGCACCAGAAGTATTTAAATTTGTGGGGTCTTCTTCTTTAAAAGCATTTAAAAATTTGGAAGTATATGGAAAACTACCTTACCAAAACCTAATGGAATTGATGGGGCGGGCCTTAATCTATATCGGGAATAGTAGTTCTGATGGGATGCCTAATACCCTTCTGGAGGCAATTATAATGGGCGCTTTTCCAATGCAGTCTAATCCCGGAGGAGCTACCGCAGAAGTAATAACACATAAAAAAAATGGACTCCTAATTGAGGAGCCTGAGAATCCCGGCCAAATTGCAGAATTAATAAGGGAGGCTTTGTTCAATCCAGAGTTTAGAAGAAAAGCTATTGCCTGGAATTCAGAAAACATCAAACCGAAGCTGGAAAGAGAACGGGTTAAAGCCCGGGTTTTAAAAGCTTATGAATTAATAGAGAAAGATCTGTAATGGAGCCAGTGTTTTCAATACTATTTGCCCACCGTAACCGGGATTCTGAAAGGATTAAAATCTCCTTTGACTCCCTGCGGAAACAACAACTTCAGAATTTTGAAGTGATCTTTGTAGATTATGGAAGCGAGAAAGGGCTTGTAAAAGAACTGGAAAAGCTTGAAAGGGAATTTCCTTTTGTTCGCTTTTATCACTTAGCAGTACCGCAGCTCTTATGGAATAAAAGCAAAGCCCTTAATTTTGGGATTACAAAAGCGAAAGGAGACTACGTTTTCATTGCAGATATTGACCTTGTTTTTCATCCTGAAACATCTATTTTATGGGAAAAGCTCCAGAGCCCGGATAAATTTTATTTATTCCAACTTGGTTATTTAGATAAGGCAGAATCACAGAAGCTTTCAGGGAATTATGAATTTGGCGATCTAAAGTCCGCCCGGGTTGGGGAGGTGAATGGAATGATTCTGACTTCCAGGGAAAGCCTGATGAAGGTGAACGGCCTGGATGAGTTTTTTCATTTTTACGGATCCGAAGACGAAGATCTTTTTGTCCGATTGGAAAATGCGGGGTATCAGGAAGAGCAAAGAAAGGAAGAGTATTTTTGCCATAACTGGCACCAAAGTTTTTCAGGGACTGAAGATAAATTGCTCACAGGAAATCCAAGGGTAAAATATATCATGCGCATTAATCAACGGCATTTTGAACGCAACCGGGACCGGGGAATTATAAAACCTCTGAGGCAGGGGGAAATGGGGAACTTTATAGCTGCGGAAAGATCAGAAGCTTTAAAGAATCCGGATATGAATCTTGAAATTCCCAATATACTTGCCCGGGTAGAACATTTTTTAAGAGAAGAATTACCTTCCCGAAAAGGAGAAGTGGTTCAGGTGGAGTTTTTTGAAGACGAATTTTATACTTCTTTAAAACACAGGTTGAAAAAAGGCCTGGGCAAGCAGACGCAGCCCTATATCTCTATGAAGGAAGTTAATGATATGGTCCTAAAGGAGATCCTTTATAATTACAGAGATCATAATTATTCCTTCAGGCTGGGGAAAGATTTGAAAAGGATCGACTTCATTTTAGAAGTTTGATTGAAAATAAATTTGGTGATTCCTTACGAGCGAAGAATTTATAAAATGAATTGAATGTCCTTAAAATTAAAACTTAAAGAAGGCTTATTACACATATTAAATCTGTTACCTGAAAAACAGGGATTTTATTTTTATCATAAAATTCAAGACGCTGTTAATGGAGAGAATATGTTACAGCGGGTAAAAACCAACAAGCCCAGTTTTGGAGTTTTACAAAGATTATTACAGGAAAAGGGCTTATCCTTAGAAGGCAAAAATATTTTAGAAATCGGTTCGGGATGGGCACCGGTGATGCCTTACTTTATGCTTTTCCAGGGAAGAGCGAAATCAGTCTCTACTTTCGATCTTAATAGGCATTTTAATAAGAAGGGCGTCTATAGGTTGAACGAGGTTTTCTTTTCGGAATACGGGATCAGGATCACTTCGGAACCTAAAAACGCATATCAAATGCCAAAAAATATTGCGTATTACCCCAATACTAACCTGATAGCTGCCGACTTACCTGAAACAGACCTTATTTTTTCTCGATTTGTACTGGAGCATGTAAAGCCTGAAGACCTCACGTTAATGCATAAAAAATTTAGAAGAGGCTTAAAACCGGGGAGTTTAATTGTACACCTGATTTCTCCTAGCGATCATCGCGCTTATGTGGATAAGAATTTGAGTCTGCAGGACTTCTTACAATACAGTGAAGCCGAATGGAAAAAGAAGCAAACCAAATTTGATTACCACAATCGCCTGAGACTTCCGCAATATTTAGCTATTTTTAAGGCAGCTGGCTTGGAGCTCTTGCATGTGGAATATGATCAACCCAGTGCTAAAACATTTAATAAGTTTAGTGCTGTTCCAATTCACGAAGATTTTAAGAAATTTACAGATGAAGAATTAACAGCCGGATCTATTAATGTGGTGTTGAAGGTATAAAAGTTCTTTTGGGCAAAACCTGGACAAACTTCATCCTTCTGTTTTGAATACGTTACATTCTCTAAAAGGGAAGTTTAATTTTAAATCCTAAAAATATGTTTATAATAGCTGAGGTGGGCCAGGCCCATGAAGGAAGTCTAGGCTTGGCTTTATCTTATATTGATGCCCTGGCAGATACCGGGGTGGATGCCGTGAAGTTCCAGTTGCATATTGCGGAGGCCGAAAGCAGTGAATTTGAACCTTTCAGAGTAAAATTTAGTCAGCAGGATAAAACCCGTTTTGATTACTGGAAGCGGATGGAATTTACCCTGGCGGAATGGAAAAAAATTAAGGCAAGATGTGATCAAAAGGGAGTGGAGTTCCTGGCTTCAGCATTCAGCAATGCTGCAGTTGAGCTTCTGGAAGAGCTCGGAGTAGAAAGATATAAAATTGGATCGGGGGAGGTTAGTAATTTCCTGTTGCTTGAAAGAATAGCTAAAACCGGGAAACCGGTCATTCTTTCTTCAGGGATGAGCTCTTTTAAAGAACTGGATCGAACTGTTGAATTCCTGAGGAAAAGAAAGGTGGAATTCTTCATCCTTCAATGTACCACGGCTTATCCCACAAAGCCGGAAGACTACGGACTTAATGTAATCTCACAACTTAGGCAACGTTACGGGGTGATGGTAGGTTATTCCGATCATTCCGCAAAAAGAGAAACCTGCATCGCCGCAACTGCTTTGGGCGCTGAGATCCTGGAATTCCATGCAGTCTTCGACCGCCGAAGCTTTGGCCCTGATGCCACTTCGTCCCTGGAGATCGATGAGATCAAAAGCCTGGTGAAGGCGGTAAGGAATATTGAAACTTCTCTTGAACATCCCGTTGATAAATCAGATAATTTCCGGTATAAAGACTTGAAGGATATTTTTGAAAAATCTTTAGCAGTAAATAAAGACCTTCCCGCAGGCCACAAACTGACTTTTGATGATCTCGAAGCGAAAAAACCTAAAGGCGCTGGCATAAATGCCTCTCAATTCGAAAAGCTGATTGGTAAGAAAATTAAGAATAATATGAAGCAGTGGGAGTTTTTGAACGAGGATTTCATTTGATTTTAGAACGCCCAGACTTCTCGCTACACTCCCGATTTACATCGGGATCATTCGCAGTCAACGTAAGTGCTATCAATTTATTAATCTACAAATCGTTGGTTTCTAGTGTCTTTGTAGAGCGATAGCAAAGCAAAGGTGTATCGAGAACAGGAGAGAAGTACAAATACCTAAGACTTCTCAATGCAATTTTTTACCTGCGCTCCGCTCCGGAAAAAACCACCCGAAGTCAACGGGAGAAATTATGACTACTAAATTCAATTTAGATTTGACTGCTACCAAAAACTAAAGACTACCGACTAAAACTAACGTCTAATTTATTTACATTTGTTCAAACCCGAAAATCACCTATGCTCCTCATCATCCATCAACATGCTGCCAGGCTTGTCCGTGTCTACTATAAAGAGCATAGTTTGGCGGTAAAGGAAGCTGATCTTTGCAGGATTTTTTGGGATTTAGCGAAACAGTATCCTGAGGAATTGATATGTTGGTGTGAAGAAAGTTATGTTGAAGAATTTAACAGGAGCCTTTTAAAGGAAATATTTCCGCATGATTTAATCATGGCTTCTTATGCCCTGGAGCATTCGTATTTTCCAGAACAAATAGGTTATATTGATCAGTATCCCTCAATAAATGTTAACCAGGAAGTGCGTTACGGAACCTGGAGAATGAGTACTGATGCCGGAGGTATAAAAGGAAAAACTTTATTGAATTTCCGAAAGTCTTTTGGGAAAATAAAAGATTTTGGATTTTTATTAAATTCAATTGCTAAATCCGGTCAGCATAACGGATTATTCTGTTATTCAGAGCCGTGTTTCTTCAAGGCCAGCCTGGTAAAGCAACATATACCTCAGCCGGTTACGGGCATTTCAGAGCTTTTCTCGTTTGTATATATGCATTATAAAACAGTTCGGGTTTGGTTGTTATTTTGGTATTTTATAAAGTTTGAGCACTCCTTTCCGCTTTTATCTCTGTTGCGTTCATTTTTCAGGAAAAAGTATTTCCTAAAAGAAATTAACCTAAGGGATTCAGTTGAAAAGAAGATAAAAAAAATCACTGAACCGGGTAGTCTTGATGTAATCATACCTACCTTGGGGCGAAGAGAATATTTGTTACAGGTTTTAGATGATTTGAAAAAACAAAGCTTATTGCCGAAAAAGGTAATTGTGGTAGAGCAAAATCCCGACCCCAAATCACAAACAGAATTACGAGAGCTAAGCTCAAATACCTGGCCTTTTGAAATCGTTCATCATTTTATTCATAAAACCGGTGCTTGTACCGCTCGTAATATAGCCCTAAAAGAAGTAGATGCCGATTGGGTGTTTTTTGCTGACGATGACAATAGGATGGAAGCTGAGGTCTTAGAAGATTCATTGGAAGAGATGAGGTCCTTTAACATAGACTGCTTAACGCTTAATTATATCCAGCAGGGGGAAACTTTATTTTTTGGTAAAAGAAAACAATGGGGGACCTTTGGTGCCGGCAATAGTATAGTTAGAGGAGATTTGGCTAAAAAAATTAGATTTGATCCGGCTTTTAATCATGGCTATGGGGAAGATATGGAATATGGCATGCAATTGCGCATGGCCGGTTGTGATATCATCTATCATCCTGAATTCAAGATTCTGCATCTAAAAGCGCCCAGGGGTGGATTTAGGGATGTTTCTTTGCCGCCGTGGAAAATAGATGAACCTAAGCCGGCACCCACCATTATGCTTTTTGCTAAAAAATATTTTACTCCCCAGCAGATGAAGGGCTTTAAAACGGAACTTTTTCTGCGGAATTATGACTTAGGCAAAAACCTTAACCCCATAAAATATTGGAGGAATATGCAGGTACGTTGGAATATAAGTGAAGATTGGGCTAAAAAACTCTTGCTAAAATAATTTTAGGGGATGAAGTTTTTAATCAGTCAAAGAAGCCCTGGAAAAGATGATTTTCAGAAACTGGAACTGAAATATCAGGTTGAGGCAGGAACTGCAGGGCCATATAGTATTGTCACAGAAAAAGACACCAGCGGTTACAGTGGGCAGGGGCTTAGGTCTTTTATAGATGGGTATATACGGGATTTTAATTGTGCAATGCCGGATGTAGCTTCTCAAACTGAAAATGCCATCGGCTTAATTACTAAACAATGGCCCGTCCCAAACTCGATAAGTGGATCTTTTTCCACTGCGATAATTGAGGAAAAAACCGGGGAAATAGTTGTTTGCAATGATGCAATAGGAGTGTATCCTCTTTATTACTTTGCGGGGGAAAATGAATTTTATATCTCTAACAGTCTCATTTGGCTGGGGGTGGTATCAAAAGCATCAGTCGATGAGGTTGGCTTATTTCAACGCACATATTGCCCTGAATTTGCGAATATCGGGTCTAGAACTCTATTAAAAAATGTAAAGCGTCTTCTGCCAGGAGAATGGATTAGATTCAGAAAATCTGGAGAGATAAGAGAGCGAAAATATGATAATGAATTATACCAGCAACTTTCTGATAGTGTCGCTCCTTTAAAATATTGGAAAGCCTTTAAAAAGGAAGTGTCATATTGCCTGGCAGAAGAAGAAAACGTTCATGTTGCCTTAAGCGGAGGAATGGATAGCCGTCTGATTATGGGGAGTGTCCCCAGGGAAAAACAATTATTCTGTCACACATACGGGCAGGAGGATTATTATGAAAGCCTTATAGCAAAACGCATTGCTGGTTTATATGACGCCAATTTCAGAAGTTATTCGCAGCCGGAATTGAATTTTCCTGGGAAGGAAGTCCTTGAAAAATATACTATTGAAACAGAGGCTATTTATTTAAACCATTGGCTTGAAATTTTAGAGGAGCACGAGATAGAGAACAGGGAAAACATGTTGGTAGGGGATATGACGGAATCCTTGCAGGGAAGAAACCTTCCGATGAAAAAAAACTGGAAAAACTTTAAGCAGTATTACCTGGGACGCAAGGAATATCCTTTAACTGAAAATACCAGGGAGAAATTTGAGGATTGGAAAGATGGTGTCATAAGTAAATATACCGGTTTGATATCACAAAAGCATCTCAACCGGATAAATGTGCAACTTACGGAGGAACAAATAAACAATGAGATTACTGCAGATCTAGAAGAACTATTTTTAAGAATTGAACAGCATAATCTTCCTTATCTGGAACTGGTTTCCGAGATATTTACCTGGTTTACTCATTCCCGAATTCCGATGGGGAAACAGATACTGATCTTAAATTCCAATTTTAAAAGTTTTTGTGTTCCGATGTCTGTTCAAATTCTTCGGTTAACCAGCAATCTTCATCCAAATCTTAGACTGAATGGCAGGTATATAAAATCTTTGTTTGCCTCGGTTAAGGAATTAAAACTGGGAGCGAGCGAACCTACCAGCCAGATTCCATTCGTGCCTTTTAATTCGCCAGAGATATTTAAAGTTCCTATATGGTTTTTAAGATCGGAAATAGATGATTTTCTTATAAAGAGAGTAATGAAATCTGGTAACCCAAAGAAGAGATACCGGGTATTAAAATCTTTTAATTGGGTAGAAGTGTATCAGCAGCCGAAAATGGAGGCAAAATTATGGTCTTACTTCGAGAAAAATTATTTAGGAGAAGGATATACAAATGCTGTAATTTATGGAGCTCTCAAACGTAGAGACCTGGAGCAATGGCCGCTTAGTAATATCAATATAATTAATGCTGCAGCATTAAATGCAGAATTAGCCCTGCTAAAAGCCCTCAAAGACGAATGAAATTTAATCTAATCATCTGTACATATCAACGGAGCCAGGCCATAGAGCGACTCTTAGAATCGGTTAGGGAGCAAAAGTTATATCCTGATGAAATACTTGTCATTGATGCTTCTCCCGATGATTTAACGAAAAAGCTATTTGAGAAAAAGCCTTACCCTAGTTTAAAATATTACAAAGTAGGAAAAGATGATATCGGATTAACCCGCCAGCGCAATTTTGGGGTAAAACATTCAAGTTCCGATATGGATGTTTTTTGTTTTTTGGATGATGATATAGTACTTGAACCTGATTATTTTGAGAATCTGGTTGATAGCTATATTAAACATCCAGGGGCCATTGGAATTGGTGGTAGAATAAAGGATGATATTGTCTGGAAAAAGGTATCGGGGAACTATAAAATCAAGTTTGATGAATTTCAATTTGATGGGTTTGCCCGACCCCTGGGACAACGAAATGTTTTAAGAAAACGATTAGGGCTATTATCAGGTAAACCACCGGGCTTCATGCCTGAATTCTCCCACGGTTTTTCAACCGGATTCTTACCTCCTTCGGAAAAGATTTACCCGGTAGAATTCTTTATGGGAGGGGTGGCTTCCTATAAGCATGAGCTTTTTTCAGAAATAAATTTTTCAGAAAAATTTATAGGTTATGGTTTGTATGAAGACCTGGATTTTTGTTTACGAGCCTCCGCAATTGGGCAATTATATGTGAATACGGCTGCAAAAGTAGAGCATCTTCATGATGAAGCCGGTAGGCCCGATTATATTAAATATGGGAGAATGGTTGTTGAGAATGGATATCACGTATGGAAATTGAAAAATCCCAATCCCTCTTTTAAAGCAGCCTTTAAATTCTGGGCAATACATATCTTATTGTTAATCATTAGATTTGTAAATGGCTTTAGTAAAGATAAAAGTGGGTTTGATGATGCCCGGGGGAGACTCAAAGGTTTAATTGAAGTAATAAAAACAAATTGATCTATTAGTATTTGTTTATACTATTTTTGAAACCGCATAGGCGGGAATATAACTTACAAGGATGCTTACTGCTAACAAAGAAATTATCTTATTATTAACCGGGACTATTGAAAGAAACTCTTCAGATGTCCTGGCGGTGAAGGATCCTGAAATCAGAAAGCAGCAATATTTGGAAGCAATTTCATTTTATTTAGCTAATACCCCTTATAAAATTGTTTTTTCTGAAAATTCCGGATATTCCCTGGCTGAGTATTTTCCAGGGTCGGAGAGGTTGGAATTTATAACTTTTCAATCTCCGGTATCTTCTCCCGATAGAGGGAAAGGTTGGAAAGAGTTAGAAATTATAGATTATACTTTAAGAAAATCAAGATTTATTAAGGGTACCAGTTTAATCGTAAAAATAACCGGGAGATTAAAGGTTTTGAATATTAATAAGTTAGCAAATCCTGCTCAAAAGCTTATCTCATCGAATAATAAATTAGTGATGAGTAATATTTACCAAAGATTAAAAATGGATTCCAGGTGTTTTCTTTTTACAAAGGAATTCTGGCCTTATCTTAAGGAAAACGGAAATTCCATTAATTTGGGGTTCTCTTTTGAAAAAGCCCTATGGCAGGCAATTATGGATTTTAAACTCAAAGGGAAGGGGGATTATAGACAATTCTCCCAACCCTTGAGAATAAAAGGAATTAGTGGAGGTTTTGGCATACCATATAAACACGGGAATTTAATAATTTTCGTCAAACAGCTTAAACATTTTCTATGTCCTATCGCTTATCGGGAGATTTTAAAATGAGGTGTTTTCAAATGAATAATGATTAATTGATAACCGATGCAAACAGTTTTTATAGCTTTTACTTTAAAGAATTCTTCGGTTGCCGAATTTTTTGTAAGCCTGGCGAATAAACTATCAAAAACTCATCACGTAATTATTTTTACTTATGCCACTGAAGCTCATGATCTACTCCTTGATGAATCGATAAGCATTCTGGAATGGCCGTCCAGAAGACCTACAAAATTTGCCGATTTCCGGTTTTTAGTAAAAAATATCAGGGAGTATAAGCCTAAAATCTTAATCGCGAGCTTCGGAGCTGTTAATCTTTTTATTCTGGCAGGCTTTTTAATGGGGGTAAAGCACCGGGTGGCCTGGTATCATACCTTGACAAGTCAATTAGAATTTAAGCGATTCCTATTCTGGCGGAAAAAAAACCTATTCATTCTGGTTACCAGGATAATAGCAAATTCAGAATCGGCGAAGTTAGATGTCATCAGCGCCTTTAATATAAAGAATAACAAAATAGAAGTTCTTCCCAACGCCGTAAATGACCCCCTGATTGAGAGTGAAACTAATCCAAACAAATTAGTTTATGCCGGGAGATTACATAGCGTTAAAGGGATTAAAGTGCTTCTGAAAGCTTTGGGAATTCTTAAGGAAAGATATCCAAAAGTTTTTTTAGAAGTAATTGGAGGAGAAGATGAGCAGGGGCTTCTGCTGGAGTTGAATAAACTTACGGCACAATTAAACCTGGAGAAGAATATTCAATTTGTAGGGAATCAATCAAAAGATTATGTTTTGCAAGCCTTTTCCACAGCCTTTTGCAGTATTGTTCCTTCTTATTATGAAGCTTTTGGGTATGTGGTGATAGAAAGTTTTTCGGTG
The DNA here is from genome assembly GCF_002900095.1 of Salegentibacter mishustinae. Classification (NCBI taxonomy): domain Bacteria; kingdom Pseudomonadati; phylum Bacteroidota; class Flavobacteriia; order Flavobacteriales; family Flavobacteriaceae; genus Salegentibacter; species Salegentibacter mishustinae. Next base: position 2,547,473 of record NZ_LLKN01000002.1, on the reverse strand, counting down.
CAAACCCCGGTTATCGGTTCTAATACGACCGGGATAGCCGAAATTATAGAGGATGAGGTGAGCGGTCTATTATTTGAGCCGGGAAATCATCAGGAATTGGCATCACAACTCCTAAGATTATTGGAACAACCGCAATTTAGAGATGAACTTGCGGAACAGGCTTATAAAAGGTTTTTGGGGAAATATGAATTAAATAATGTAGTTGATAATTTTATTGAGCAATCTATTATCTTTAAATAAGGTTTTCCGGTTAAATGAATAAGGAACGAGAGGAAATAAATAAGCGACAAAGAGATTTTTATCAAAATTTTGATAAGAATTTACCCAGTAAGATCTGGTCTTATTTTAGGAATAACGCTTTGAACAGTCTTAAGAAACAGATTGGTGTAGAACAGGATATTTACGATTTGCATAAAAGCTGGTTTGGAGAGCTTTCACAAAAAAAGGTACTGGACCTTGGGTGTTATGCAGGAAATGTTTTGAGTATGCATCTCGCCCAGCACTCGAAGGAGTATCTGGGAATAGATCTTAGCCCTAAAGGCATTGCCCTCTTTAACCGAAGACTCGAGAATATCCCGGGTGCCAGGGCTGAGGTGATGGATTTTCTATCGGAAGAATTTAAAGAAAAAGATTTCGACCTGATCTATGCCTATGGGGTCTTACATCATTTTAAAGATGTAGATGAATTAATAAATACATTGCTGGAAAAACTTGTGGCAGGGGGCGAGATTATTAGTTATGATCCACTTCAAACCAGCAAGCCTATAAAGTTCTTAAGAAACATCTACCGTCCTTTCCAAAGCGACCGGGATTGGGAGTGGCCTTTTTCCAAAAAAACATATTATAAGTTCAAAATGGCATTTGAAATAAAGGAGCGCAGGGCTGTGCTTGGAAAGACCAAATGGAGTGCCCTTATTGGATTTTTGCCGCTATCTGAAGAAAAAAAACTAACAACGGCCAGAGCCTGGCATCAGGAGGACTGGGATATGTCTGCCAGTTCTGATGAACATATGTTTTCATGTATGCATTTAAGTATGCGCATGGCTAAAAAACCTGCAAAATGAGATTTGCCATTTTTACTCACGTGATTCATCATAGATTTGAGGGTCGTTATTATGCCTACAGTCCTTATGTGCGTGAGATGAATTTGTGGTTTAAATATCCAGAAGAAGTTGAAGTTGTGGCGGCTTTGGAGGAGAAAAGGAGAATTGGGGACCAGGAGACCAGGGGAATGGAGGATCCCTATCTTCACGAAAATTTGACTTTTACGGCTATCCCATCTTTTAATCTACTTGGTATTAAAAATATCTTTACCGCAATTTTTAAAATACCGGTGATTTTTTTCAGAATAATGGGGGCAATGCACCGTGCCGATCATTTGCATCTGCGATGCCCCGGGAATATTGGATTACTTGCCGCTATTGCCCAGATCTTTTTTCCGAAGAAACCCAAATCGGTTAAATACGCGGGGAACTGGGATCCCGATGCCAAGCAACCGCTCAGCTACAGGCTTCAGAAATGGATATTAAGCAATACGTTTTTGAGCCGGAAGCTCAAGGTATTAGTATACGGGGTCTGGCCAAATCAGTCAGGTAATATAATTCCTTTTTTTACCGCAAGTTTTTCTGAAAAGGATAGAGAATGGGTTCAAAAAGATTTCAGCTCGCCATATAAATTCATCTTTACTGGAAACCTGGTAAAAGGCAAGGGAATTTTTGAGACTATTGATTTTATTGAAAGCCTAAATAATAAGGGAGTCATTTCAGAACTAGATATCTATGGTGACGGAGTTCTGGAGGATTCTCTAAGATCGTATATTCAAAAACAAAAACTTCAAAATTGCGTAACTCTAAACGACCGTAAAAGCCTTGAAGAACTAAAGCAGGCTTATAGAGAAGCGTATTTTGTTGTTTTACTTTCAAAAAGTGAAGGCTGGCCTAAAGCCCTGGCAGAAGGGATGTGGTATGGTTGTATTCCCATAGCTACACCCGTTAGTTGTGTGCCCTGGATGTTAAATTACGGGGAGCGTGGTATAATAATTTCGGATATAGAAAAAAGAAAAAAGAATACAGAAAAAAGAGAAGAGAGAAGAGATAATAAAGAAAATTTTCTGATTGAAGAAGTGCCAGCTAAATTTCAGAAAGGCCGTCAGTTCGAGAGTTCTGACGGGATTTGGGATATATCGAGAACAGGTTTTTCTGAAAAAAATTTGGCAGTAATAATTAGCCTTATAAAAAATCCAGAAAAGTTAAAGCAAATGTCTATTGCTGCTCAGAAATGGAGTCAGCAATATACTTTAGAAAAATTCGAAAAGGCAATTCACGATATTTTAGGAAAGCAAAACTCAATAACCGAAAACCCACAACTGAAAACCGACAACTCAGAACAAACAACCCACATCAAAAAACAAAAAACAACAAACCACACACAACTAAGGGTATTACAACTTATCGATACCCTAAACCCCGGCGGAGCGGAAAGGATGGCGGTTAATCTTGCGAATTCGTTAGTAGCAGAGATAGTAACTTCTTATTTATGTTGTACCCGGGAGGAAGGCTTATTAAAAGAGGAGCTTAAAGAAGAAGTACGATATTTATTCTTAAATAAGAAAAAAAGTATCGATGTGCGGGCATTTTTGAAGTTAAAAAGCTTTGTGAAAAAAGAACAAATAGAACTGGTTCACGCCCATGGGACTTCCTGGTTTTGGGCTGTGCTTTTAAAATTATCTGGATTAAAAATAAAGCTGATCTGGCACGATCATTATGGGAATTCGGAACATTTGGAGCAAAGGGATATTAAATTATTAAAGCCCCTTTCCCGATTTTTCGACGGAATAATTTCAGTAAACAGTGATCTTAAAGGCTGGGCTAGAAAACGATTAAAGTCCCGAACCGTGATAAAACTTAATAATTTTATTTGTACTCATAATGATGCGAATTCAGAAGAGACTTTAAAAGGTAGTTCCGACGATTTTAAAGTTGTCTGTGTAGCTAACCTCCGTCCTCAGAAAGACCATTTGAACCTGCTTACGGCTTTTGAAAAGCTCAACATAGATGGAATTAGTCTGCATCTTATTGGAATAGATCCGGTTACAGCTTATTCGAAAGAAGTTCGCGAGAAAATATTCAATTCGGAAAAGAAAATTTATTATTATGGTAGCCTTCCCGAAGTCTCAGGCTTATTGAAACAGGCTGATCTTGGGGTGCTGAGTTCCCGTTCCGAAGGACTACCGCTAGCCTTGCTGGAATATGCCTTTGCAGGCTTACCGGTGGTTTGTACCGATGTTGGCCAGTGCAAAGAGGTTACTGATGAGAATGCTTTACTGGTGTCTGCGGGTAATCCCATCGCGCTTGTTGCTGCTATTAAGGAATATTATAGAGATAAGGAAAGTAGAGAACGCGATGCCACATCCTTGCAGAATAGGGTCAAAAAAGCTTATTCAAAGGAAGAGGTGCTTCCTTTTTTTCTAAAATTTTATAATAACTTGAGAAGCAGAAAATGGCTGGCATAAGTAGATATCAATTTAATTATATAGAGTTAGTTCTTATCCATTTAGGGATGGCGCTGTCTGTATATTTCTTTCGTCCTTCATCTTCATTTATTCTGCTAGGAGTTATTGTTTACTTCCTGTTCTTAACTATAGTAAAGGAAAACAATAACAATGAAGCTCTTATGGGGGCTGCTTATATCGCGGGAGGTGAAGTCTTTTTCCGGCAAACTGATGCAATGTTTTTTTATGAAACCGGGAAATATATGGTAATTATTTTCCTTTTGATAGGCATGTTCTTTAAAGGCACCTCATCCCGTACCTCGCCTTATTGGACTTACCTTTTAATCCTTATCCCGGGAGTAGTTGTTGCATCTATAACTATGAGCTATGAAGCTGAAATTAGAAAATTGGTTGCATTTAATCTAAGCGGTCCTGTTGCTTTGGGGATCACAGCAATTTATTGTTATTACAAAAAGATTAGGGAAAAGGATTTTCAAGCAGTGATCTCTTTTTTATTGATGCCTCTAATTGCACATATGTTTTATTTATATCTCTATACTCCCAATATGGTGGATGTGGGAATCAACCTTCAAGCGAATTATGTTGCTACGGGGGGGTACGGCCCCAATCAGATTTCTACGGTTTTTGGTCTTGGCGCTGTTTTATTGGCTATGCGATTATTTATTATCAAACATAAGCTTATAAATCTTATAGATATTGTTTTACTGGGTATGATGGGGTATCGAGCCTTAATCACTTTTTCCCGCGGAGGCGTATTTACAGCTATTGTTTGTATTGTCGCATTCCTTGTTTTTCTATATTATAAGAAAGGCTCTCGGGAAAAATACCGTTTAAACTTTAAGATCCTCCTCCTTGGAGTTGCAAGCTTGATAATATGGTTATTTTCTTTGGCCCAAACTGGAGGTTTATTAGGTAATCGCTATACTAACCGGAATGCAGCAGGACAATTGAAAAAAGATATAACCACAGGCAGGGCTGAACTGGTAGAAACAGAACTACAAGCTTTTTTAAACCATCCGGTTACTGGTATAGGTGTTGGAAAGGGATATGAGTACCGACTGGAAAATCAGGATATATCGATTGCCACTCATAATGAGATTAGCAGAATGTTATCAGAACATGGCCTTCTGGGGCTTGTTGCTATTCTTATTCTTATCTTAGTCCCTATAATTTTCTGGACAAAGTTTAAGAACAATTATTATTTTTTGGCGTTCTTAGCATTTTGGTTTTTAACCATTAATCATTCGGCAATGAGAATTGCCCTACCGGGCTTTGTTTATGGATTGGCCTTATTATATATAGTAGATGACAAAAAGCATCCTGTACATAGGAAACGACTTACAGATTAACAGCTTTACGGCAACCTATATATCTTTTTTTAGCAAAATGTTGCGGAAGGAAGGTTATAAGGTGAAAACGGCTTCTACCCGAAGCAACAAAGGCCTGCGTCTAATCGAAATGCTTGGACTCATTGTGCGCTATCATAAAACTACCGATGTTGTGCTTATCGATACTTATGGGGCGATGAACTTTTACTACGCCTATCTAGTGGCTAAAACCTGCCAGGCTTACGATTTGGACTATATACCAATTCTACACGGTGGGAACCTTCCGGAACGCTTACACGCTTCCAAAAAATACAGTAAGAGTCTCTTTGGAAAAGCGAAAATCAATATAGCGCCTTCTAAATTTTTGTACGATATTTTTAAGGCTGAAGGTTTTAATAATACCAGGATTATTCCCAATGCAATTCAAATGGAGAATTATCCGTTTAAAAAGCGAGAAAATTTTGCTCCTAAATTATTATGGGTAAGAAGGTTTCAAAAAAGATACAATCCGGTGATGGCTTTGGAGGTTTTATTGTTGCTGAAGAAGGATTATCCCAATGCTGAATTATGTATGGTTGGGCCCGATAAAGACGGGACTATGAGAACCTGTAAAAAATTCGCGGCCAAACATCAACTCAACCTGAAATTCACGGGGAAATTGAAGAAAAAAGACTGGGCTAAACTTTCCAAAAACTACGATTTCTTTATCAATACCACCAATATTGATAATACTCCCATTAGTGTTATTGAAGCCATGAGCCTTGGCTTAGCGGTAGTTTCTACCAATGTAGGCGGTATGCCAATGCTTATTGATAATAATACAGATGGTACATTGGTGCCGGTTAATAACGCTAAAGCCATGGCCTCAGAAATTGATAAACTCATCAAACAGCCTGAAGAAGCAAGAGTGATTGCTAAAAATGCCCGTGATAAAGTAGAGGCCTTTGCCTGGAAAAAAGTGAAAGCCGCTTGGGATGAGGTCTTAAACTCATGAAAAATCTGCTTTATATCGGCAATGTACTGGAGCTTAGAGGAGGTGCCCCCACATCTATAGATCGTTTAGCCCCATTATTTAGGAAAGAAGGTTTCCCGGTAAGAACTTCATCTGCTAAAAAGAATCAGTTGCTGAGGTTAGCTGAGATGATGACTTCTATAATTAGAAATAAATCCTGGGCAGATGTGGTGCTTATCGATACCTATAGCACCCGGAACTTTTGGTACGCCGTACTGACGGCAAAACTTTGCAGTAAATTGAATCTGGATTATATCCTTTTACTTCACGGAGGAGGTCTCCCTGAAAGATTAAAAAATATTCCAAAATTATCAGCTTCTCTATTTAAAAAAGCAAAACTGAATATTGCGCCTTCACTTTATCTATTTGAAGAATTTCAACTAGCAGGATTTAAAAATATTGAATATATCCCAAATTCCATTTTTCTGAAAGACTATACTTTTAAAGCAAGAAAAAACTTGAAACCTAAATTGCTTTGGGTGCGCGCTTTTGCCGAAATTTATAATCCGATGTTGGCGATTAACGTGTTAGAGGATTTATCAAAAGAATATCCCGATGCAAGACTTTGTATGGTGGGGCCACAAAAGGATGAATCTTATAAAGAATGTGTAAGTTATGCTGAAAGTAATAAGTTGCCTGTAAAGTTTACAGGGAAACTAACTAAGCAGGAATGGACTGATCTTTCAAAGGAATATGATATTTTTCTAAATACTACGAATGTGGATAACACCCCGGTAAGTTTAATTGAAGCGATGGCTTTAGGCTTTCCAATTATTTCCACTAATGTTGGTGGAATTCCCTACTTGGTCAAGGATCAAGAAACCGGCCTGCTAGTTCCGCCTAAAAATAAATTGGCAATTTTAGATGCTATTAAATCCCTGTTAGAAAATTCGAATTTAGCGGAAAACCTAAGCCGAAACGCTCGTAACCAGGCAAAAAAATTTGATTGGAAAATAGTGAAAAAGGAGTGGAAGGAAGTTTTACTCGATTAATTGATGATTTTCACTGTTACTCTTCATTTCTAGCGACATAGGTGCGTGGTAATCTTTTTAATGCGAAGGTTTCCAATTGAAAAGATTGCTTCAGTCGTACCTTTTTCGCAATGACGAATGCATTATCTTTTTCAGGGTCATCTCTAAAAGCTCCTCCTCTTTTTTAGTCCCGCCTCTTATTTCTTAAACCTTGTTTCATTTCCCCCGATAGAAAGATGTAGAAATCAAAAAAATTCTATCTTTATCCCGTAAGCAGGTAATTCATGTCTCAACGACCCCTTGTACATTTTGAAATCTCTGAGCGTAAGGTCCTACTGCGTTTGCTGGACTCTCTGTGTATTCTAACCAGCCTCAGTCTCATAGGAATTATCTTTGAATTTGATTATTTTCGGGTAGATTCTCAAAACTGGTATTGGACGCTGGTTTTACTGCTATATTTCAATCTTTTTGCAAGTATTTTTGAGCTTTACGATCTGCAAAAGGCTTCAAAATTTGATAGTGTATTACAAAATTCGATATTGAGTGCCGGAGCGACTGTGCTATTCTATATGCTTACGCCTATTTTAACTCCCAGCCTGCCTGAAAATAGGCTCCAGATTCTCTTTTTCTTCCTGGCTATTTTAATTCCGCTACTTTTATGGCGCCTTGTCTATATCACTTTAATTTCTTCCCCGCGCTTTTACAAGCGTGTTTTGGTAGTTGGAAACTCTTTTGATATTAATCTTATAAGCTCCGATCTTCAAAAGTCTGATCCCAATTATATGGTTGTCGGTTATATAAAGACAGAAGACCGAATACAGTCAGAAATTGATGAAGATAAATTGATAAGATTTGAGATCAAAGATATTAGGGAAGCGATAAAAGAGCATCATATCAACGAAATTGTGGTTGCCAGCGGATATAAAAAAGGTTTAATGCTGTCATTGTATAATCAACTGAGCTATTTGCTTAAAGCAGGCTTTCCAATTAAAGACTATACACAGGTTTACGAGGAAGTAACACAAAGAATTCCGGTGCAGCACGTAGATAAAGATTTCTATAGATATTTTCCTTTTAGCCGAAGCAACCAGAATAAATTCTACCAGGTTTTCTTTAGAATATTTGATGTGATTATCGCGTGTGTGGGGTTAGTATTTTTTATTCTAATACTTCCCGTCTTATTAGTGGCAAACTTGATGGGAAACCGCGGTTCGCTTTTTTATCGGCAGGAAAGAATAGGTAAATACGGTGAGGTTTTCAGGATTTTGAAATTGAGAACTATGGTAAAGGATGCAGAGCTAAACGGACCGCAATATGCCGAAAAGAATGATCTACGAACTACTCGTTTCGGAAAGTTCTTAAGAAGATCAAGAATTGATGAAATTCCGCAGTTTTATAATGTTTTAAAAGGAGAGATGAGCCTGATTGGTCCTAGACCCGAAAGACCTGTTTTTGTTGAGGAATTATCTCAAGTAATTCCTTTTTATGAAACCCGCCATGTGATAAAACCCGGACTAACAGGTTGGGCCCAGGTAAAAGCGGATTATGGAAATGGCCAGGCCGATAGTCTTGTAAAACTGCAATACGATCTTTATTATATAAAACACCGGGGCATTTTTTTAGATCTCAACATCATTTTAAAAACACTGAGCACCATAATTTTCTTTCGGGGACAGTAATTCAGTTGTCAGTAAGCAGTATTTTATAATGCTCTATATACATTAAATTCCTGGTCGGTTGCGCTTATATTTTACCACTGCAAATAAGAAAATAAACAAGGCCAGGAACTGCGCGACTCTCGCTAAATAATCTCCGTGCTTTACATAAAAAGTTTTATTTGAATTAAGGTGAATATCAGACTTTATACTTCCTTGTTTTTCGTAGCCAAGACTTTTAGTTACTTCTCCTTTTTGATTTATAAATGCTGAAATACCTGTATTGGCGCTTCGCACAACATCCCGTCTTGTTTCAATGGCGCGTAGTTTTGCATAACTAAGGTGTTGCTGGTGGCCTTGCGTATTTCCCCACCATGCATCGTTTGTAATTATGCTAAGAAAATCGGCGCCATTTTCTACGTAGCCTGTTACATATTCGCCATATACAGATTCGTAGCAAATAATTGGTCCTGTAAACGATTGGTTATTTAGAACAAAAGCTTCGCGGTCTTCCTGGGTTGTTTTCATCGCTACAGTTCCTCCCAGATCAATCATTACATCTCCCAAAATAGGTTTTAATATATTTTGGTATGGAAAGTTTTCTACGCCAACCACTAGTTTGGATTTGTGATATAACTGTGGAATATCTTCAGCATTCATTAAAAATGCCGAATTATAATCGTCGTACCAATCCATAGGGCCTATTTGATTACTTTGCTCTCTAACTTTCGCCGGGTCATTGAATCTCTCGTAAAAGGAAATTCCGCTAAGGAAATTGGCTTGCGGATATTTATTGATAAGTTGTCTTGAGAAGAACGCCGCTTCAGATTGTTCAAAATTTGATAATACCGTGCCGTCAGCAAAAACGGTTTCCGGAGCCACAATTAGTCGAGTGCTGTCACTAACTTTTTCTTCACTTAATTTCAGTAATAATTCTCCAATTCGGGTGTCAGTGGTATTATATTTTTCGGTGTACGGATTAATATTGGGTTGTAGAATAACCACATCCATCGTTTCTCCTTTTTCCTCCACCTGGCTCAATAATAGGTATGAAATCCCTATCGGAATTAAAACGAGTAAACTCAACTTGAAAATTCCGCGGTAAATTAAACTTTTATCTTTGAATTCTTTATAAAGAAGTACGGCTTTAAAAACAGCGATATTGCCCAGCCACACCCAAAGTGTACCGCCAAAAGTGCCGGTATATTCATACCACTGGACCCAGTTTTGAAATTCAGAAAAAGCATTCCCTAGATTTAGCCAGGGCCAGGAAAATTCCCAGGCGAGATGGAGTTTTTCAAAAACCATCCATATACTGATTAGAAAGGCTGAAGCTGCGCTAAATCCGGTTCTTTTCGCTACTATGTGGTACAGCATAAATACGAAAGCCATAAGCAGGGAGTTCACCAAAATAGCGAATGCACCACCAAAGGCTGTAGAGAAATAAATCCAGTAAGTGGTAATAAGATTCCAAAGGAAAAAGCTAAGATACGCCAGTCCAAATACCTTCCATTTTATAAACTTTTTTTCAGAATTTCTAACTTTAAATTCTGCATATAATAGTGGAACAAATGCAAAAAATAAAAGTAGGGGAAAGCCATAAGTTGGCCAGGCTAATGCTAACAAAAGTCCGCTTGATATCGCGTAAATAAGATTTTTCATACAAGGAAATTCTGCTCAAAAATAGCAAACTATTACTTTTTATAGGTGTTTAGATAATTTCTTTGAAGTTAAAGCTTTTGTAATTGTTCTTTCTGAAATTAAAAAAACTTGTAGAAACAGATCGCAATTGCTTAGTTTAGTATTTTAGAAAACCGATCTATGACTATAAAAAGACATATTCCGAATATTATTACGCTTTTAAATCTTCTCTGCGGAACCATCGCGGTAATTTTTGCTGTACAGGGAAGTCTAATTATGGCTGCAATATTTGTTGCTGGTGGGATCTTTTTCGATTTCTTTGATGGTTTGGCTGCCCGAAGCCTAAATGTAGCCGGAGAACTTGGGCTGCAGTTAGATTCGCTAGCCGATGTGGTTACGAGTGGTGTGGTACCGGGAATTGTGATGTATCAGTTACTGGACAATGCACTTCCGGGAAATTCGGGTGTAGAAAATACCGGCTGGGAAGTTGATCCGGGCTGGTGGGATTGGAATTTTAATACGCTTGCTTTAATTGGGTTATTGATTAGTTTAGCTTCAGCCTATAGATTGGCAAAATTTAATGTGGACGATCGCCAAACCGATTCGTTTATAGGCGTTCCCACGCCGGCCAATGCACTTTTGATTTTAAGTTTTCCGCTTATTCTCACTTACCAACCCGATAGCTTTTTAACCGGCTTAATTTTAAACGAATGGTTTTTGATTGGTCTTACTTTTTTAAGTTGTTATCTTTTAAATGCAGAAATAAAACTATTCGCACTTAAATTTAAAAATTGGGGTTTTGCCGATAATAAATTGAGATACTTCTTCCTGCTTTTATGCCTGGCGCTTATCCTGGTGTTCCAGTTTGTAGCTGTGCCGCTTATTATACTGAGTTATGTGCTATTGTCGGTAGTTTTTCCGAAGAAAGAAGAGGTGTAAGAGAAAAATAAAAACCTCACAAATTTTTCGAATCTGTGAGGTTTAAGATTATTATCTTATTCTTAAAGAAGGTATAGTTTTATAATATATTATTGATGAGTTTGTGTCGTCACCCTGAACTTGTTTCAGAGCCTGCCCCGATTTTTTTCGGGGGTCTAGGTTGTTAGATGCTGAAACAAGTTCAGCATAACGTTTTCGACGGTTCGGGTTGGCTTCAGAGAATACCTCAATTTGTATTAGATTCCCGAAAATGAATTTGGAATAAAGTCTGAAACGAGTTTAGCCCAGTGTTCTTTTCTCCACTTTATTACTTAAATAATTTCTTTTTCCTTAGCTCAAAGTTCTGTCCCAGGTAAACCTTTCTTACCATTTCGTCTTCTGCGAGTTCTTCCGGTTGACCATGTTTTAGGATACTTCCTTCAAACATCAGGTAAGTTCTGTCGGTAATAGCAAGGGTTTCCTGCACGTTGTGATCGGTGATAAGAATACCGATGTTTTTGTCTTTTAATTGCGCAACAATTCTTTGAATATCTTCCACCGCCACAGGGTCTACACCTGCAAAAGGTTCATCCAGCAGAATAAAACTAGGGTCTGTTGCCAGTGCACGGGCAATTTCTGTACGTCTTCTTTCACCACCACTTAAAAGATCACCCCGGTTTTTGCGAATATGGCCTAATCCAAATTCCTCGATAAGGGTTTCCATTTTCTCGTGGCGTTCTTCTTTAGAAAGATCGGTGAGTTCCAGTACACTCATAATATTATCTTCAATACTGAGTTTCCTAAAAACTGAAGCTTCCTGAGCAAGGTACCCAATTCCATATTGAGCCCTTTTATACATTGGAAATTTGGTAATATTCTCTTGGTCTAAAACTATCTTACCGGAATTTGGTTTAATAAGCCCCACGATCATATAAAAAGAAGTGGTTTTCCCGGCACCATTGGGCCCAAGTAATCCAACGATCTCTCCCTGGTTTACTTCCAGCGAGATCCCTTTTACAACTTTCTTTCCTTTGTAGGCTTTAACTAAATTCTCGGCGCGTAATTTCATTTAAAAAGACATTTAAGACCTAAAGTACATTTTTTATGCCAGCCTATTCCTGATGTGCGGTTTCCAAAGCTTCCCAGTATTCATGAGCTCTTCTAAGGTGAGGAATAACAATCGTTCCCCCAATCAAAGTTCCAATACTAAGGGTTTCCATTACCTGTTCCCGGCTTAAACCTTCTTTAAAACTGGATTCTAAATGGTATTTTACGCAATCATCACAACGTAAAACAAGCGAGGCTACAAGACCTAGTAATTCTTTTGTTTTTTTATCTACAGCACCTTCCGAAAAGGCGTTGGTATCTAAATTGAAAATCCTTTTAAGAACTTTATTGTTCTCACCCAGAATTTTATCATTCATCTGCTGACGGTAAGCATTGAATTCGTCAACTTTATTGATCATAGCTATTTTTTATTAATTTTTCTTAGTTCTTGTTTGTAGATCACTTTTGAAATAAGAATACTTACTTCGTAAAGTATCAATACCGGAATGGCCACAATTATTTGGCTAACAATATCAGGAGGAGTTATTACAGCTGATAGAATCAGTACTATTACCAACGCATATTTTCGATATTTTTTTAAGAATTGCGGAGTTACTACGCCAACTCTGGTTAGGAAATAAATTACTATGGGTAATTCAAAAATAAGTCCGCTGGCAAGCACTGAGGCTCTAACCAGGCCAATATAACTACTCAGGTCAAAATCGTTAAAAACGGCTTCACTAACCTGGTATTTTCCGAGGAAATTTATTGATAAAGGAGTTACTACGTAATATCCGAAAACTACTCCAATAAAAAACAGGAATGAGGTTATGAAAATAAATCCTTTTGCGTGCTTGCGTTCGTTATCATGCATTGCAGGCGCCACAAACTGCCAAAACTGGTAAATTACATAAGGAAATGCAATTATAAAACCGGCCGTAATTGAAGTCCAAACGTGGGCAGAGAATTGCCCGCCCATAGTTCTACTTTGAATTCTAAAAGGCATTTCGTCAAAACAAAATCCGGCATCAAGGCCAAGTGAAGAAGATATCTTACAAAGCATATCGTAAGAAAAGAAATCGCCTCTACTAGGGCCAAAAAGTAATACGTCAAAGATGAATCCTTTTAAAAGAAAGGCTATAGAGCCGGCTACAACTATTGCGATAACCGCACGTATTAAGTGCCATCTTAAATCTTCTAAATGGTCCAAAAAGGACATCTCTGGTTCAGGGGTGCCAATTTGCTTCATTATAAAATTCCTTCTCGAATTAGGTTATGGATATGTACGACACCCGAATAGGTTTGGTTTTCCAGTGCCAGTAATTGGGAGATCTTATTCTCTTCCAGCATTTCTAAAGCATCTACCGCCAGGGCATCCTGGTCTATAGTTTTTGGCGCTGGGCTCATTATATCTCTTGCAGTAAGATCTTTAAATTCGGTGTTGTTTTTAAGCATACGCCTTATGTCACCATCGGTAATTATACCTATAATTTTATCGTTTTCAATTACTGCGGCTACACCAAGCATTTTTTCTGAAATCTCAATAATTGCATCGGTAACCGAAGTTTCTGGGGCAACCTGCGGTTTCATATTTTGAGCGGTAATGTCGCTAACGCGTAAATATAGCTTTTTCCCCAGGGAGCCACCGGGATGATATTTTGCAAAATCTTTCCTTGAAAAACCTTTCAGCTTTAAAAGGCAGATAGCAAGTGCATCACCAATAACCATTTGCGCAGTTGTACTTGTTGTAGGTGCAAGGTTATTTGGGCAGGCTTCTTTTTCAACATAAGAATTCAAAACAAAATCAGATTCTTTTCCTAGGAAAGAGTCTCTGTCGGCAGTAATGCCGACAAGTAGGTTTTTGAAATCTTTAATATAAGGTACTAGCACTTTAATTTCTGGACTATTTCCACTTTTAGAAATACAAATTACTACATCCTCTTTTTGTATGGTTCCCAGATCGCCGTGAATAGCATCTGCAGCATGCATAAAAATTGCGGGAGTGCCTGTAGAATTAAGTGTGGCAACTATTTTAGTGGCAATAACGGCGCTTTTTCCGATGCCTGTAACAATTACCCTTCCTTTAGCTTTGTAAATGTGTTCTACAGCTTCAGCGAACTCACTATCAATAAAATTTTCCAGGTTTGCAATTGCTTTGGCTTCAATGGAAATGGTTTCTTTAGCTGCGGTAAGAATTTTTTCCTTCAGTTTCAAATTTTGATAAAATTAAGGATTGTGAGTTTAAAGAAATATGTATCTTTAGTTATGCAAATGTATGTAAAATTGTAACACAATTGAATGAGTTTGACGGAAATTGATTTACACCAACAGCTAAAGAAGTACTTTGGGTTTAGCCAATTCAAAGGACTTCAGGAAGAGGTGATTACCAGCATTGTAAAAGGAAATAATTCTTTTGTGGTAATGCCTACCGGAGGAGGGAAATCCCTATGTTACCAACTCCCTGCGTTGATTGAAGAAGGAACGGCAATTGTGGTTTCGCCCCTAATAGCTTTAATGAAGAACCAGGTAGATGCTATACGTAGTATTTCTGAAGAGCATGGCGTAGCCCATGTGCTAAATTCTTCCCTTAACAAAACCGAGGTTAGACAAGTTAAAGCAGACATAGAAAGTGGCGTTTGTAAACTGCTTTATGTAGCTCCCGAATCGCTTACCAAAGAAGATCATGTTGAGTTTTTAAAACAACAAAAGATATCTTTTCTAGCTATAGACGAGGCGCACTGTATTAGTGAGTGGGGACACGATTTTAGACCCGAATACCGGAATTTGCGAAGCATTATAAAGCGAATAGGAGATAATATTCCAATTATTGCGCTTACTGCAACGGCAACACCTAAAGTACAGGAAGATATTTTAAAGAATTTGGGAATTCCCGATGCAAATACCTTTAAAGCCAGTTTTAACCGACCTAATTTATACTACGAGGTGCGGCCCAAAACTAAAAATGTTGATGCCGATATTATTCGTTTTATTAAACAGAATAGTGGGAAATCTGGGATTATCTATTGTTTAAGTAGAAAAAAGGTTGAAGAACTTGCCCAGACTTTACAGGTAAACGGAATTAACGCCGTGCCTTATCACGCAGGGTTAGACGCAAAGAAGCGCAGCAAACATCAGGATCAATTTCTTATGGAAGAAATTGATGTGGTTGTGGCTACCATAGCCTTTGGGATGGGAATAGACAAACCAGATGTTAGGTTTGTAATTCACCACGATATTCCAAAAAGTATAGAAAGTTATTACCAGGAAACCGGCCGGGCAGGTAGAGACGGCGGGGAAGGGCATTGTCTTGCCTTTTATTCCTATAAAGATATAGAAAAGCTCGAAAAATTTATGAGCGGAAAACCTGTTGCCGAACAGGAAATAGGTCACGCCCTTTTGCAGGAAGTAGTGGCTTATGCAGAAACTTCAATTTCCCGTAGAAAATTTATTTTGCATTATTTTGGAGAAGAATTTGACGGGGAAACCGGCGAAGGCGCGTCTATGGACGATAATGTTAGAAATCCTAAAAAGCAACACGAAGCCGGAGACGAGGTAGAATTGCTGTTGAAGACGGTTAAGGAAACCAAGCAGCTTTATAAGTCTAAAGAAGTAGTGAAAACGCTTATAGGAAAATCGAACGCGGTTATTTTATCACATAAAACCGATACGCATCCTTTATTCGGAAAAGGGAAAGACCGGGATGGAAAATATTGGATGGCTTTAATCAGGCAGGTGCTGGTTGCAGGGTATTTAAAGAAAGATATTGAAACCTATGGCGTGATAAAACTTACCGCTAAAGGAGAAGATTTTTTAAAGAATCCGACATCTTTTATGATGACCGACGATCATATTTTTGACAGTACTACAGAAGCTGTTTCTACTGCAAGCCAATCTAGTGGTGGCGGGGTAGATAAAACGCTGGTAAAAATGTTAAAGGATCTTAGAAAGAAAGTTGCTGTAAAAAATGAGGTTCCTCCGTTTGTGGTATTTCAGGATCCTTCGCTCGAAGATATGGCGATTAAATACCCGGTGAATATTGAAGAACTCACTAATATTTTTGGGGTAGGAGAGAACAAAGCCAAAAAATTCGGTAAAGAATTTTTGGATCTAATTCAGCGCTATGTTGATGAAAATGAGATTGTACGGCCAGATGATCTGGTGGTTAAATCTACCGGCGCCAATTCGGCTTTAAAATTATATATTATCCAGAATGTAGATAGAAAACTACCTTTAGATGATATCGCTTCTGCCAAGGGCATGGAGATGAAAGAATTTATAAAGGAAATGGAAGCCATTGTTTATAGCGGAACAAAGCTGAACATAAATTACTGGATAGACGATATATTAGACGAAGACCAGCAGGAAGAAATTCACGAATATTTTTTGGAAGCTGATACCGATAAAATTGATGAAGCTATTAAAGAATTTGATGGCGATTATGACGATGAAGAACTTCGGTTATATCGCATTAAATTTATTAGCGAAGTAGCGAATTAGTGGGTGAAGGTACAGAAGCGTTTTATTAACTTTTAGAATCGTCATCCTGAACTTGTTTCAGGATCTAAGATACTTGTAGTTCTAAATATGTTAAAAGCTGAAACAAGCTCAGCTTGACGAGAAGGTGAAATTATTTACCCCCGGCAGCTTGAAGGTCTCTAATGCAGTGCGTTCCCAATTGAGGAATACGGCCACCTTCAATTTCATCTATTATTCCGCTTCCAAATTCAATAGAAGCACGCATCAGGCAATTGGGGACATTGCAATGCCCGTCGCTATCATCATCCTTATGGTCAGATTGAGGTTCGGTACCAATATCTACTAAACCGAATAAATGACCGAATTCGTGATTTAAAACAGCAGCTTCAATATCACTTTCAATTGGTGCATTTGGCCTTGAAGCAAAATCTTCTATAGTTTCTCCATAAAGTACCATAGAAGTATTTCTAAATGCAGAGCCAAGGGTGAGTTTATTTTCTTCATCTTTATCACTCTTTCCATCGGCTATATAAATATAGACTGCAATTTCGTCTCCGGCGTTATAAGCAGTACGGGTTTCTTGCTCAATTTCAACGATCTCATCTATAGAAAATGGCGCTTTACCCGACGATGAAACGGCTCTCAGGCCGATCTTTATTCCATCGGGTTTAAAAGTTCGCTCTTCTAAAAAACTTTTAAAATTTGCAAGGGCCGTTTCGCTAGGTGCAAAACCATTTACATATACAATTTCTATATTCATAGAAGTGAATTCGGCATCGCTTAAAAGTTGTGAGGCAGAATCACCAAGTCCCTGTAAATTAGCTGTTTTGTCTATGCCGGGAGTATTCCCATCATCTTCATCGTTGTCTGAAGAACACGAAACACTCACCAGAGAAATAAAAAATATGAGAAGTGCGTACTTAAATTTAAACATGGAAAAGCATTTTTTTGTAAAAATAGAAATTTATTGTTTTAAAGGCTGTAATTCAGCTAAATAATCGAAATGCTCTCCTTCTTTAATAAGTTTACAAGTGAAATTATTTGATTCTGCGGCAAATTTCAGGGTATTAAAATCTATATAAAGCCAGTCAAAATATTCTGAACTTTCTCCTTTATATGTCACTTTAAATTCTAACTCTCCATAGTAAGCAGCTTCAGAATCTATCCAAATTCCGCCATCTTCGTCGCGATCAAATAAATAACTTAAGTCGGAAGAATCCAGGAGTATTTTTCCGCCAGGATTGAGTAGTTCTTTAGCTTTCTTAAAGAATTTGTCCAGATTTCTGAGCTTTCCAATAATTCCGCTGCCATTCATAAGCATTAAAATCGTATCGAATTTTTCATCTTTTAAGTCGAAAAAATCGATGTTAAGGGCATTTTTAATTCCGCGTAAATGAGAAATCTCTATAGCGCCTGCAGAAGTATCAATAGCGGTTACTTTAAGTTTTTTATTATTCTGAAGATAAAGGGAATGGCTTCCTGCACCACAACCAACATCTAAAACCCGGCCTTTAGCAAGTTGTAAAGCCTTTCGTTCCAGAGGCGGCATTTCGGCATAATTTCGGAATAAATAGGGAACAGGAATTACATCATCATCAAAATC
Source organism: Salegentibacter mishustinae (assembly GCF_002900095.1). Classification (NCBI taxonomy): domain Bacteria; kingdom Pseudomonadati; phylum Bacteroidota; class Flavobacteriia; order Flavobacteriales; family Flavobacteriaceae; genus Salegentibacter; species Salegentibacter mishustinae. The sequence continues at coordinate 2,529,311 of NZ_LLKN01000002.1, read as the reverse complement.
TGGCGAATGTACCTCAATATTGGTTTTATCTTTTTCGTGGTAATAAGCGGAAATTGCTTTTCCAAAAATGTCTTTTACTGAAGTTTGCTGATTCATGGATGCGGTGTAGGTTCGTTTTATATCTTTGCCCAATGGAAGAAATTCTGAAAAATCTCCCCGAGAAGGCCAAAGATAAGCATAAGGAAAATAAAAAGTTTTTTGCAAAGCTTAGAAAAAAGCCGCCTAAAGATCTGGATAAGCAAATGCAGGAAATGCACGATGAAGAATTTTCCCGAACCAATTGCCTGGATTGCGCAAATTGTTGTAAAACTACAGGGCCGCTTTTTACCAATAAAGATATAGAACGCATTAGCAAGCATTTAAAACTCAAGCCGCAACAGTTTATTGAGCAGTATTTGCGAATTGATGAAGACAAAGATTATGTATTACAGGAAGTGCCCTGTACTTTTCTGGCATCAGATAATTACTGCCTAATATACGATGTGCGACCGAAAGCCTGCCGGGAATTCCCGCATACCGACCGGAAGGATTTTCATAAGATCTCTAACCTCACACTAAAAAACACCGCCATTTGTCCTGCGGCTTATAATATAGTTGAAGAAATGAAGAGAAGAATTAAAGCTTAAATCTTTTGTTTGAATTGACCTACCCTTCTTTTTACGAGATTTGCTTCTTTGTATCTTTTTATAATTAGAAAATACAATATTGGCCCGAAAAAGGGTAGTAAGATAATTATAAGTAACCAGATCAATTGATGTCTCGCCTTTAACTTCTGTCTCAGTAAACTAACAATGGCTAATACTGCTAGCAATAGAATTGCCAACATAAAAGCCGAAGGCCAAAAGCTGAAAGTTTCTAAATTGATCACAGGGAATTATTTTCCCTTAATATAGCAAATATTCTTTTCTTTTTTCTGAAAATTTTGCCAATCCTTTCTGCCAGGTTTCCCTTATTTCCTGTCCAGATAAACCTTCTTCTATTTGAGCTTGCAGCTTCTTTGTTCCTGCCAGTTTTGTGAAAAAAGCATTGAAGAATTTATCTTTATTCTCAGTATTCTGATAAGCTTCTATGAGCCATTCTAAATTTATTTGCTTTAAAGGAGCTATTTGGCTAAGATCTCTTCCGTAGCATTCTTTTCCCAGGTGCTTCGGATTTTTTGCTCCGGCTTTAGATTCTGGTGTATAGGTGAAATCAAAATAATCTTCATTTAAAAATGGGGAGCCAAATACCTGGAATTGCTTGTCGGTTCCGCGGCCGGCATTTACATTGGTTCCTTCAAAAAAACATAAACTAGGATATAAGTTTATAGCCTGTGCATTAGGTAAATTTGGTGAGGGTTTAACCGGAAGATCATAAGATTTAGAGTGCTCGTAATTTTCCATTTTTATCACCTCCAGTTCACATTGAATTCCGTCTTTTAGCCACTTTTCTCCATTGATCATTTTCGCATATTCTCCCATAGTTAATCCGTGAACTGTTGGAATTGGATGCATACCTACAAAACTTTTAAATTCTGTTTCAAGGATAGGCCCGTCTATATAATGCCCATTTGGATTTGGACGATCAAATACAATAAGTTTTACATCATTTTCAGCGCAGGCTTCCATTACGTAATGTAGTGAAGAAATGTATGTATAAAACCTGGTGCCCACATCCTGCAGGTCAAAAATTAAAATATCAAGATCTTCAAGTTGTTCAGCTTTGGGCTTTTTATTATCCCCGTAAAGAGAAATTACCGGTAAGCCGGTTTGTGTATCTTTACCGTCTTCTACTGCTTCTCCAGCATCAGCAGTGCCGCGAAAGCCGTGCTCGGGAGCAAAACCTCTAACCAGGTTTACATCTAAGGCAAGTAAAGAATCTACCACGTGCGTATAACCACCATTTCTATTCTTCATAATTGAAGTTTGGTTGCCCACAATCCCTACTTTTTTGTTTTCTAGCAGAGGTAAATAAGCTTCTGTGCGATTTGCTGCAAGGATAATTTCAGCAACAGTTTGTTGCTTCTTATTATTTAATGCAATTTCTTCTGAAGTTTGCTCTTTCTTATTTTGGTTTCCGCAGGAAAGAATACCTATAAAAGCGAATAAAAATGTACTTTTGAATAACCTTTTAAGCATCGTGATAGTTTGAATTTTGAATTTTTTGTTGTTAAACGCCTAATTGGCGGTAAGAGCCATAAAAGTAGTATTTCTGCTCCTATTATAAAAATAGCAATTATGGCAATTGCAATTGGAGTGGTAATGATGCTCGTTTCTTTTGCCACCGGGCTTGGTTTGCAGGAAAAAATAAGAGATAAGATCGCCGCCTTTAATGGGCATATCAATATCTCAAATTACGACAATAATAGTTCGCAGGTTACGCTTACCCCTGTAGATAAAAACCAGGAATTTTACCCTGAATTCAATAAGGTTGAAGGTATTGCTCACGTTCAGGCGGTAGCTACTAAGTTTGGGATAATTAGAACCGAAACCGATTTTGAAGGAGTGATTGTAAAGGGGGTGGGAACCGATTATAACTGGAATTATTTTAAAGATTTTCTGGTAGAAGGTGAGCTGCCAAATGTTGCTGATAAACTTAATGATGAGGTTTTAATTTCTTCATACCTGGCCAATAGGCTTCAATTAAATGTTGGTGATAAAATACCTACTTACTTTTTAAGGGATGGCAGCGAACGCCCTTTAACCCGTGGTTTTGTGATCACCGGAATTTACGATTCGGGGTTTATGGAGTTTGATAAACTATATGTGCTGGCCGATATTCGGCATATTCAGCGTCTTAATCGCTGGGAAGAAAATCAAGTAGGGAATTTTGAAGTTTTTCTAAATGATTTTAATGAAATTGATAAAAAAGGCCAGGAAGTTTATGAGAACACCGGCTCTTTTTTAGACACACAAACCATTACCCAGACATACTATTCTATTTTTGAATGGCTGGCGCTTTTCGATTTTAATATCGCGCTGATTATCGGAATTATGATCCTGGTAGCGGGAATAAATATGATTACCGCTTTACTGGTTTTAATACTGGAACGCACCCAAATGATAGGTATTTTAAAAGCATTGGGTGGAAACGATTGGAGCATTAGAAAGATTTTTCTTTATAACGCAGGTTACCTTATTATTAAGGGACTTTTTTGGGGGAACTTAATTGGGCTGGGGCTTTTATTGCTTCAGAAGTATTTTAAGCTCGTTCCACTAGATCCCAGTACATATTACGTGACAGAAGTTCCTGTTTATTTAAACTGGGACTATATTCTGGCAGTAAACCTGGGAACATTGGTTTTATGTATGCTAATGCTTATAATTCCTTCAATAATAATTTCGAAGATTTCTCCTTCAAGAGCAATTAAGTTTGAATAAAGTTTAAAAAATAAAGTGGTTTAGGTATTTCTATTGAAGTAAATTCAATTTTTTACCTTTGCAGCTTCAAAAATAAAAAAAATGGATTACGTAGAAAATATATTGGGAACTATTGGTAATACGCCAATGGTTAAAATGAATAAGATCACTAAAGATATTGATGCGCTTGTTTTAGCTAAATATGAAACTTTTAACCCTGGAAATTCGGTTAAAGATCGTATGGCGGTAAAAATGGTAGAAGAAGCGGAAGCTAGTGGGAAATTAAAACCAGGCGGGACTATTATTGAAGGAACTTCCGGGAATACCGGGATGGGTCTGGCGCTTGCAGCAATTGTGAAAGGATACAAGATGGTTTGTGTACTTTCTGATAAGCAGAGTAAAGAGAAAATTGATATTCTAAAAGCTGTAGGTTGCGAAGTAATTGTTTGCCCTACTGAAGTTGCACCCGAAGATCCACGTTCTTACTATTCAACCTCTAAAAGAATGGCCGAGGAAACGCCAAATTCCTGGTACGTGAATCAGTATGATAATTTGGCCAATACTAAAGCACATTACGAAAGTACCGGGCCGGAAATTTGGGAACAAACCGATGGAAAAGTGACTCACTTTGTTGTAGGTGTTGGTACCGGCGGAACTATTTCTGGAGTTGGTAAATATTTAAAAGAGAAAAATCCGAATATTAAAGTTTGGGGAATTGATACTTACGGTTCAGTTTTTAAGAAATACCATGAAACCGGTGAGTTCGATGAAAAGGAGATCTATCCTTATATCACTGAAGGAATTGGAGAAGATATTTTGCCAAAAAATGTAGATTTTAGCGTAATTGACGGCTTCACTAAAGTGACCGATAAAGATGCGGCAATTTATACCCGAAAACTTGCTGAAGAAGAAGGCTTTTTCTTAGGAAATTCGGCTGGAGCTGCGGCAAAAGGATTACTTCAGTTAAAAGAGCATTTTACCAAAGATGATGTAGTAGTTGTTTTATTTCACGACCATGGAAGTAGGTATGTTGGAAAAATTTTCAACGATGAATGGATGAAAGCACAGGGTTTTATTGATTAATACCACTGTCGGCTTAAAGCGAGTTAGTACGTTCTTTTTCAGAAGATGATTTTGGTTCCAGAAAAGTAGACTTTACTAAAAAAATTGATTGGTTGAAAATTTAGTAAACTATTAACCGCCATCTAAAAGAGTATTTTTTTAAATTAGGTAATAATAAAATAGATTTTGTTTATGAGGAATTTATGGCTTTTTACGAGTATATTTCTAATGCTAACAGCCATTACAAATGCACAGGTAGATGAAAATACAGAATTTCAAATAGAAGTAGATCTTACAAATCCTTCTCGTGAAATTAACGATGGTGTTGCCGAAGTAAAAGTGCAGGGAGGTAAAAAGCCTTATCAATACAAATGGAGTAATCAATCTACTGCTTTAGATGCCCGGAAGTCTACCGGGTTGATAGAGGGAATGGAGCACTCTGTTAAAGTTACCGATGCTAATAATAATTCCATCTCTAAGTCCTTTACGATTCCAGCAGAATCTATTACCGAAATTTTTAATAGTAATGTCCAGCCTGCCGTAGATTTTCTAGGCGGAATTTTATTTTGGGACCCCTTTGCTTCAGTGGGATTATTTGATCCTGTAGTATATACACCCAGTAAACAAATTCCTATCCCTGAATGGGATGCAACCAGTGATAATTCCTATACTTTAAAAGAATGGCTAGTCGATAAAAAGGCAGAGGTTGATGAAGGCGACAAGATTGCTATCCTGGAAACCAATACAGGAGAAGAGATTGATGTTTACTCTCCGGTAAAAGGAAAATTGAATTACCTCATAAAGGAAGGCCATGTAATTTTTGATCCCAATAGTACCAGTGATGTGGTAGAGCAGGATGCTCATGTTTTTGCTGAAGTAATTTATGATGAGCCACAACCATTATTACACCCTAACGGAGATGTAAAAAAGAATGCGATCCCTTTTATTGTAATGTGGCTAATTATTGGGAGTATCTTTTTTACCTTCAGACTTGGTTTTATAAATATTCGCGGATTCAAACATTCAATAGATCTTGCCAGAGGAAAATATGACGATCCAAATGCGCCGGGAACCATTACGCATTTCCAGGCTATGGCCACGGCGGTTTCTGCAACAGTAGGTTTGGGTAATATTGCCGGTGTTGCGGTGGCTATTTCCCTTGGAGGAGCCGGTGCAACTTTTTGGATGTTTTTAGCAGGTTTCTTCGCTATGTCCCTGAAGTTTGTGGAATGTACACTTGGAGTAAAATACCGCTTTATAAATGACGAGGGAAGAATTTTTGGTGGCCCAATGAATTATTTGCGCTATGGCCTGGAAAAAAGAAATATGAGAGGGCTGGGGAAATTCCTGGCTTCTTTTTTCGCAGTGTTGGGAGTAGGAGCTTCTTTTGGTGGTGGTAATATGCTGCAATCCAATCAGGCCTTTAAGATTGTTTCTGAACAACTACCTTTTCTAGAAGGTTACGGATTTTGGTTCGGAGTTGGTTTTGCTATCCTTGTGGGAGTAGTAATTATTGGGGGTATTAATAGTATTGCTAAGGTTACAGGCAAAGTAGTTCCTTTTATGGCAATGGTTTATATTGTGGGGTGTGCTATTGTAATTGGTACTCATATAGAGAATATAGGTGGAGCATTTTCTGCAATTTTTAATGGTGCACTCTCTGCCGATGCTCTAAAAGGAGGATTTATTGGGGTGTTAATTATTGGACTACAACGTGCCGCTTTCTCCAGTGAGGCCGGGGTGGGTTCTGCTGCTATTGCCCACAGTGCTTCTAAAACTAATAATCCTATAGCCGATGGTTTTACATCTTTAGTAGAACCTTTTATTGATACCATGGTAGTGTGTACCATGACTGCTTTGGTTCTTATTTTTACAGGTATGCACGAAGTAAACGGACTTGGAGGGGTAGAGCTTACCTCAGATGCATTTGGTAGTGTAATTTCCTGGTTCCCGGCAGTTCTCGCTTTCGCCGTATTTTTATTCGCCTTTTCTACTATGGTTTCCTGGTCTTATTATGGAATGAGATCCTGGACCTATTTATTTGGGAAGAGTTTAAAATCAGAAATGGTTTATAAAGTGATGTTCTTATTGTTCGTAGTTCTTGGAGCAACAACAAGTTTGGGGGCAGTTTTGAGCTTTTCAGATATGATGATTTTAGCTATGTCCTTTCCTAATATTATAGGTTTGTATATCATGTCTTCTGAAGTAAGAAACGATATGAAAATTTACCTGGATAGACTTAAGGCCGGGGAAGTTTATATTAGTAAAAAATTCAGAAAGGCAGCTTAAGGAAGCTAAGCTCATATTAGAGATTTTAATCCTACGATGTTTGCCTGAATATTCTTTTTTAAATACTTCGTGAGCTCGCTTCGAGGTAGTTTACTTATGGTAATTTCTGAAGAAAATAGAAGAGAAAACTTCCAATTAAATATAGAAACACATCAATAATATCGGCCGTGTATCTCCAGTGCAGTGGTGGCAGAATTAATTCAAAATAAATGGCATACATCGCAAATACTGAAAGCACGGTAAAAAGGTTTAAACGTAAAGTTTTGTCTTTTTTAAAGAACTGTATCGCGTAGAGACAAATGCTTAATACCATAGGTATACAAAGAAAATTTGCCAGGTAGAAATTGATGAAATCGGGGAGTGGGATTTCAAAAAAATAAAGAGTTTGCAGAAGAGTAAAAAGAATACAAAATATAAAAAAGGACCATTTTAAGCTTTTCATAGTACCAATAAGGAAATCAGGAAGGCAATTATACCGCCTACTACCATTACCGCTATCCAAATTGAATATCCCATTTTTGAAAAGAATCGAATAAAGGCATTTTTAGGTTTCTCCTGGTCCGCTTCAGAATTAGACTGTGCCTTTTTGGAAGTTTCCCTGGTTTCAACCTCCTTCTTTTGATTAGGTTTCATAGTTTACCTGCCGGTTTTCTTTTAAAAATAAGGTAAACAAATCATTAAAATTGAGTTTTACTGTAAAATTTAACCTGAATTTAAACGGAGCTTATTAAAATATTTTAAGTTCTATTACTCTTCCCATCCCCACGGTGCCTCTGGAGTATTTAAAGGTTTGGAGAGATTAAATTCTGCCGTTAAATTACTTTTAGAACCTATTCTCTTTAGATTATATCTGAAAATTTCTTTATCTAACGTAATCCACCAAACATTAGTTGCTGCAGCGGGAATTAATTCGGCCGTTTCTTCATCAGCAGGAAATACCTGGATGTTTGCTAACCCGGTATTAGAAGCCGTGCCGCCATACTGAGTTATTTTATCTTCGCTGCCATCGGGTTTGCGGTGATCATGTTTAAGCTGAATTTTGCCATCCTGAAGTCTTAAAATCCAGGTTCGGGATCTATTTTCTCCTACGAAAAATGGAATTCTAATTTCATTTTCTTTACATGATCTTACGTGCATAATTAATGTCTTCCCATCAAAATTATCGTTGCCCATTCCCTGGCTTATAGTGCCTTCATAAGATTTACCGCAATGGTCTTGCAAATTGTGCCAAAATTCTTCCACCGGACTATTTTGGGCCATTAAAACCGTACTGAAAAAGAATAAAAAGTAATAGAATTTCATATTTAAAAATGATGTAAAAGTCATAAATTGCTGCAAAATACATTAATTATTGCCTTAGAAATATTTCCTATGAAAAATTTATACTTGCTACTTTTCGCAGCTTTATTAATTGGTTGTAGTTCGTCAAATTCAGTAAATACCAACACAGAATCTGGTACAGATAATCCTTCAGGTATGAATTACAGTTATCTCGCGCTGGGAGATTCTTATACTATTGGAGAAAGTGTTCCTGAAAGCAAACGCTGGCCGGTACAGCTGGTAGCACGTCTAAATGAAAATGGCTATAAAGTTGCACCGCCTAAGATTATAGCTAAAACGGGCTGGACTACCGGAAATCTTTTAAACGCCATGCGATCTGAACTTAATTATACCAGGAAGTTTGACTTGGTTTCTATTTTAATTGGTGTGAATAATCAATACCAGGGAAAGAGCATTGAAGATTACGAAGAGGAATTGCGTGAGATCTTTAAATTGGCGCTTAATCATTCTAAAAGAAGAGAAAAAGGGGTTTTTGCTTTAAGTATTCCAGACTATGGGGTGACGCCTTTTGGACAGGAAAATGCCGAAACTATTGGAGCTGAAATCGATGAATTTAATTCTGTTTTTAAGAAAGTGGCTGCAGAATTTAATGTCGATTTTTATAACATTACTCCAATTTCTCGTGAAGCCGAACGCGATGCCGATCTTATTGCTGAAGATGGGTTGCATCCTAGCGGCCTGATGTACCGTTATTGGGTAGATGAAATTATAGATGAAATCCCCCAAATGCTACCGCAGTAACCTAAAAGCTCCATTTTGAATCGCATTTTTTTAATTTTGAAAGATGCGGGAAGACTTTTTACATTATCTCTGGAAATACAAGAAATTCGATTTCACCAATGCTGAAACAACGCAGGGAGAAAAAGTACTTCTTATAGACAGCGGTACTCATAATTTTAATTCTGGCCCCGATTTTTTTAATGCCCGATTAAAAATAGGAGAGCAGGTGTGGGCGGGAAATGTGGAGTTACACACCAAAGCTTCAGATTGGTATTTTCATCAGCACGAAAAAGATAAGAATTACGATAATGTAATTCTACATGTAGTTTGGGAAGATGATGTAGAAGTAAGGCGGCATAATAAAACTTCGATTCCTTCTTTAAGTTTAAAAAACCTTGTAGATAGAGACTTGATTACTGGCTATCAAAAGCTTTTTGCTTTTTCACAAAGCTGGATTAATTGTGAGAAAAGTTTTAAATATATAGACTATTTCACCCTACGGCACTGGCAGGAACGCCTTTACCTGGAACGTTTGGAAGAGAAATCTATTCTTATTCAGGATTTACTGCTAAAATCTGAAAATAATTGGGAGGCGGTTTTATTCCAGATGTTAGCTAAAAACTTTGGGCTCAACCTTAATGGAGATGCATTTCTAAGTATGGCTCAAAGTTTAGATTTCTCGGTTGTACAAAAAGCTGCTCAGCATAGTCTTCAAATAGAAGCTTTGCTTTTTGGGCAGTGTGGTTTGCTGGACAGGCAGTTCAATATCCCTTATTTTAATCAGCTTAAAAAGGAGTATGCTTATTTAAGTCACAAATATAAACTAACTAATTCCGGAGTAATTCGGCCTAAATATTTTAGACTTCGCCCAGATAATTTTCCCAACATCAGGTTGTCTCAGTTAGCTTCTCTTTATTTTAAGCATAAAAATTTATTTTCGGAATTAGTGGCTTCAAAATCTTTAAAAGCGATTTATTCTATTTTGGATATAGGAACTTCATCATTCTGGAATTCACATTATACCTTTCCGAAGAAACACAAAGAGAGAAAGAAGGTTTTAAGTGATGCTTTTAAAGACCTGGTGCTTATCAATACTATTATTCCGCTGCGTTTTTGTTATTCCCGAGCAATTGGAAATGATGAAGTGGAGGAGTTGCTTTCTTTAATAGAACAAATTCCTGCTGAGAATAATAAGATCGTTCAAAATTTTAAAAAGCTTCGAGAAGGCTGTGTGGAGACTTCCCTGCAATCCCAGGCAATGGTGCAATTAAAAAAGATATATTGTGAAGCTAATAAATGCCTGGATTGTGCTATTGGTGTAAAATTGCTGCAAGGAAAAGCTTAAAATGTTATATTTGTAGTGATGACAAAAATGGTGCATAATATTAGATATTATTTTGAAAGACGCGGCTTTTATGTGTCTTCGCGTGTAGCCGATAAATTAGGGATGCGCGCTAAAAGCGTACGTTTGTTTTTTATTTATGCTTCATTTTTTACGCTGGGTTCCTGGTTTGTGGTTTATTTAGTTTTGGCCTTTTGGTTAAAGCTTAAGGACTTAGTGTATACTAAAAGAACTTCAGTTTTTGATTTATAAGCTAGATTTGACTGCATTTTTTATAATTAAAACAGAGATAGGGCGAATTTCCTCAAATATTATTTAACAATATCTTTACAATTTAACTCCCAAAAATTTGAAAAAGCCTAATTTTTTAGCATCTTGCTTCGCGGAAATATTAATTCTAAATTAAACAACCCATATACTGTATGAGAAAGTATCTACTTTCAATGTTCTTTTTGTTTTCAATTTTGGCGATTAATGCACAAGAACTGGATGTGAAGGCCAAAGTTGGCAATCCTTCAAATATTATTAACAACGGGTTTATAGACCTTGAAGTAACAGGAGGTGAACCTCCCTATCAATACAAGTGGTCAGACCCCGAAACTTCGCTAGAGTCTTCGCGGGCCGAAGGTTTAACTGAAGGTGTGCCTTACGAAGTTACTGTAACCGACAGCCAAAACAACTCTGTTACCAGAAGTTTTGAAATAGAAGCTGAAGCCATTACTGAACATTTCAATGGTACTTTTGTTCCAATTGTAGAGGGAATGACGGCTATTCTTTTCTGGGATCCATTTACTGCTGTAGGAATCTACGATCCAAAGGTGTATGCGGAACAAAGGTTAGTTCCTACTCCAGATTGGAGCGCCGATGCAGAAGATAAATTTACTTTAAAAGAATGGAGAGTAGAAGAAGGAGCTCACGTAGAAGAAGGTGACCTTATTGCTATCGTTGGCTCTCAAAATAGTGGTGATCTGCAAGTTATGGCTAATGCTACCGGAACAGTAGATTATCTGGTAGGAGAAGGAGAAACGATTTGGGATTATCAAAATAGTGCCGACCTTATTGAAACCAATGCCCATATGTTGGCTCAAATTCAATATGATGAACCTCAGATTTTAACAAATCCTAACGGAACTCCACAAAAACATAATATTCCTTTTATTGTAGTTTGGTTAATCTTTGGAGCAGCATTCTTTACCGTAAAGATGGGTTTCATCAACTTTAAAGGATTTAAACATTCTATAGAACTTGCTAGAGGGAAATATGACGAGCCTAACGCGCCAGGTAGTATTACCCACTTTCAGGCGCTGGCTACCGCAGTTTCTGCTACCGTAGGTCTTGGTAATATTGCCGGTGTAGCTGTTGCAATTTCCCTTGGTGGTGCAGGAGCAACTTTCTGGATGATTATTGCCGGTTTACTTGGTATGGCATCAAAATTTGTAGAATGTACACTTGGTGTAAAATATCGTTTTATAAACTCTGAAGGAAGAATCTTTGGAGGACCAATGAATTATTTGCGCTACGGACTTGAAAAAAGAAATATGCGTGGTTTAGGTAAATTCCTTGCTGCCTTTTTCGCGATTTTAGGTATTGGTGCCTCTTTTGGTGGTGGAAATATGTTCCAGGCCAATCAGTCTTTTGAAATCCTTTCCGGACAGTTTACTTTCTTAATCGGTAATGGTTTCTGGTTTGGAGTTGGAGTAGCAGTGCTCGTTGGTATTGTTATTATTGGAGGTATTCAAAGTATCGCTAAAGTTACCGGTAAAGTGGTGCCATTTATGGCTGCAGTTTACGTTCTTGGTGCTTTAACGGTGATATTTATAAACATAGAAAATGTTGTTCCGGCATTTGGAGCTATATACGATGGTGCATTTAACGCCACAGCATTGAAAGGTGGATTTATAGGAGTGCTAATTGTTGGTTTTCAACGTGCAGCTTTCTCTAACGAAGCAGGTGTGGGATCGGCAGCGATCGCCCACTCGGCAGCAAAAACAAATCATCCGCCATCTGAAGGTTTTGTAGCTTTATTAGAACCTTTTATTGATACCGTAGTGGTTTGTACTTTAACCGCTTTAGTATTGATCTTTACTGGGATGCACGAAGTTGAAGGAGTAGGTGGGGTTCAATTAACCTCAGATGCTTTTGCGAGTGTAGTTTCCTGGTTCCCATATGTGTTGGCAATGGCGGTTTTCTTATTTGCATTTTCAACAATGATCTCCTGGTCTTATTACGGGATGCGTTCCTGGACTTACCTGTTCGGAAAAAGTAAAAAAACAGAATTAGCATATAAAATATTATTCCTTGTGTTTGTTGTAGTAGGAGCTTCCATTAGTTTAGGAGCCGTATTAGACTTCTCTGATATGATGATCCTGGCAATGTCCTTCCCGAACATAATAGGACTTTATATTATGTCTAGTGAAGTTAGAAGAGATCTTAATGAATATTCCAGAAAGCTAAAAGCAGGAGAATTATTCAAGAAACAACGAGAGGCAAAAGCCAGCTAATCTTGTGAAATTATGAAATCGATAAAATCCCATTTTGTGTTCAACAGGAGCCAACAAAATGGGATTTTTCTTTTGGTGATAATTATAATCGTACTCCAGGCGATCTATTATTTTTTAGATTTTTCTACTGAAGACTCAGCTGAAAGTTTAAACCCGGAAGAGTTAGAGTCTTTTCAGGCGCAGATAGATTCTATAAAACTAGCCAGGGCTGAAGCAGACTCTGTAAAGATCTATCCTTTTAATCCAAATTATATAACCGATTTTAAAGCTTATACTTTAGGAATGAGTGTAGAAGAAATTGATAGGCTTCATAAGTTTAGAGATAGTGATAATTGGATTAATTCTGCAAAAGATTTTCAAAAAGTTACGGGTGTTTCAGATTCTTTACTTGCTTCAATTGCTCCTTATTTTAAGTTCCCGGATTGGGTGATTGGGGCTGAGAAGAAAAAAAGCAAAGTAAAAACAACAACTCCAATTTCTGTTTCAGATTTAAATAAAGCTGAAACGGAAGACCTACAAAAAGTAAATGGAATAGGTGAGGTGTTGGCAAATAGAATATTAAATTATCGGAATAAAATTGGTGGTTTCAGAAGTGAATTGCAATTAAAAGATATTTATGGTTTAAACTATGAAACCCGGGAAAAGCTTCAAAGACATTTTCGTGTTATCGGGAAGGAAAATTTTGGCTTAATAAATATTAACCAGGCCAGGCTTTTAGAACTGTTAGAGGTGCCTTATATTAAGTACGAATTAGCTCGTGAAATTATAGATTATCGACAGCTATACGAAAAAATTGAATCTTTTGAGGAATTATCAAAAATAGAAAGTTTTCCTTCAGATAAAATCGATAGAATTCAATTATATTTGAGCTTAAATTGAATATTCGGAATATTAGGCTATGGAGATATTAACTTATCAAAAATTAATAGAATCAAACATTGATTTAATTAAGGTTTTGAAAATAGCTTTGATTTGAAAATAAAAGAAAAAAGAAATTAGCATGAATACAATGTATTTTACCGAGGAACACGAACTTTTTAGAAAAAGTTTTCAGGACTTTTTGCAAAAAGAAGTGGTTCCGCATATTGATAAATGGGAGAAATCTGGAACTATAGAGCGTTTTATTTGGAAAAAATTTGGTGAGATGGGCTATTTTGGCCTTAATCAACCGGAAGAATATGGCGGGATGGATCTTGATATTTTCTATACCGTAATCTTTTTGGAAGAACTTCAAAAGATAAACAGCGGTGGTTTCGCAGCTGCTATGTGGGCTCACGCCTATTTAGCAATGACGCACGTAAACAAAGAAGGAGACGATGCGATCAAGAAAAAGTACCTAACGCCCAGTATTGAAGGCGAAAAAATTGGTTGTCTTTGTATTACCGAACCTTTTGGTGGCTCTGATGTTGCGGGAATGCGTAGTACCGCGATCAAAAAAGGAGATAAATATATTCTTAACGGTTCCAAGACCTTTATTACAAATGGGGTTTATTCAGATTATTTGGTAATTGCTGCCAAAACTGATCCTGACAAAGGAAATAAAGGAATGAGTATTTTTATTGTAGACAGGGATACTGCCGGAATTTCTGCTTCAAAACTAGATAAATTGGGCTGGAGAGCTTCAGATACGGCTGAACTTGCTTTTGATGATGTTGAAATTCCTGCTGAAAATCTTATGGGAGAAGAGGGGAAAGGCTTCTCTTATATTATGCAGCATTTTGCTTTAGAGCGCCTTATTATGGGAATCAACGCTCACGCTCGTGCTGAATACGCACTGGATTATACCTTAGGTTATATGGCCGAAAGAGAAGCTTTTGGTACCACCATAGATAAATTCCAGGCTTTAAGACATTCGGTAGCCGATATGGCCAGCGAAGTGGAAATGAATAAGGAATTTAATTATTCTATTGCTAAGCGACTTAATGATGGGCAATATGTGGTGAAAGAAGCCAGTATGTCTAAGCTACTTTCTACTAAAATGGCCGATAAGGTTATTTACGACTGCCTGCAATTATTAGGTGGTTATGGGTATATGGAAGATTATCCTTTAGCGAGAATGTTTAGAGATAGCCGCTTAGGGCCTATTGGAGGAGGAACTTCAGAGATACTTAGGGAAATCATAGCCAAGATGGTGATCGATAAAAAAGAGTATAAGCCAGCGGCAAAATAGACTGAAAGAATTAATTAAAATATTGGTTGTAGGTTCTTAGATTTAAATTATCTTTGCAGCCTATTTCTAAAGAAAGGGGGTGATGACACTATGTTAATAATACCAGTAAAAGACGGAGAAAATATTGATAGAGCGCTGAAGCGTTTTAAGAGAAAATTCGATAAAACCGGAACAATGCGCCAGCTGAGAAGCCGCCAGCATTTCACGAAACCTTCTGTTGCGAAGAGAGCTCAGGTTCAAAAAGCCGAGTACATTCAGCATTTGAGAGATCAGGAAGATATCTAGTAAAAGGATATAATCGAATTTTTCCGAAGTTATTCGGAAAAGCAATATAACTGTTGATAGATTAAAGTTTGCTAACTTTGTCTATCAACAGTTTTTTTATGCCCTTTTCCCAGTTTATAGATTACCTTCAATTAGAGAAAAAATATTCTCCCAACACCCTCACTGCTTATAAAGCCGATTTAGAATCTTTTTCAGAATTTATCTTTTATGAATTTGAAGAAAAAGATTTAAGTAAATTACATTATTCTCAGATTAGAAATTGGATAATTAGTCTGGTAGATCAGGGAGTTTCTAACCGAAGCATAAACCGCAAAATTTCTTCCTTAAAAGCGTATTATCGCTTTTTGCAAAAAACAGGTGATATAGAATTCTCGCCATTAGCAAAACACAAAGCTTTAAAAACCGCTTCCAGGATCCAGGTTCCTTTTTCTGAAGCTGAAATAACAAAAGTGTTAGAACAGATTGATACTTCAGATTTTGAAGGATTACGAGATAGGCTAATCGTGGAGCTTTTTTACACCACTGGGATGCGGCGTATAGAGTTAATAGATATTAAAGTCCAGGATGTGAATATTGCCGGGAAGCAGTTAAAGGTTTTGGGTAAAAGACAAAAAGAAAGAATTATTCCAATCCTGCCGGGTGTGATTTCAAACTTGAAGGTTTATTTAAAGGAACGTGAAAATATTTTAGCCGGGCAGGAGATGCCGTATCTATTTGTCTCCCAAAAAGGTATTAAATTATATGAAAGTCTTGTTTATAGAATTATAAATAATTATTTTAGTAAGGTATCTGGCAAAATAAAGAGAAGTCCGCATATCCTGCGGCATTCGTTTGCAACACATTTATTGAACCAGGGCGCTAACCTTAACGCTGTAAAAGAATTGCTTGGGCATTCAAGCCTTGCGGCTACGCAGGTGTATACTCATAATAGCATTTCAGAGCTTAGTAGGGTGCATCAAATGGCGCATCCACGGAATAAAAAGGTCAATTGAAATAATTGTTTAATTAAATTCTACAGAATATGAAAGTAAATGTGCAGTCTGTCAACTTCAACGCCGATCAAAAATTAATTGATTTCATCCAACGAAAATTGGATAGGCTTGAGAATTACTATGATAAAGTTATCTATGCTGACGTCTTTCTAAAGGTTCAAAATACCAGTGGAAAAGATAACAAGATTACCGAGATTTTATTGAGCATTCCTGGTGGAGACATTATGGTTAAGAAAACGTGTAAGAAATTTGAAGAATGTGTAGATGAATGTGCTTCATCCTTGCAACGGCAGTTAATTAAGCGTAAGGAAAAATTAAGTGCGCATGTTTAGATATTTTTTTTGAAAAATTGTTTTGTGAAAGGAATAATTTATATACATTTGCAGTCCGTTAGAAATAGCGGACTTTTTTATGCTGAAAAGTAGCGTAAAGGCCGATGTAGCTCAGCTGGCTAGAGCAGCTGATTTGTAATCAGCAGGTCGTGGGTTCGAGTCCCTCCATCGGCTCTTGAAATTTTGAAGTAAGTATTTTTTTAAGCTTAATTTATTGAAAATTAAGTTGCTAAAAATTTTATAGAAAAATTTTTAAAAATGCTTTGGACGGTGCTGTAAAATTACGTTTATTTGCAGCCGTTAAAAAAACAAACCGTCATAAAGCTTAGCTGGCACGCCGGCTACGGTTCTATGAAATAGTGGAAAAATAAATTGGGGAGATACTCAAGCGGCCAACGAGGGCAGACTGTAAATCTGCTGTCTTTCGACTTCGCAGGTTCGAATCCTGCTCTCCCCACTTAATTGATTCGGTTTTACGTTTAAAAGTTTAAGAATTCGTTTCTTGGCTTTAAATAATAGGATTTGAATTAAAACAATGCGGGAGTAGCTCAGTTGGTAGAGCGTCAGCCTTCCAAGCTGAATGTCGCCGGTTCGAACCCGGTCTCCCGCTCTTAATTGGGGAACAGAAAATTTAATTTCTGTTTTCTTGATTTATTTTTCCGGTTTTGAGTAACAATTAAATATCCGTAAACCAGTGTTGGTTTATGGTTTTTCTTGTTGTAACCGGTGAACCTTGAAAGTGGAACTTTCGGCTTGCCGACGTAGCTCAGGGGTAGAGCGTTTCCTTGGTAAGGAAGAGGTCACGAGTTCAATTCTCGTCGTTGGCTCTAGATTGTATTAAATTGAACACTAATATATAACTAAGATTAAATAAGTATTAATTATGGCAAAGGAAACTTATGATCGTTCCAAACCGCACCTTAATATAGGTACAATTGGACACGTAGATCACGGAAAAACGACTTTAACAGCAGCGATTACTAAAGTAATGGCTGATGCTGGATATTCAGAAGCTAGTGCTTTTGATCAAATTGATAATGCTCCTGAAGAAAAAGAAAGAGGTATTACAATTAACTCTTCTCACGTAGAGTATCAAACTGCTAACCGTCACTACGCTCACGTTGACTGTCCTGGTCACGCCGATTATGTGAAGAACATGGTTACTGGTGCTGCTCAAATGGATGGTGCAATTCTTGTAGTTGCTGCAACTGATGGGCCTATGCCACAAACTCGTGAGCACATCCTTCTTGGACGTCAGGTTGGTATTCCAAGAATCGTTGTATTCTTGAACAAAGTTGACCTTGTTGATGATGAGGAGCTTTTAGAGCTTGTTGAAATGGAAGTTAGAGATCTTCTTTCTTTCTATGAGTATGATGGTGATAATGGTCCTGTTATTTCTGGATCTGCACTTGGAGCTTTAGAAGGAGATGAGAAATGGTCTAAGACTGTTCTTGATTTAATGGAGGCTGTAGATGATTGGATTGAACTTCCTCAGCGTGATGTTGATAAGGATTTCTTAATGCCTATCGAAGATGTATTCTCTATTACTGGACGTGGTACTGTTGCAACTGGTCGTATTGAGACCGGTGTAGCTAACACTGGAGATCCTGTAGAGATCATCGGTATGGGAGCTGAAAAACTTACTTCTACTATTACTGGTGTTGAGATGTTCCGTAAGATCCTTGATAGAGGTGAAGCTGGAGATAACGTAGGTATCTTATTAAGAGGTATTGAAAAGTCTCAGATCTCTAGAGGTATGGTAATTACCAAGCCTGGATCTGTAACTCCTCACGCTAAGTTTAAAGCAGAGGTTTATATCCTTAAAAAAGAAGAAGGTGGACGTCACACTCCATTCCACAACAACTACCGTCCTCAGTTCTACGTACGTACAACTGACGTAACAGGAACAATTAGTCTTCCTGATGGAGTTGAAATGGTAATGCCTGGTGATAACCTTACAATTACTGTTGAACTTATCCAGACAATTGCAATGAATGTTGGTCTACGTTTCGCTATCCGTGAAGGTGGTAGAACAGTAGGTGCTGGACAGGTTACTGAAATTTTAGACTAATTACAGTTTATATATAAAAAGGTTTCCCGCCAGGGCGGGAAACCTTCCTTTATATTATATTTACGGGTTTAGCTCAGTTGGTAGAGCACTGGTCTCCAAAACCAGGTGTCGGGAGTTCGAGCCTCTCAACCCGTGCAAATACCTTAAGAATCACATGGCAGGAATTAGCAATTATATATCAGAATCTTACAACGAGTTAACAAACCACGTTACCTGGACAAGCTGGCCCGAAGCACAAAGGCTAACCATATTGGTGGCGGTATTCTCTATAATTTTTTCTCTGGCTATCTGGGGAATTGATACCGTTTTCAGCTCGGCTATTGAGCAATATTTCGAATGGATTAAATCTTAAAAAATATTACAATGGCAGAGGGAAAGGAAAAAAAATGGTATGTAGTTCGTGCCGTTAGCGGTCAGGAAAATAAGGTTAAAGACTATATTGAGAAGGAAGTTAACCATCTTGGGATGGAAGACTATCTAGATCAGGTTTTAGTTCCTACCGAGAAAGTAATTCAAATTAGAAACGGTAAGAAAGTAAATAAAGAGCGTGTTTATTTTCCTGGTTATGTAATGATTCAGGCTAGTCTTGATGGAGAGATGCCACACGTGATAAAAAATATTAACGGCGTTATTGGCTTTTTAGGGGAAACAAAAGGAGGGGATCCTGTTCCGCTTAGAAAATCTGAAGTGAACAGAATGCTTGGAAAAGTAGATGAGCTTTCAGTAAAAACCGATAATGTTGCGATACCTTTTACTATTGGGGAAACCATAAAAGTTATAGACGGTCCGTTTAACGGCTTTAATGGTACAGTAGAAAAGATTAATGAAGAAAAGCGTAAGCTTGAAGTAATGGTGAAAATCTTCGGAAGAAAAACACCGTTGGAATTAAGCTATATGCAAGTAGAAAAAGTATAAAGATTTTAGTTACATATTTTTTGATGGTTTTTTAAAGCTTCCACTCTAATAAACTATCACCTTAAAAATTTAGAAAATGGCAAAAGAAGTAAGTAAAGTTGTAAAACTACAAGTTCGCGGAGGTGCTGCTAACCCATCACCACCAGTTGGACCTGCTTTAGGTGCTGCCGGGGTAAATATCATGGAATTCTGTAAGCAATTCAATGGTAGAACCCAGGATAAACAAGGTAAAGTATTGCCGGTTGCGATTACGGTTTATTCAGATAAGTCTTTTGACTTTGTGATTAAAACTCCTCCAGCTGCAGTACAATTGTTGGAAGCATCTAAGAACAAAAAAGGTTCAGGAGAACCAAACAGAAAGAAAATAGCAAGTGTTTCTTGGGATCAGGTTAGAACTATTGCAGAAGATAAGATGCAGGATTTAAATGCCTTCACCGTAGAATCTGCAATGAAAATGGTTGCTGGAACAGCTCGTTCAATGGGAATAACTGTAAAAGGTGATGCACCGTTTTAATCCAAAAAGAAATTAAAAATGGCAAAATTGACTAAAAAGCAAAAAGAAGCCCAATCTAAGATCGAGAGCAATAAGATGTACTCGGTTGCAGAAGCTTCTGCTTTAATTAAAGACGTTGCTAACGAAAACTTTGATGCATCTGTGGATTTAGCGGTTCGTTTGAACGTAGATCCAAGAAAAGCCAACCAAATGGTAAGAGGTGTTGTAACCCTACCACACGGTACTGGTAAAGATGTAAAAGTACTTGCGTTAGTTACTCCAGATAAAGAAGAAGAGGCTAAAGAAGCCGGAGCTGATTATGTTGGTCTTGATGAATATCTTGACAAGATAAAAGGTGGATGGACAGATGTTGATGTAATTATCACTATGCCCAGTGTAATGGGTAAATTAGGACCTTTGGGACGAGTACTTGGACCAAGAGGGCTTATGCCAAATCCAAAAACAGGAACAGTAACTATGGATGTTGCAAAAGCAGTATCTGATGTTAAAGCTGGTAAAATTGACTTTAAAGTTGATAAAACTGGTATTGTTCACGCTGGAATTGGAAAAGCATCATTTGACGCCGAAAAGCTTGCTGGAAACGCAAGAGAATTATTAACTACTTTAGTGAAGTTGAAACCTCAGGCAGCTAAGGGTGTGTATATTAAAAGTATTCACATGTCTTCTACAATGAGCCCGAGCGTTCAGGTTGATACTAAAAGGTTCACTGAGCAATAATAGTATAGATTATGACAAGAGAAGAAAAATCAATAGTAATTGAAGATTTAACTGCCCAGTTAACAGATAATTCTGTTGTTTATTTAGCAGATATATCTGGCCTTGATGCCGGAACAACTTCAAACTTACGTAGAGCTTGTTTTAAAGCTAACGTAAAGCTGGCTGTAGTTAAAAATACATTGCTTGCTAAAGCTATGGAAGCTTCAGATAAAGAATTTGGAGAACTTCCTTCAGTTTTAAAAGGCAATACATCCATAATGTTTTCTGAGGTTGGTAATGCACCAGCTAAAGTAATTAAAGAATTCAGAAAGAAAAACGAGAAGCCACTTCTTAAAGGTGCGTTTGTTGATGAAGGAATTTATGTAGGTGATGACTACCTTGATACCTTGGTTAACATCAAATCTAAAGAAGAAGTTATTGGGGATATCGTTGGATTGTTACAATCACCTGCTAAGAATGTTATTTCAGCACTTAAGTCTGGTGGTGGTAAATTATCTGGAATTCTTAAAACACTTTCTGAAAAGGAAGGATAACCTAGTACGCACTTTTTAACAAATATAAATTTAAAGAACTTTTTAAAAACGATAGAAAATGGCAGATTTAAAAGATTTCGCAGAACAATTAGTTAACCTAACCGTAAAAGAAGTAAACGAGTTAGCTGATATTTTAAAAGAAGAATACGGTATTGAGCCTGCAGCTGCTGCAGTAGCTGTTGCTGGTGGCGGTGCTGCTGGTGGTGGTGAAGAAGCTGAAGAGCAAACAGAATTTGATGTAATTCTTAAAGCTCCAGGTGGATCTAAACTAGCGGTTGTTAAGCTTGTAAAAGAGCTTACCGGTCTTGGTCTTAAAGACGCTAAAGCATTAGTAGATGGCGCTCCAGCTCCAGTAAAAGAAGGAGTTGCTAAAGACGAAGCTGAAGCACTTAAATCACAGCTAGAAGAAGCAGGAGCCGAGGTTGAGCTTAAATAAGCTTGACGAAAGCAATATTATTTAGGTTTAGACCTCAGGATTCGCTCCTGAAGGTCTAAACCCTTTTGCGTATATAGAGGATAACCTATAGCGCGCCCGTTTTTTTATAAATTATAATCCGTCCATTGATGTTAGCAAAGCAAACTGAAAGAGTGAGTTTCTCTTCTGTAAAGAACAGACCTGATTACCCGGACTTCCTGGATATCCAGATCAAGTCTTTTCAGGACTTCTTTCAATTAGAAACCAAATCAGAAGAGCGGGGAAATGAAGGTCTCTATAATACCTTCCTGGAAAACTTCCCAATTACGGACACCCGTAATCAATTTGTACTAGAATTTTTAGATTATTTTGTGGACCCGCCAAGATATTCCATTCAGGAGTGTATAGAGCGTGGTCTAACGTATAGTGTGCCACTAAAGGCTAGATTAAAACTATACTGTACTGACCCTGAACACGAAGATTTTGAAACCATCGTACAGGACGTATATTTGGGGACTATTCCCTACATGACTCCCAGCGGTACTTTTTGTATCAATGGAGCTGAGCGTGTAGTAGTTTCTCAGCTTCACCGTTCTCCCGGAGTTTTCTTTGGACAATCATTCCACGCAAATGGAACAAAACTTTATTCTGCCCGTGTAATTCCTTTTAAAGGTTCGTGGATAGAATTTGCTACCGATATTAACAGCGTAATGTATGCTTATATCGATAGAAAGAAAAAATTACCTGTTACTACGCTTTTCCGTGCTATTGGTTTTGAGCGTGATAAAGATATTTTAGAGATTTTTGACCTTGCTGAAGAGGTTAAAGTTTCAAAAACAGGACTTAAAAAAGTATTAGGTCGTAAGCTAGCGGCCCGTGTATTGAATACCTGGTATGAAGATTTTGTTGATGAAGATACAGGAGAGGTAGTTTCAATAGAACGTAATGAGATCGTTTTAGATCGTGATACAGAACTTGAAAAAGAGCATATAGAAGAAATTCTTGAAACCGGAAGTAAAACTATTCTTCTTCATAAAGAGGATAACCAAACCGGTGATTATGCCATTATTCATAATACATTACAAAAAGACCCTACCAACTCTGAAAAAGAAGCGGTAGAACATATTTATCGTCAACTTCGTAATGCAGAACCGCCAGATGAGGAAACTGCACGTGGTATTATCGATAAATTATTCTTCTCAGATCAGCGTTACAGCCTTGGAGAAGTAGGTCGATATAGAATGAATAAAAAATTAGGTCTTGATGTGGCTATGGATAAGCAAGTGCTTACCAAAGAAGACATTATTACCATAATTAAATATTTAATCGAGCTTATTAATTCTAAAGCTGAGATTGATGATATTGACCACTTATCTAACCGTCGTGTTAGAACTGTAGGTGAGCAATTATCTCAACAGTTTGGAGTTGGTCTTGCTCGTATGGCGAGAACCATTCGTGAAAGAATGAACGTTCGTGATAACGAGGTGTTTACCCCGATAGATTTGATTAATGCGAAGACACTTTCTTCTGTAATCAACTCTTTCTTTGGTACCAACCAGTTGTCTCAGTTTATGGACCAAACTAACCCGCTTGCAGAAATTACACATAAGCGTAGACTTTCGGCATTAGGGCCAGGTGGTTTATCAAGAGAAAGAGCAGGGTTTGAGGTACGTGATGTTCACTATACTCACTACGGAAGACTTTGTCCTATTGAAACTCCTGAAGGTCCAAACATTGGACTTATTTCTTCACTTTCAGTTTATGCTAAAGTGAACGGAATGGGCTTCATTGAAACGCCATACCGTAAGGTTGAGAATGGAAAATTAAATCTTTCAGAAGAAGCTATTTATTTAAGTGCTGAAGAGGAAGAGGATAAGAAAATTGCTCAGGCTAACATTCCACTTACAGACGATGGTACTATAGATTCAGATAGGGTAATTGCTCGAATGGAAGGTGACTTCCCGGTAGTAGATCCTAAAGAGATTCATTATACCGATGTTGCACCAAACCAGATTTCATCTATTTCGGCTTCGTTAATTCCGTTCCTGGAGCACGATGATGCGAACCGTGCGTTGATGGGATCTAACATGATGCGCCAGGCACTACCATTGCTTCAGGCAGATTCTCCAATTGTAGGAACCGGTCTTGAGCGCCAGGTAGCTACAGATTCTCGAGTATTGATTAATGCTGAAGGAGAAGGAGAAGTAGAATATGTAGATGCCAGAAAGATCATCATTAAGTATGATAGAACTGAAGAAGATAGAATGGTAAGCTTTGATAGTGATTCAAAGAGCTATGATCTTATAAAATTCCGTAAAACTAACCAGGGTTCTTCTATTAACCTTAAGCCTATTGTTAGGGTTGGAGATAGAGTAACTAAAGGTCAGGTTTTATGTCAGGGTTACGCTACCGAAGCTGGGGAACTTGCACTAGGTAGAAATATGAAAGTTGCCTTTATGCCCTGGAAAGGTTACAACTTTGAGGATGCGATTGTAATCTCAGAAAAAGTGGTTAGAGAAGATATCTTTACTTCTATTCACGTAGATGAGTATTCTCTTGAAGTTCGTGATACTAAATTAGGTAACGAAGAATTAACTAATGATATTCCTAACGTTTCAGAAGAGGCTACTAAAGATCTTGATGAGCACGGGATGATTAGAATTGGTGCAGAGGTTAAACCTGGAGATATTCTTATTGGTAAGATTACTCCAAAAGGTGAAAGTGACCCAACACCAGAAGAAAAATTACTTCGTGCTATCTTTGGAGATAAAGCCGGTGATGTTAAAGATGCATCGCTTAAAGCTTCTCCATCTTTAAATGGTGTGGTAATAGAGAAGAAACTCTTTGCTCGTGCCATTAAAGATAAGCGTAAAAGAGCTCAGGATAAGGAAGATGTTGCAGCGCTTGAGAAAAAGTACGATGCTAAATTCGCCAATTTAAAGGCTGAACTTGTAGATAAGTTATTCGCTATTATCGGCGGAAAAACTGCTCAGGGAGTTCAGAATGATCTTGGAGAAGAGGTAATGCCAAAAGGTAAGAAGTATACGTTGAAAATGCTTAACTCTGTAGACGATTATACTCACTTAACTCACGGTACCTGGACTACAGATGATCATTTGAACACTTTAGTAGCAGATCTTATTCACAACTATAAGATCAAGGAAAACGATCTTCAGGGTAACCTAAGAAGAGAGAAGTTTACAATCTCTGTGGGAGATGAGCTTCCTTCCGGTATCCTCAAGCTTGCTAAGGTTTACATCGCTAAGAAACGTAAACTAAAAGTAGGTGATAAAATGGCGGGACGTCACGGTAACAAAGGTATTGTTGCTAGAATAGTTCGCCAGGAGGATATGCCATTCCTTGATGATGGTACACCGGTTGATATTGTGTTGAACCCACTTGGGGTACCTTCACGTATGAACATTGGTCAGATCTACGAAACTGTACTTGGATGGGCAGGACAAAAGCTTGGAAAGAAATATGCAACTCCAATTTTTGATGGAGCTACCATAGACCAGATTAACGAGCTTACAGACGAAGCCGGAATTCCAAGATATGGACATACCTATCTTTACGATGGTGGAACAGGAGATCGTTTTGACCAACCTGCAACTGTAGGGGTAATCTATATGTTGAAACTAGGACATATGATTGAAGATAAGATGCACGCCAGATCTATTGGACCATACTCGCTTATTACACAGCAACCACTTGGTGGTAAAGCACAATTTGGTGGACAGCGTTTTGGTGAGATGGAGGTTTGGGCACTTGAAGCTTATGGAGCATCAAGCACCCTGCGTGAAATCTTAACAGTAAAGTCAGATGACGTGATAGGAAGGGCTAAAACTTACGAGTCTATCGTAAAAGGAGAGCCTATGCCAGAACCCGGCCTGCCGGAATCTTTCAACGTACTTATGCACGAATTGAAAGGTCTTGGTTTGGATATTAAATTAGAAGAATAAAATACTGTTTTAAAGGGGCGTTTCGACGCCCCAAAAACAGATTTTTCACAATAATTATAGCAGCAGAGTTATTATGGCTAGAAATAATGATAAGAATACAGTAAAGAGATTTGATAAAATCTCTATCGGTTTGGCTTCCCCGGAATCTATCCTCGCAGAATCTCGTGGTGAAGTTCTAAAACCGGAAACTATCAATTATCGTACGCACAAACCCGAACGTGACGGTTTGTTTTGTGAGCGTATTTTTGGTCCTGTAAAGGATTACGAATGTGCCTGCGGTAAATATAAAAGAATACGTTACAAAGGAATTGTTTGTGACCGTTGTGGGGTAGAAGTAACCGAAAAACAAGTACGTAGAGACCGTGTTGGGCACATTAATTTGGTAGTTCCTGTAGCACATATCTGGTATTTCCGTTCTTTACCTAATAAAATTGGATACTTGCTTGGTCTTCCATCTAAGAAATTAGATATGATCATTTACTACGAGCGTTACGTAGTAATTCAAGCCGGTATTGCTAAAAACGAAGAAGGTGAACCATTAAAGAAAATGGATTTCCTTACTGAAGAAGAGTATCTAAACGTTTTAGATAGCCTTCCGCAGGAAAATATGTATTTAGAAGACAGCGACCCAAATAAGTTTATCGCTAAAATGGGAGCAGAATGTCTTATTGAAATACTAAGAAGAATAGATCTTAACGAACTTTCTTACGAGTTAAGACACAAGGCAAATAACGAAACTTCAAAACAACGTAAAACTGAAGCACTTAAGCGTCTTCAGGTTGTAGAAGCTTTCCGTGATGCCAATAACAATCGCGAAAATCTTCCGGAATGGATGATTATGAAAGTGGTTCCTGTAATTCCACCAGAATTACGACCTCTTGTACCTCTTGATGGTGGACGTTTCGCGACTTCAGATTTAAATGATCTTTATAGAAGGGTAATTATTCGTAACAACCGTCTAAAAAGATTAATGGAGATCAAAGCTCCTGAAGTTATTTTACGTAACGAAAAACGTATGCTTCAGGAATCAGTAGATTCATTGTTTGACAACACAAGAAAATCTTCAGCGGTAAAAACAGACTCTAACCGTCCGTTAAAATCGCTTTCAGATTCTCTTAAAGGTAAGCAGGGACGTTTCCGTCAAAACCTACTTGGTAAACGTGTAGATTATTCAGCACGTTCGGTAATTGTTGTTGGGCCAGAATTGAAAATGCACGAATGTGGTCTTCCAAAGAATATGGCTGCTGAACTTTACAAGCCTTTTGTAATTAGAAAACTAATTGAAAGAGGAATTGTAAAAACAGTAAAATCTGCCAAGAAAATAATAGATAAAAAAGAGCCGGTAGTTTGGGATATCCTTGAGAACGTTCTTAAAGGACACCCTGTATTACTTAACCGTGCTCCTACGCTTCACCGTTTAGGTATCCAGGCATTCCAGCCAAAACTTATTGAAGGTAAAGCGATACAATTACACCCATTAGCCTGTACGGCATTTAATGCCGATTTTGATGGTGACCAGATGGCGGTTCACTTACCGCTTGGGCCAGAGGCTATTTTAGAAGCTCAGCTATTAATGCTGGCTTCTCATAATATTCTTAACCCAGCAAACGGTTCTCCTATTACAGTACCGTCTCAGGATATGATTCTTGGTCTTTATTATATGACCAAGTCTAGAAAATCTACAGACGAGGTTAAGGTTAAGGGAGAAGGACTTACTTTCTATTCTGATGAAGAAGTGGTAATCGCTTATAACCAGAAGAGAGTAGACCTTAACGCCGAAATCAAGATTCGCGCTAAAGATTTTAATGAAGTAGGTGAGTTAACTTACCAGATTATAGAAACTACGGTTGGTAGAGTATTGTTTAATCAAGCTGTACCAGAAAAAGTAGGATATGTGAATACAGTATTAACCAAGAAAAACCTTCGGGATATTATTGGTGATGTATTGGCTAAAACCAGTGTTCCTGAAACCGGAGAATTCCTTGATGCTATTAAGGAAATGGGTTATGGATATGCTTTCCGTGGTGGACTTTCCTTCAGTTTAGGTGATATTATTATCCCTGAAGAGAAACAATCTATGATTGATGAGGCTAATGAGCAGGTTGAAGGTATTGTAGGAAACTATAATATGGGTCTTATTACTAACAACGAACGTTATAACCAGGTAATTGATATCTGGACATCTACCAATGCCGGTCTAACCGAATTGGCTATGAAACGTATTCGTGAAGATAAGCAAGGATTCAACTCTGTGTTTATGATGCTTGACTCTGGTGCTCGTGGATCTAAAGAACAGATTCGTCAGTTAACCGGTATGCGTGGTCTTATGGCCAAGCCTAAGAAATCTAACTCTGGTGGAGGGGAAATTATTGAAAACCCAATTCTTTCTAACTTTAAAGAAGGTCTTTCAATTCTTGAATACTTTATCTCTACTCACGGTGCACGTAAAGGACTTGCCGATACCGCACTTAAAACAGCCGATGCTGGTTACTTAACCCGTAGATTGGTAGATGTTTCGCAAGATGTTATTGTAAATGAAGAAGACTGCGGAACTTTAAGAGGAGTAGAAGTTAGACCACTTAAAAAGAACGAAGAAATTGTAGAATCTCTTGGAGAACGTATTTTAGGACGTATTTCTCTGCACGATGTTCTTAATCCTTCTAATAATGAACTTTTAGTAGCTTCAGGCGAAGAAATTACTTCAGAAATTGTAACGAAAATTGAAAACGCTCCAATTGAAAGCGTAGAAGTAAGATCTCCATTAACCTGTGAAGCTAAAAAAGGAATTTGTGTAAAATGTTACGGAAGAAACCTTTCTACCAATAAACTGGTACAAAGAGGTGAAGCTGTAGGTGTTGTTGCCGCGCAATCTATTGGAGAGCCTGGTACACAGTTAACACTACGTACGTTCCACGTGGGAGGTATTGCAGGTAACATTTCAGAAGATAATAAACTTGAGGCTAAATTTGACGGTATTGCCGAAATTGAAGACCTTAAAGTAGTAAAAGGAGAAGCTCCTGATGGTAGCCAGGCTGAAATTGTAATTTCACGAACTGCCGAGCTTAAAATAAAAGATAAGAAAACCGGGGTGGTATTGAGTAACAATAACATTCCTTACGGTTCTCAAATCTTTATCGATAACGGAACTGAAGTTTCCAAAGGCGACCTTGTTTGCCAATGGGATCCATATAACGGGGTAATTATTTCAGAATTTGCCGGTAAGATTAAATATGAAAATGTTGAGCAAGGTGTTACTTACCAGGTAGAGATAGATGAGCAAACAGGATTCCAGGAAAAAGTAATTTCTGAATCTCGTAACAAAAAGCTTATTCCAACCCTACATATTTTAGGTAAAAAAGACGAAGTAATTCGTTCTTATAACCTTCCGGTAGGGGCTCACCTTATGGTAGATAACGAAGAGAAAATTGGAGTTGGTAAGATTTTGGTTAAGATTCCTCGTAAATCATCTAAAGCAGGTGATATTACCGGTGGTCTTCCAAGGGTAACCGAGCTTTTCGAAGCACGTAACCCATCTAACCCAGCTGTTGTGAGTGAGATCGATGGTGTTGTTTCCTTCGGAAAAATCAAAAGAGGTAACCGCGAGATTATCGTTGAATCTAAATTAGGAGAGGTTAAGAAATACTTAGTGAAGTTATCTAACCAGATCCTTGTTCAGGAAAACGATTATGTTCGTGCAGGTATGCCACTTTCTGATGGTTCTGTAACTCCTGAAGATATTCTTAATATCAAAGGGCCAAACGCGGTACAACAATATCTTGTAAACGAAGTTCAGGAAGTTTACCGACTGCAGGGTGTGAAGATTAATGATAAGCACTTTGAGGTTGTAGTAAGACAAATGATGCGTAAGGTTAGAATTCAGGATCCGGGAGATACTATTTTCTTAGAAAACCAACTTGTTCATAAATCAGATTTCATTGAAGAGAACGATAAAGTCTTCGGAATGAAAGTGGTTGAAGACGCTGGAGATTCAGAGAATTTAAGACCAGGACAAATCGTTTCACCTAGAGAGCTTAGAGATGAAAACTCATTGTTGAGACGTGAAGATAAAAACCTTGCAACTGCAAGAGACGTAACTGCTGCAACCGCTACACCGGTTCTTCAGGGTATTACTCGTGCATCGCTACAAACAAAATCGTTTATTTCTGCGGCTTCCTTCCAGGAAACTACCAAAGTATTGAACGAGGCTGCCGTAAGCGGTAAGATCGATAAGCTTGAAGGATTGAAAGAAAATGTAATTGTAGGACATAGAATTCCTGCAGGAACAGGTATGCGCAAGTACGATAGCATTATCGTTGGTTCTAAAGAAGAATTTGACGAAATGATGGAACACAAGCAAGAAGTTAATTATAACTAATGCCTATGAAAAGAGCCGCAAAAGCGGCTCTTTTCTTTTTATAAAATAAGGAATCCCGACCTATAGTCGGGATTTTTTGTACTTTTATATTTCACCTTAAATAAAGGCATCGGGGCTTTCCGATACAAATTAGAAGTATTTAATAAAATTCGATATAATATTATGAGTGAAGAAAAGAAGAAACCTAAGAAAGGTCAAATAAATATAGAGCTGGATGAAGCAGTAGCAGAAGGAACTTATTCTAATTTAGCTATAATCAATCATTCGGTTTCAGAATTTGTGGTAGATTTTGTGAACATCATGCCTGGAAGGCCTAAAAGCAAGGTGAAATCGAGAATTATATTAACTCCGCAACACGCCAAAAGATTATTAAAAGCTTTAAACGACAATATTCAACGTTTTGAAAAAGCCCATGGCGAAATTAGAGATTACGAAAAGGCGCCAATGCCGTTAAATTTTGGACCAACCGGCCAGGCTTAATTAGGCAAAAAATATACTTTAAAACCCCGCAGATATTTTAATCTGCGGGGTTTTTTATTGGTTTTTTCCTAAGAAAATAGATTTTATAAATATTGCCTAACTTAGAAGTATTGTAAATCATTTTTTTCTTCAGCTTAAACCTTCTGAATAATGACCGATAAGCAAAATAACTCTGAACCAACCAAAAGAATAGCGGCAATAGATCTTGGAACCAATTCCTTTCATGCCGTTTTGGTCGATATTTATCCTGATGGCAGTTTTCGAACAGTTAATAAACTGAAAGAAATGGTTAGCCTGGCGGAAAAAGGCCTGGAAGACAGATTGAGTCGCGAAGCTATGGACAGGGGATTAGAAGCGCTTAAACGCATTAAATTCTTGTGTGATAGCCATAACGTAGAGAATATTCTTGCTTTTGCTACCAGTGCTATTCGGGAAGCAGAAAATGGAGGTGATTTTATTAAAGAGGTTGGCGAAGATATTGGAATAAGAGTGCGCGCCATTTCAGGGAAAATGGAAGCCGAAATGATTGGCCTTGCTATAATGCACAGTATCGTTTTAAATGAAGAAATGGTGCTTATGGCAGATATTGGTGGAGGTAGTGTGGAATTTATTATTGGCAACGACAAGGAATTTATTTATTACAATAGCTTAAAATTGGGAGTTGCCAGGATGGCTGCCGCATTTGTAGAATCAGATCCTATTACAGAAAAGGATATTAAAAAGCTTCAAGATCACTTTAAAAAGGAACTTTCTGAAATAATCAAATTGGCCAAAAAGCATAAGGTAAAAACCATTATAGGTTCTTCGGGCACTATGGAAAACATTGCCGAGATGGTGGCCAGTAGAAAATCTTTAACTGCAGAGAGAAGCCTAAATGAACTTGAGTTTTCTACGAACGATTTTAATGATTTGTATTCGGATTTTATAAAACTGGATCGCAAGCAAAGAAAGAAGGAAAAAGATCTCGATGAAAAAAGAATAGATATTATCAACCCCGGGATGGTTTTAGTGAAATTTCTTATAGAGAAATTAGACCTTGAAAATATTAAAATTTCGGAAGGAGCACTTCGGGAGGGTATGATCCTTAATTATATCGAAAATAAGAAGGAGCAGCTTAACCTGGACCTTGTAGCTAATTTTAAAGATCCACGCCGAAGAAGTATCTACGAATTACTGCGAAAGACCAATTGGGCTGAAGCACATTCCCGGCACGTGACTAATTTTTCGTTACAGTTTTTTGATGAATTTAAAGAAGAATTAAATTTAAAAGAGTCAGATAGGGAGCTGTTGGAATATGCCAGTTTAATGCACGATATAGGTTATTATATTTCCTACCGAAAACACCATAAACATGCTTTATATCTTATTAAATATTCAGACCTACTCGGTTTTAAAGAAGATGAGATCAATATTATGGCTAATGTAAGTAGGTATCATAGAAAATCTAAACCGCGTAAGCGCCATAAACCGTACAAACAGTTGAATGAAAAGTTACGGAAAAGAGTGAAAAAGCTTTCGGCTATCTTAAGAGTTGCCGATGGTTTAGATCGCAGTCACTATCAAAACGTACAAAAGCTGGAAATAAATAATAAAGAAGAAACTATAGAATTATTAATTACCACCCATAGTGATCCCGAACTTGAGATTTGGGGCACTTTGCGAAAAGGCGATCTGCTAGAAAAATTAACCGGTAAAAAGCTAAAGGTTTTTCAGGTTCTGGATAAGAAATAAAAATTATTCTTTAAGTTTCTTAAAATAAATTCTTGCAGCTTTCATCACTCTTGGAGCCAGAATTAAGGTGGAAATCATGGTTGGAATTGCCATAAGGGCAAAGAATCCATCAATAAGATTAATCATCATACTCAAAGAAGTTGTGGCTCCCAAAAGAATACTTATAATATAGAAATAATTGTAATAATGTTTGTTTTCTGCACCGGCCAAATAAGAGAGACATTTTGTTCCGTAGTAAGAAAAAGAAAATAAGGACGAAATACTAAAAGCGGAGATGCAGAGCAATAAAAGATAATCTCCAACATACGGAATTGAATCTTCAAAAGCAGCTGCAGTAAGGCTTACCCCATTTACATCTGTAGTTTGCCAAATTCCGGTCACTAAAATAGCGAGTGCGGTAAGTGTACACACTATTAAAGTGTCTATCGCCGGCCCTAACATTGCTACCAGACCTTCTCTGACCGGCTCTGAAGTTTTACTGGCTCCATGAGCCATTGTAGCGGTTCCTATCCCGGCTTCGTTAGAAAAAGCACCTCTTCTTACTCCTAAAATAATTAAACCACCCAGCACGCCGCCAAGCATTGGTTCGCCTTTATAATTTTCTGCCGCAAAAGCATCAGTAAAAATTGAGGAGAAATAATAAGGAACAACGTCAAAGTTTACAATTAAAATAATAATTACCGAAATAAAATAAAGCGCCACCATTGCCGGCACCAGTTTAGAAACGGTCTTGCTTATTCTTTGCAATCCACCAAGAATCACCACTGACGTAAGAATCACCAAAATAATACCGATAATTAGATTCGTGCCAAAACCGGTAGGAATATCATTTGGTTCTAAAAGAATGTAATTTATAGCTTGCGTAAGTTGATTTACATTGAAAACGGGTAAAGCACCAATAAGGCCTGCCACACTGAAAAAGATGGCCAGAAACTTCCATTTCTTTCCTAGACCTTCTTCAATAAAGTACATTACTCCACCCTGAATATTTCCTTGTGTATCCCTGCCTCTGTACATTACTGCCAGGGTATTGGTAAAGAACTTCGTAGCCATACCAACCACAGCGCTAACCCAAAGCCAGAAAATAGCTCCCGGACCACCCAAAGCTATAGCCACGGCTACGCCGGCAATATTTCCCATTCCTACAGTAGAGGAGAGGGCAGTAGAAAGCGATTGAAAATGATTGATTTCCCCGGGATCATTGGGATTATTATATTTCCCGCGCAGAAGATCTAATGAATGTCCCAGGTACCTAAATGGAAGGAAATTAGATAAAATAAGCAGGTAAAATCCGCCGCCAATTAATAAAATTACCAAAGGAAGTCCCCAAACCGCCGAAGCGAACTGGGAAACGAGTTCATCTATTGCATTCATAAAACCTCAATTACGCTGAAAATATATGAAATTAACTCCTATTTAATACAGCGTGTTAGTAGGTTTCTTTTTTCTTATTCCTTAATAGTTTAGAATCAGAAGCTTAAAATTCTGAAGTAAAATGAAATTTAATATTCGGATATTTATCCCTGGTCATTTGTAAAGAGAATTGAGAATCTGCTAAAAACACCAATTGTCCCTTTTTGTCTTTCGCAAGGAACTTGGATTTTAGCCTTTTAAAGTCTTTAAATTCCTCACTTTTTTCATCTTCGGCTTCTACCCAGGTGGCTTTGTAAACGTTTAGGTTTTCGTAGGTACATTTAGCACCGTATTCGTGTTCTAACCTGTATTGAATAACTTCAAACTGAAGTGCTCCCACGGTTCCTATAATTTTTCTTCCGTTTAATTCCAGGGTAAAAAGTTGGGCTACACCTTCATCCATCAACTGGTCAACTCCTTTGGCAAGCTGCTTTGATTTCATAGGATCGGCGTTGTTGATATATCTAAAATGCTCTGGAGAGAAACTTGGAATTCCGCGGTAATTTAAATTTTCACCTTCGGTAAGCGTATCGCCAATTTTGAAATTGCCGGTATCGTGTAAACCAACAATATCACCGGGATATGAAACATCTACAATTTCTTTCTTTTCAGCAAAAAAGGCATTTGGGCTGGAAAACTTAAGATTTTTATTATGCCTCACGTGCAAGTAAGCTTTATTTCGCTCAAATTTTCCGGAAACAATCTTTATAAAAGCAAGCCTATCACGATGCTTAGGATCCATATTCGCGTGGATCTTAAACACAAAGCCGGTAAATTTATCTTCGTCTGGTTTAACTACACGTTCTTCACTTTCTTTAGGTCTTGGAGTGGGAGCGATATTAATAAAGCAATCTAATAATTCCCGAACTCCAAAGTTATTTAAAGCCGAACCAAAAAACACCGGTTGTAATCGGCCTTCCAGGTAAGCTTCTTTGTCAAATTCAGGATAAACACCCTGGGCGAGTTCCAGTTCTTCTCTTAAATTATCTGCGGCAGTACTACCAATTAATTCATCTAATTCATTAGAAGTTAAATCAGAAATTTTAATAGTATCTTCAATATCTTTTTTAGGATCGCCGGTAAATAGGTTTACATTCTTTTCCCAAATATTATAGATTCCTTTAAAGTCGTAACCCATTCCAATTGGGTAACTTAAAGGAGTTACGGTAAGGTTTAATTTTTGTTCAATCTCATCAAGTAATTCAAAGGCATCTTTCCCTTCCCGGTCCATTTTATTAATGAAAACGATCATCGGGATGTTTCGCATCCTACAAACCTCTACCAGTTTTTCAGTTTGTTCCTCGACACCTTTGGCAACATCTATCACCACGATCACACTATCTACCGCAGTTAAGGTTCTAAAAGTGTCTTCAGCAAAATCCTTGTGACCCGGAGTATCCAGTATATTAATCTTTATATCTCTATATTCAAAAGCTAAAACCGAAGTCGCTACCGAGATTCCTCTTTGACGTTCAATTTCCATAAAGTCACTGGTCGCGCCTTTTTTGATCTTATTAGATTTTACAGCCCCGGCTTCCTGAATAGCACCACCAAAAAGCAGTAACTTTTCAGTAAGTGTGGTTTTACCCGCATCGGGGTGGGAAATGATCCCAAAAGTTCTTCTTCGCTTTAGTTCTTTTTGAAAACTCTTCATCTATAAAAATATTAATGGGTTTCCTGCCTGTTGTATAGTAAAGCTAAGAAAACCTCTTTGGTAAAACGCTAATTCCCGGAGTTAACCCCAGATAATTTAGAGCTGCAAAAGTACTATTATTTTAAGGAAAATTAAGGATTATTTAAAAGCTCCTGATGATAACATACCTGAAGCTTTTCTCAAAAATCTGTCAAAAACTTTAGGCTTTGAAAACATTCAGTAATTTTACATTATGGGGCAATTTTTTAGAATAATAATGGTTGTTGGGGCTGTTTTATTGAAGGGTCTAATTTTTTACGCACAACCTGGCGAACAACAAATAGCAAAGGGAGCTTATGTGATAAATATGGGTTCAAATCCACAAACTGTAGAAAACTCTATACAGCCTTATGGATTGATCTATAGTTTGTTGAAGAATGAAGAGATTGAAATTAAATGGTGCATTAACCCAAAGAAAACAAAAGATGCTGCCGATTTTACCTATCGCGACACAACCTTTAGGGGTGGGGCATTTATTATCCCCGTTTCCTATTTAACTGATGATATTAGGGAATTAATTAGCGCGTGGGAAGAAAAAGGAGTTGCGGGAATGTATTTGGAGGAATCGGTTAAAGTTCCGGTTTTTACAAGCTTATCCGTAACGCCCAGATGGACACTGGATAGGGAAAATGGGCATATTGCTGTGCCTTTTTTTAAAGCTGCAGCAATCCCTGTAGATGCTTACGGTGGAAGCAATAGGAAAAATTGGAAAAGCCCTGAAGATCTTGGAATTTGCGATGATATTTTTGTAATGCCCCACGCCGATCCCGGCTTTAATTCTCATAAGAATCTATATAAATGGAATAAGAAATATAAAGGAGCCATTTGGGCGGGTTGCCACGCAGTAAGTAAATTAGAAAATCTTACCGGAAATATTAAACTGGAAAATAGTGATAGCACAGAATTTATTCAGTTAAATTTTTTAAGTTCCGGGTTTCCGGGAGCTCAAAGTGCAGGTTTAATTCCCTATAAAAAACATAGACACGGCACACCGCCTTATCAAAATTTATTGCCGGCAGATCCGGTAGCGCAATATATTGGAAGCCCGGATGAGGCTCATCTAAACGGCTCGGAAAGAATTTTTCTTCCGAAGAAAATAAACAGGTGGCGAAAGGAAACAAAGAAAATTGTAATAGATTCTAATGCGCCCGATATTCCTGAAATTGCCGAAGATACTGCAGTGATTACTGCCTACGGCCACGCTTATGGGAATACAGAAAATGGATTGGTAATGTACCAGGCGGGACATAGTATTTATGGAAGAGATCCTCATCATGTTGCAGCGATGCGCGCTTTTTTTAACTGGAGTTTTTATGCCGCAGAAGTAAAACGAAGAAAAAATTCATTGGAATTTGGGAATAGGAAAGGCTTGCCGGTAGTTGATGCTAAAGTTGGCGACGATCTTACGGGAGCCTTGAGCTTAGATCCCATTCATTTTGACCTGGATAAGGCTGAAATAAGAACTAAAGATAAACCTGCTTTAGACAGTATAGTAAAATTCATGAACACTCATCCCGCTCTCTTGCTGGACATAAGATCACATACCGATAGCAGGGCTAATGATGAATATAATATGCAGCTTTCTCAAAGAAGAGTTGAAGCTACAATTCAATATTTAATTGAAAAAGGGATTTCTGGTTCACGAATTACAGGAAGAGGTTATGGGGAAACTGAATTGGTTAATTATTGCGGAAATAATAATAACTGTCCCGAAGAAGAGCAGAGAAAAAACCGACGTTCAGAATTTATCCTCAGTATAGATTGTGATTTATATTCGGAGAAGGGTTTAAATTAGTTTTAAAGCCTTATTGGGAATAATAATTGCAACATAATTTTAGGAAATGTGGACTTGTAAAAGCCGCGCTTCATTTCGTACATTTGGCATTCAAAGAAAAAAATGGGAACAGATAACGTAGTATTAGTTAACGAGAAAGGCGAGCAGATTGGCTTGATGGAAAAGATAGAAGCTCACGAAAAAGCTTTGTTGCACCTGGCATTTTCAGTCTTTGTTTTTAATGAAAAAGACGAATTGATGATCCAGCAGCGTGCACATTCCAAATATCATTCTCCTGGTTTATGGACCAACACTTGCTGTAGTCACCAAAGGGAAGGAGAAAGCAATATTACTGCCGGAAAAAGAAGACTTCAGGAAGAAATGGGCTTTAGTACCGAACTAAAGGAAGTGATGAATTTTATTTATAAAGCTCCTTTTGATAACGGGCTTACAGAACATGAGTTCGATTATATTCTTATTGGAAACTACGAAGATGATCCAGACCCTAATCCCGATGAAGTGGCTAACTGGAAATGGATGAGCCTCGGTGAAATTAAATCTGATATGGAAGTGAATCCCGGAGTTTATACCGAATGGTTCAAGATTATTTTCGATAAATACTATACAAGCATTCAAAAATGAGGTTAAGTGTACACAGAAAAGCTCATTTTAATGCGGCGCACAGGCTCTACCGTAAAGATTGGAGCGATGAAAAAAACCTGAAGGTTTTTGGGAAATGCAGCAATCCGCATTACCACGGGCATAATTACGATTTAATAGTAAAAGTGACCGGTGAAATAGACCCTGAAACGGGTTTTGTGATGGATCTAAAAAGACTCAAGGACCTAATTTACGAAGAAGTGGAAGTGCCTTTTGATCATAAGAACTTAAACGAAGAGGTGGCTCCTTTTGATGAACTTAATCCAACTGCTGAAAATATTACGGTGGTGATTTGGAATAAAATCAGGGCAAAGTTAAAACCCGAATTGGATTTGGAGATTACCCTCTATGAGACTCCAAGAAATTATGTAACCTATAAAGGAGAATAGATGGCACTTAAAATTGGCGATAAATTACCGAGATTAACCTTAAAAGACCAGGAAGGGGAGAACTTTCATTTTTCGAGGCTGGAAGACAAGGCTCTGGTTATATTTTTCTATCCAAAAGATTTTACACCGGGCTGCACTAAAGAAGCTTGTAGTTTTCGTGATCATTATGAAGAATTTCAGGATTTGGGAGCTGAGGTTATTGGAATAAGTACCGATAATGAAAACTCGCATAAAAAGTTCGCTTCTAAACATAAGCTACCATACGTGCTACTTTCTGACAAAGAAAAACGAGCCCGAAAAGCTTTTGGTGTAAAAGCAGGTTTAATGGGGCTATTACCAGGACGAGAAACTTTTGTATTTGATAAAGATAAAAGGTTAATACATAGATTCAATAGCATGGGGGCTTCCCAGCACATTCCCGAAGCACTTAATTCCTTAAAGAAAATTCAGGAAAAATAATTTTAGGGCTAAGGTTATTTGTATTGAAAAATATACTAAATTCGCAGCCGAAATTTAAGTGATATGGCAAGTAAAAGATTATTAAAAAGAGATGTGAATTATGTAATGGGAGACATTATTGATGCCGCATACATACATCAAATGGCTAACCCTGAAGACGCATCTAAAACTGAAGCGATTGTAGACGAAGCCATTGCAGATTTTGACGAATTGATCACTAAGATCAACCAAAAAGATGTTGAGAATAAAAAACAACATTTTAAAGCAATAGAAAAAGAGTTGGAAGCAAAAGCTGAAGCTCTTATAGCGAAGATCAACGCGCTATAAAAATTACTGGCCGATGTAGCTCAGCTGGCTAGAGCAGCTGATTTGTAATCAGCAGGTCGTGGGTTCGAGTCCCTCCATCGGCTCAAAAAAATCCCCTTCAGAATTGAAGGGGATTTTTTATTTTGTATACTTCTGTATTAAAGCTGCTATTGAAAGTTAATGCAGAACATCGAGCTCCAGTTTTTTGGAAGAATTGGCCTGTACTTTTTTGAATTCAGCTTCATTTCCCTCAATATTCTTATTCCAGAAAGGAATCATTTCTGAAAGTTTCTGTTGCCATTCTTTAGATTTTACTTTTTCCGGAAAAGCAGTATTAATAACTTCCAGCATAATAGAAACTGCTACTGAAGCTCCCGGAGAAGCACCAAGTAAAGCAGTTATAGAACCATCTTTGCTATGTACTACATCGGTACCGAATTCTAGTACGCCGCCTTGCTCTTCATCTTTCTTGATAATTTGCACCCTTTTTCCGGCTACTTTTAACTCCCAATCTTCGGCCCTTGCATCTTTTATAAATTTTCTAAGATCATCCATCCTGTCTGAATGATCCATGGTGACCTGTTTCATAAGGTATTTGGTAAGTGGTAGATTGTGCCAAAAAACTCCCCACATAGAGGGGATATTGTCTTTATTGATACTTAAGGGAAGATCCATGATAGAACCTTCTTTTAAAAATTTAGTGGTAAATCCTGCAAATGGTCCAAAAAGCAACTCTTGTTTTCCGTTTATATATCGTGTGTCTAAGTGCGGTGTAGACATTGGTGGAGCGTCTGGCCCCGCTTTACTATAAACTTTCCCTAAATGTTTTTCAATTACCTCTCGGTTTTTACATACTAACCACTGTCCATCTACCGGAAAGCCGCCATAACCATCTTTTTCTTCGATCTCTACCTTTTGAAGTAAGGGTAGAGCGCCACCACCGGCACCAATAAACACGTGTTCTGCATCATAATAAGTTACTTCTCCAGTATCTAAATTTTGAGCTTCTACCGTCCACTCCAGGTTTTCATCTGGGTCTACGTCTAAAACATCTGTATTTCTTAAAACCGGTACATTAAATTGTTCTTCTAAAATCTTGATATACTGTTGCGTGATCGCTTCAAAATTAACCTCGGTTCCAATTTCCATCCTTGTGCCGGCCATTTTCTCATTCTCTCGTCCTTCAACAATTAATGGGAACCATTCTTTTAGTTTCTCCGAGTTTTCAGAAAACTTCATTTCTTCAAACATTGCTGTTTGAGTTAAAGCTTTAAAACGCTTTTTAAGAAATTCAATATTATCATTTCCCGTCACCCAGCTATGATGTGGTACCGAATGGATAAAATTTTTAGGATCTTTTACCAGATTTTGTTCTACCAGGTAGGCCCAAAATTGTTTACTGGTTTCAAACTGGCTGAATATTTCAATGGCTTTGCTAATATCTATGCTACCATCGGGTTTTTCTGGCGTGTAATTAAGTTCGCATAAGGCAGAATGGCCCGTGCCGGCGTTGTTCCACGCCCCAGAACTTTCTTTAGCTACCTCACCTAGCTTTTCAAATATGATTATTTTAAGCTTTGGATCAACTAATTTCAACATTAATGTGAGCGTGGCACTCATAATTCCGCCACCCACGCAAATAAGATCGTAGTTGTTTTCTTCAAGTACTTTTTGATTCATGGTTTGGATTTTCTCAAATTTAGAAAAACAGGAAACCAATCTTAGCCAATAAAATATTAAAGGTCGATACTTAGTAGAAACTTCAAAAGGATTGATTATTCCGGGGTTGCAGTCTCGTATTGAAGTTTTTCTTCCTTGCTTTTAACTTTTTGAATACTTCTGTTTAATAATATGCTAATGATAAGTGCAATGATGATTAACCCGGTAAAAACATAAAATACGGGGGTATAACTTCCAGTTCTCGTGTAGATCTGTGAGACCAGGGTAGGACCTATAAGTCCGCCCAAAGACCACGTGGTTAAAAGATAACCATGTATTGCTCCCAGTTCTTTAGTGCCGAAGAGATCGCCTATAAAAGCCGGAAGATTAGAGAATCCGCCACCGTAGCAACTTACCACAAGAAAGATGAAAATTTGAAAAATGAATGCACTGGTAATGATTGGCAGTGTAATAAAGGCAGCTAGCTGAATGATAAAGAAAATAATAAAAACCTTTGGGCGGGAAATATAATCTGAGGCTGCTGCCCAGCCTAATCTTCCGCCACCATTAAATACTCCCATAATCCCTACCATTGTGGCAGCCGCCCCGGCTGATAACCCAACGATGTTTTGGGCCATTGGAGATGCTACCGAGATCATCATGATCTCTGCACTGGTATTAATGAGCATCATAGTCCATAGCATCCAAAAATGCTTAGTTCTTACAGCTTCGCCAGATGTTGCTTGCGATAAGTCCTTTTTGATTTTCCTGGTTCCGGCTTTTACGGCTGCTTTCATTCCTGCCGGCATCCAGTTTCTTGGGGGTGGAGCTATATAAGATGCACCAAGTGTCATTAAAACAAAATAGGAGATTCCTAAAATATAGAAAGTATAACTTATCCCTATAGATTCTATTAAGCTTGCCGCTACCGGTGCGGTTATTAATGCGCCGGTACCAAAACCAAGCACTGCCATTCCTGTTGCCAGCCCCCGTTTATCTGGAAACCACTTCACTAATGTTGAAACCGGCGCTATATAGCCAATTCCAAGCCCAAGGCCGCTTAGAAGCCCGTAAGAGAGCAGAAAACCTGTTAAGGAATCCATAGAAATTGCGAAACCAGACCCTGCCTGGCCCAATCCAAATAATACCGCGGCTAACATGGCCGATTTTCGTGGACCACTTCTCTCTACAAATTTTCCGAATAATGCTGCGGAACCTCCACCAAGAACCATCATTATCGTGAATGCAGTGGTAACCGAAGCCATAGACCATCCTTTTGTTTCAACAAGAGGTTGCGTGTAAACGCTGTAAGCGTATGCCGCCCCAATAGATATATGAATAAAAACTGCAGAAGCGGCAATTAGCCAACGATTTTTCGTGGTGGTTTCCATTTTACAAAGAATTTTTCAATATTATGATGCTATTAAGCTGAATAAGATAACAAGTATAAGTTTTTATTGTGAAAATAGATATGAAATCACTGTGTTCTTAGAAATGATATAATAAAAAAGCCCGCAATTTTTTAATTGCGGGCTTTTAGTTTCTTAAATAAAATGCTGAATTAACTCACACTTTCTTCAGTGGTATCTGTTTCTTCAGTCTTAATATTTTCTATTTCTTTTTGTTCTTCTTTTCGCTCCTTTAGGAAATCTTTTAACTCTTTCCCGTACATAGATTTTTTCACCTTTGGTTCCAAAGAATTATAAATAGTATCCAGGTATTTAATATTAGCATCAAAAACTTCAGAAAGGGCTAAATAAGGAGCCACTTCCAGGTCTTTGTTGTTAATAGCGAAGTTTACTGTGTAAAGATATTTTCTTTTAAGCAAGCTTTCATATTGCTTATTTACTTCTATTAATTTTTCTTCATTTTCTTCCTTCTGTGCTTCAAAATTTTCCTTAATTAACTCCAGGTTTTTGTCATTAAAACGCGTCATCATTTTACGATATTCTTCCAGTTTTTCCTGGTTTTTTGCACCGATTATCTCTGCATCAGTTACAAACTTTTCTAGAGTGGTATTAATGGTCACCTCTCCTTCTTCAGCAAAGAAATCTATGCGATCGTCGTACTGAGAGTTGTCTACCTTTTTAAGATAAAGGTACATCACTTGCGGACTTTCAATGAAAGCTTCCAGGCTTATATTAGCATTGCCGTTAACTTCTACCGAATCTACATCTACCATAAGCGTATCTTCTATCTTTTGAAGATAAACCGTTCCTTTCTTAAGGCCTTCAATATTGGCGTTTACGGTAAGGTTGCTTTCTTTATTGTTACAAGAACTTAGGGCAATAATTGCCAGTAAAAGAATGCTAATTTTTTTCATTTGTTTCTAATTTTCTTTCGATGTAGGAATTTTCACAAGTTGATCAATCTTCTTTTGTGTTTTCCTGATTTGTTGTGTTCAGAATCAAGCTGGTTTCAGGTTTCTGATTCAGGCGGCAAATATCTTATAATTTTCTATTTTAAACTAACTCCCGGCTGCGATTTGCATTAAAATAGTAGTTAGAATTGCACCATAGGTACCTACTACATATCCAAAAACCGCAAGTAATACTCCTACGGTCGCAAGGGATGGGTGAAATGCCGCTGCAACAACAGGTGCTGATGCTGCTCCTCCAACATTAGCCTGGCTGCCTACCGCAAGGAAAAAATAAGGTGCTTTAATAAGTTTGGCGGTACCAAATAGAAAAATCACGTGGATAGACATCCATATAAGTCCGATGCCGATGAGACCCGGATTGTCGAAAACCATGCCCAGGTCCATTTTCATACCAATGGTTGCTACAAGAATATAAATAAAAATACTTCCTAATTTACTGGCACCGGCGCCCTCGTACTTTTTAAATCTAGTGAAAGAAAGAGCTATACCAATAGCTGTTGCGATAGTGATCATCCAGAAAAAAGAAGAAGAGAAGGAAGAAAGTGCACTTTTGCTATCGTTGAAAATTTCAAAATTTGCTAATAAATATGCTGAAATCTCATCGGCTCCCCAATGTGCGAGCCCAACCGCAACAAAAGCAAGCCCTAACATCA
The DNA here is from genome assembly GCF_002900095.1 of Salegentibacter mishustinae. Lineage (NCBI taxonomy): Bacteria > Pseudomonadati > Bacteroidota > Flavobacteriia > Flavobacteriales > Flavobacteriaceae > Salegentibacter > Salegentibacter mishustinae. Next base: position 2,485,840 of record NZ_LLKN01000002.1, on the reverse strand, counting down.
CCATATAATCTGGCAGGCTTGGATTTCGGGTTACGCTGGCAGCATAATTGGAAACTTTATTTTTAAGTTCGGTTATAGCTGAGTTGTCTGCTTTTAGCCATTCATCAATTTTTTCGCTTTTTCCAATACCCATAAGTAAACCTGCCATGAGCAAGTTAGCTACTACGATATCTACCAGTACCATCCCACCGTACAGTTCTGGGTTATACTCATATATTTCCAGCATTGCTGCCTGGTTAGCTCCACCGCCAATCCAGCTTCCCGCAATGGTAGAAAGACCACGCCAAATGGCATCTGGGCCAACGCCGCCAACAGTTTCAGGAGAAATTGCTGAAACAATTAAAATGGCAAGCGGACCACCAACGATAATTCCAACGGTACCTGCAAAAAACATAATAAGTGCTTTTGGCCCAAGGTTAAAAATGGCTTTTAGATCTATACTAAGTGTCATTAAAACCAGGGAGGCAGGTAAGAGGTAGCGACTGGCCACGAAATAAAGTTGAGAGGTGCTGTCATCTATTAATCCAAGCGAATTAAAAATCGCCGGAATTAAATAGCACATGAGAAGTGCAGGAACAACTGCATAGAATTTTTTCCAGAACCCCTCTTTTTGGGAAGAAGTGACAAACACAAAACCCAGGGCGAGCATTAAAAGTCCGAATACTATCGCATCATTGGTAAAAACAGGTGTATCTTGCATTAGAAAAGTTTTAAGCGGCGCCAAAATACAATTTTTCTTAAACTCTTCTTAAGGATTGTCACTAATCCTGTACATTGATTTTAAACAATTCTTTTAAACTATTTGCAACTCCATCCTCTTTACCACTTTGCGTTACAATATTAGCAACTTCCAGCACTTCTTTTCTTGCATTTCCAACTGCTACGCCCATACCTACGCCTTTTATCATTTCTACGTCGTTATAGTTGTCGCCAAATGCAATAGTTTGTTCAGGACTTAGATCAAAATGATTTTTAAGAAGAAATTTAATTGCAGTAAGTTTTGAAATTTCTTTGTTAGCAATTTCCAGATAAGTGGGTTTAGAACGGTATAAATGCAATTGATCTGGGAAGTTTTGGGAAAGAAAATCTTTAATTTCATCTATATGCGCTTCATCTCCCATGGCCATGATTTTGTGCGCACCTTTATTGTCTTTTTTCCAGGAAGAAAGCACATCTCTATTTGACTTAATTTCCGGTTTTACTTTGGTGTTGTTTTCTTCACGCGCCGCCCATTGATCATACTGCGGAACATACCATTCGTCACTATGGTAAAGGCTTAAATGGCAATTCATATTCTTATTAAAATCACAAAGATTTTCAAGCGTGTTTATTGGAATTTCAGTAGAACTCACCGCTTTTCCATTCACTAAGATCAATCCACCATTGTAGCAAATTATGGGTTGCTCGTTTATATCCAGATCTGCCTGAAGGTGTCTCATCGCTGCCGGCATTCTTGCCGAAATGAGCACGAAGGGCAGCTTATCTTTTAAATTTTTTATCGTTGAAATTGTAGCAGGAGATAATGCCCTGTCATGGTTTAATAAAGTCCCGTCAATGTCTGAGAAAACTATTTTGTATTCCATTATTCTTCTTTTTTATTCTTAGGGTGGCGATTTGCTTCTTTAAGTGCTTTATTTAGCATCCACTCGATCTGCCCATTGGTACTCCTGAATTCATCAGCAGCCCATTTTTCAATGGCTTTCAGCATCTTTTCGTCAACTCTAAGGGCGAATGCTTTTTTATTACTCATTTTATTTAATTTCCAGATTTTTAATAAAATCGGTTAAAACCGGAATTAATTCGGGATGCAAGGGTAATTCAGGATTATTATATGTCTGGTAGTTTTTAGTCAAATCATTAGAAACTATTTCACGAAAAACGTGGTTCATATTCTCCAATAATACTAATTCGGAATTAAGAGCAGCTTTATGCAGAATTTTGGCTTGTTCTTCTTTTACCTGGGCATCATTTGTTCCGTTTATCACCAAAACGGGAATTTTAAGTTTGGCAATTTCTTCTGAAGGATCATATTTCATCCAGGAAGATAAAAAAGCTTGATTTTTAGGATGTAAAACCATTTGAAAGATCTTCGGGTAATCTGAAGTACTTCCGGTTATCTTAATTTCCTGTAAACTTTTCGTGATATCATCTTTTAGCTGAGGTAATTGTGCTGAAAGTTGTTTGGCTAAAAGAGAATCAATACTTTCTCCTGGGCCCGCAAGCGAGATAAAAGCATCTGCATTATCTTTTGCAGCAATCATACCTATTAACGAACCCTGACTATGTCCTGCAATAACATATTTGCTGAAGTTTTCTTTTTTAAAGTAGCTAAGAATATTTTCTACATCGGTTATAAAGTCGTCAAATGAAATTGTCTCCAGGTTTAACTCCTTTGCTTTAATACTTCGTTTATCAAATCTGAAACTTGCAATTTTATTTTCAGCTAATTGATGAGCAATTTTTTTTGAAAAATTACTCTGCATACCACTTTGGTTGCCATCGCGATTGGTTAAGCCCGAGCCCTGAATAAAAATAACCAAAGGAGGATTTTTAACATCAGAAGGCATTGTGAGAGTTCCATCGGTAAATTTATCTATAGCAATCTCTTCTTCAGAAAATGTTGTTTCCTGGGCGAAGGAGCTAAAACTTCCTAGGAAAATTAAGATTAAACTAAACTTTAAATGTCTCATAGGCATTTTTAATGATTTAAAGTACCGGCATTAACTACGGGTGTAGCGTCTTTATCACTACAAAGAACCACCATTAAATTGCTAACCATTGCTGCACGTCTTTCGGCATCAAGGTCTACTAATTCTTTTTCGTTTAGCTGATGTAAGGCCATTTCTACCATACTCACCGCACCCTCAACAATTTTGTGTCGGGCAGCAACAATTGCTGTTGCTTGTTGGCGTTTTAACATCGCACTGGCAATCTCGTTGGCGTAAGCCAGGTAACCAATTCTAGCTTCCAGAACCTCAATTCCTGCTATATGTAAGCGTTCTTCCAGCTCTTTTTCCAGAGCATCACTAACTTCATTTACGCTGGAACGCAAGGTGATATCTTCATCTAAACCTTCGTCGGCAAAATTATCATAAGGATATAGACTGGCAAGTTTTCTAACCGCAGCATCTGTTTGTACCACTACAAAATTTTCAAAATTATCAACATCAAAAGAGGCTTTATAAGTATCGCGTACCCTCCAAACCAGGATAGTGCTTATCATTACTGGGTTTCCCAACTTATCGTTCACTTTTAGGCGTTCACTGTCAAAGTTTCTGGCGCGGAGAGAAATTTTCTTTTTGGTGTAAAAAGGGTTTACCCAAAAGAGTCCGTTTTGCTTAACCGTGCCTTTATAATCTCCAAAAAGTAAAAGTACCCTGGAACCGTTTGGATTAACCAGAATAAGTCCGGGAAGGATAAATAGTGCGATAATTATTCCAAGAATAAACCAGGCATTGCTGAGTACAATGAAACCTATAATGCTTCCAAAGAATAAAATTAAAAAAACAAACAGCATTATATAACCGTTTGAGGCCTTGAGTTCTTTTTCCTGAGTCATGATGTTCTAAAATTGGTTGATATTAAATTGATATCATAAATATATTATATTAGTTTAAACCTGGAAAAGATTTAACATATAAAAAATATGGGCTTCATTATATTTGCAAAAAATATGATGGAGATAGGCTTTTATCTTCGTTAATCTTTAAAAAAATCTATAGATGAAAAAATTACTGATGTTAGCTTTTGTATTATTGATGGGAAACGCTGGTTTTGCCAATGATAATGACTGGGGGAAAACGGGACACCGTGCTACCGGAGAAATAGCTGAAAACTATTTGAACAAGAAAGCTAAAAAAGCAATTGATAAAATTTTAAACGGACAGGGCTTAGCTTTTGTAGCAAATTATGCCGATGATATTAAAAGTGATCCAGATTTTAGAAAATATGGGCCATGGCATTACGTGAATCTAGCTCCAGATGAGGAAAAATATAATGAAGAAACCGCAAATCCTAAGGGAGATCTATACCAGGCAATTTTAAAATGTAAAGAGGTTTTAAAGGACGAAAATGCCTCTAAAGAAGACAAACAATTCTACCTTAAAATGTTGGTGCATTTTGTGGGTGACCTTCATCAGCCTTTTCACGTAGGAAGAGGAGCTGATAAAGGTGGAAACGATATACAGGTGCGTTGGTACAATGAGGGTTCTAATATTCACAGGGTTTGGGATAGCCAAATGATAGATTCTTACCAGATGAGTTATACCGAACTTGCTGAAAATAGCCGCACACTAAGCCGAGCGCAAATAGAAGCTATTGAAAAAGGTGAGGTTATAGACTGGGTATATGAGTCTCGCGAAATGGCAGATGAACTTTACGATTCGGTTGAAGTAGGAGAGAAGCTGGGTTACGAGTATATGTATAAGCATTTACCAACTGTGCTAAAGCAATTGCAAAAAGGCGGCATACGCTTAGCGAAAATATTAAATGAGATTTACGGATAAATTTAAGCCTGAAATTATTTTAGAAAAGCCATTGTGGAGCACCATTCGCAATGGCTTTTTTAATTTATTTTCCTAAAAGTAAGATTGATCCTGGGAGCAACTTCTTTTTTAGTTTTTGGGAGTTGGTGTTTCCAGAAATGCTGCATACTGCCTTTCATAATTAGCAGGCTGCCGTGTTGTAGTTCAATACTTTCCTTTAAATCTTTATTGGTTTTATGTTTAAATTGAAACCTTCTGATGCCTCCTAAACTAATTGAAGCGATCACGGGATTCTTACCTAGCACCTTTTCATCATCGGCGTGCCAGCCCATGCTGTCATTTCCATGCCGATAAAGATTGGCAAGGCAGGTATTGAAATCAAAGCCTGAAAGTTCTTCGGTAGCTTGTTTTAATTCCCACAATTCAGTTGAAAAACTATTTGGTTTAAGCTGTAATCCGGAGTAAGTATAGGAAATTCCCTGTTCGGCATAGAATGATGTTAAGCGTGGCTGCGGAATCTCTTTCCCAAAGAGCTTAATATTTTGTTGTTGCCAGTGAACTTCTTTTAACAACTTCTCGAGCAAAAGATCAGCTTTTTCTTTGTTTAGAAAATTTGGGAAATACTCCAGCTCTGCATCAGGTAAACTAAAAATTTCTGATTTCATCTTTTAAAATTGTAAATAGAACCAGGCCCAATACATAAGAAAAAATTGCAGTGGGACCCTTAGCAACAAAGCCCATTTTGGAATACCGGCACCGGCTTTTTTTGAGGAAAGCATATAGAAATGTACCAGGAGAAAAACCAGTAACATTAAAATAATTCCGTAGATCGCAAGATCTTTTGTTTCAGGAAAGAATAGCATAAATCCAAGAAAGATTTCGGCCAGGCCGCTGAGTAAAACCAGAGTTTTATGCGCAGGCAAATAGCGAGGCATAATACGCATATACATTTTAGGTTTTATAAAGTGTATTGTTCCGGCTACGATATACATCGCGCCCATGAGATAAAGATGCCAGGGGTATTGCATATTTTAAAGATAAAAATATATTTTCAGCATCAATTATATTTTTTAAGAAAATTGTCTGTAAAATACTGAAAATCTTGTGTATTTGGCAAAAATAAAGTAATTTTCGAGACCCTTTTCTACAACCTAACTTACTGGAATATTGAAACATAATTACCTTCTGCTTACTTTTTGTTTAATAGGTTTTAATTTGCTTTCTGCGCAAAATAATAAGCCTGTTTCTAAAGATAGTCTTGAGCATTTAACCGAGATTACTACAGAATATTTAACCAAATACAATTATAAGGATGGTATTGAGCATGCCTATATTCTACTTGAACACGCCGAAAATTCAGGAGATAATTACTACAAATTCCATGCTCACAATTACTTAGGGATAGCTTACAATGAATTAAAAGATAACCCGCGCGCAAAATCTAATTATGTAAAAGCGTTGAAGATTGCCCATAGTTTGGAAAACGATACTTTACTAATTTATATCTATAATAATTTAGGAAATATATATTCTGAAGAAAAGGGTAATGAGGAAAAAGGGATTGCATATTATAACAAGGTAATTGGCCTGGCAGATAGTTTAAAAGTTCCGGAAGAAAAATTAATTCCCACTGTTAATATTGCCTGGACTTATATGGATGAGAAGAAATATTCGCAGGCGTACCCTTACCTTAATGAATCTCTCAAACTTTTAGAGGGTAAAGAAAATAATAATGCCCGTTCTCAACTTTATATGTTATTAGGGAAATATCACCATAAAACGAATGCACTCGATTCTGCTGAATATTATTTTACCCAGGGTTTAAAACTGGCAGAAAAAGATTCTTTGGTGTTGCCTGCCTCTTTAATTTGTAAAGATTACGCCGCAATGTTGTTTGAAAAAGGGGAATTTGAAGCGGCTTACAAAAGCCTTGAAAAATATGATAATTATAATGCTCAGCTTTTCGAAAAAGATAAACTGGCACAAATCGAAGCCGCCAATGCCCGGTTTGATGTAAATGAATATCGCCGAAACCTGGAGATATCAAAGAAAGAGCAGGCTTATCAGGATGAATTAATCGCAAAATCTACCGAAAAAATTCTCATTATGGTAGTTGCTTCTCTTATTCTAATTATCATTCTTTTAATCTTGAATAAAATTAACCAGGATAGAAAAAAGCTTATTCACCAGCTAAAGGAAAAGAACAACCAGCTAAGGGATTCCCGGGATAATGCAGAACGTCTTTCTAAACTGAAAACGGAATTCCTTTCCACTGTAAGTCACGAGTTGCGAACGCCACTATATGGTGTAGTAGGGCTTGCTTCCTTATTATTAGATGATAAAAGCCTGAAAAAACATGAAAGCGATCTAAAATCATTAAAATTTTCAGCCGATTATCTTTTGGCACTTATCAATGATGTGCTACAAATGAATAAAATGGAGTCTAACCAGGTAAAGCTGGAGAATATTCCGTTTAATATTAGGGAGCTGGTGTTAAGTATTGTAAATACTTTCGAGTTTACCCGTCTTCAGAATAAAAACAAGGTGCATTATCATATAGACGAAAAAATACCGGAAGACCTAATTGGTGATCCTGTACGCTTGTCTCAAATACTTATGAACCTCGTGGGGAACGCGGTAAAATTTACCGAAAATGGTAATGTTTTTATAAGTGTTAAGTTACAGGCCCGGGTGGAAGACAGGTCCGTAGTTTATTTTGAAGTAAAAGATGATGGCATAGGGATTCCAAAAAGTAAACAGAAAGTAATTTTTGAGGAATTTTCTCAACTTAAATCTTCTAATTATAATTATCAGGGAACGGGGCTTGGTTTGCCTATTGTTAAACGTTTGCTTGAATTGTTTGATTCCCAAATTCATTTAAAAAGCAAAGAAGGCGAGGGCTCGTTGTTTTGTTTTAGTCTTAGTCTTAAAGAGGATCAGTCTCCTACTAAAAAAGCCGGTTTTGCCCACGAGGTTTATTTAGATAATTTAAAGGAAAAACAAAAAATTCTTGTGGTAGATGATAATAGAATCAACCAGGTGGTTACCAGGAGAATTTTGGAAAAACAAAATTTTGAATGCATAGTGGCTTCCAATGGAGTGGAAGCTATAGAAAAAGCATCTTCTGAAAATTTTGACCTTATTCTAATGGATTTGAATATGCCGGGAATTAATGGAATGGAAACTACTAAACGTATTAGGAACTTCAATAAACACGTACCGGTAGTGGCATTAACCGCGGTAGAAATCGAAGAGGTTAGAAACGAGATTTACGCCTCTGGGATGAATGATATTATTGTGAAACCCTACGATGTAGAAAGATTTTATCAAATTATTAAGCGGAATTTAAGTGCAGGGGTTGAATCTATCTCTAAGAACTAAACTTTTTGTTCTCTATCTATCTTTTTCAAACTTCTAGTTTATATAAAATAAAAAGGCCTGGAAAGTTAAGTTTCCAGGCCTTCTCAAAATTTTCCTCCTAGGAAGAAATTACTTTACCATATCGAAACTACGTTTTACGAAATTAGTAAGCTCTTCTCCTTTAAGCAGGTTTTGAGATAATCTCGCAAGATCTAGAGAATGCTTAATTAAGCGTTCCTGTTTCTTCTCGGTTTTGGTATTTAGGATTTCGGAAATTAACGGGTGATTGGTATTTACCACTAGGTTATACATTTCTGGCATATTTCCCATTCCAAACATTCCGCCGCCACCGGTTTGCTGCATTTCCTTCATTCGGCGCATAAATTCTGGTTGCGTGATTAGCAATGGCGCTGCGTCGCTATCCATCGCTTCCATTTGAACGGTATATTTTTCCTTCGGAATTACTTTTTCAAAGTCTGCCTTAAGTTTCTCTTTTTCTTCTTCAGAAAGTTTTGAAATCTTCTCTTCGTCTTTTTTGATAAGGTTATCTACCTGATCTGAGTCTACACGAACAAAAGAGATTTTCTCTTTTTCGCCTTCCATCTTTTGAAGTAGGTGAGAAATAATTGGAGAATCTAATAACAATACCTTATAACCTTTGGCTTTAGCCGCATCAATATAACTGTGTTGCTCATCCTGGTTAGAAGCATAAAGCACTACTAGATTTCCATTCTTATCGGTTTGGTTATCTTTTAATTTCTCCTGAAGTTCATCAAAAGTATAATACTCGTTATCTACGGTTGGGTAAAGTGCAAACTTCTGCGCTTTTTCGTAGAATTTATCTTCAGAAAGCATTCCGTATTCGATAACGATCTTAATATCGTTCCATTTTTGCTCAAAATCTTCACGATTATTATTGAAAAGAGATTTCAATTTATCTGCTACTTTACGGGTAATGTAGCTGGAAATCTTTTTAACGGCACCATCTGCCTGAAGATAAGAACGGGAAACGTTCAACGGAATATCTGGAGAATCTATAACCCCGCGAAGCATGGTTAAGAATTCCGGAACAATTCCTTCAACATTATCGGTTACAAAAACCTGGTTTTGATAAAGCTGAATTTTATCCTTCTGAATGTTCATATCCTGCGTCATCTTAGGGAAATAAAGAATTCCGGTAAGATTAAACGGGTAGTCTACATTAAGGTGGATGTGGAATAATGGATCCTCAAATTGCATTGGATACAATTCGCGGTAAAAATCTTTATAATCCTGGTCTTCTAAATCGGTTGGCTGTTTAGTCCAGGCTGGAGAAGGATTGTTGATGATGTTATCTACCGTTTTGGTTTCAGCCTCAGCATCTTCAGGAGCATCTTCTGGTAATGGTAAAGTTTCTTCCTTTGTACCAAACTTAATTGGGATAGGCATAAACTTGTTATACTTTACCAATAATTCCTGAATCCTGTTTTCTTCTAAGAACTCTTCATCTTCTTCATTTATATGAAGTATGATTTCGGTTCCTCGCTCTTTTTTATCGGCGTCTTCCAGTGTGAAATCAGTAGTACCTTCACAAACCCAATGTGCAGCCTGGTCATCTTTGTAAGATTTGGTAAGGATCTCTACTTTGTTTGCCACCATAAAGGCAGAATAGAACCCTAGACCAAAATGACCAATAATTCCGCTGTCTTTAGCAGAGTCTTTATATTTTTCAAGGAATTCTTCAGCACCAGAGAAAGCTACTTCATTAATATATTTTTCAACTTCTTCTTTCGTCATTCCAACACCCTGGTCTATAACGTGAAGTTTTTTGCCCTCTTTGTCAATCTTTACCTCAATTACCGGGTTACCATATTTTACATCGGTTTCGCCAATATCGGTAAGGTGTTTTAATTTTAAGGTTGCATCAGTCGCATTAGAGATTAACTCCCTTAAAAAGATTTCGTGGTCACTGTAAAGAAACTTCTTTATCAGTGGGAAAATGTTCTCTACAGAAACATTAATTTTTCCGGTTGCCATATATGTTTGTTTTAATAATATTTTACGTTGCCTTTTTATAGTCAAAAAAAATACCATTAAAACTCCGCTGACAAACTGACATAAGCTGTAATGTGAAACGCAGCATAGCGTCTAACTTTCTGAAACACAATTTAACCAAAGAATATATTTAACAAACTTTTTGTTTAATATTATGAATTAAAACTTAAACAAAAGTGTATCTTTGAAAAAGAAATAACAATTATGGCTACAGCTAAAAAAAATACAACGAAGAAAGTTTTAGATAATGACAAGCTTATTTCAATATATATGGATTATGTATTGGAAGAAGAGAAGCGTCCTAAAACGGTTTATAAATTTTGTAAGGAGAATAAGATCAAGGAAGAGGAATTCTACAATTTCTATGGAAGTTTTGAAGGATTGCAGAAAGGAATTTGGGAAAGATTCTACGAGCACACTATCACCGTGCTTCATAAAAGTCCTGAGTTTGAGACTTTCACCAACCGTGAAAAGATGCTCACCTTCTATTACACCTTCTTTGAAATGCTGACTGCAAATAGAAGTTATGTGCTCTTTTCATTGAAGGAGCATGAAAGTCAACTTAAAAATCTTCAGCAATTAAAAGGATTAAGGAAAAGAGTAAAATCCTTTGCCAGAGATCTAATCCAGGACGGTAATGCAGATAAAGGAGTTCAGGCTTTACAGCAATCAGAAAAAATATTTTCTGAAGCAGCCTGGGTACAACTAATGTTCCTAATGAAATTTTGGATGGATGACAATTCTGCTCAATTTGAAAGCACTGATGTTGCGATAGAAAAGTCAGTAAACACTGTTTTTGATGTGTTCGACAATACCCCTCTAGAAAGGGTTATAGATTTAGGAAAATTCCTATGGAAAGAAAAAATGGCTTAAGAAAGTCTACCTCAAATTACCATGAAAACAATAGATAACATACCAACCGGCAAAATTGGCCGAACTTCAAAACTGATGCAAACCGGAGTGAAGTTAGGAGGCAATTACCTTAAATATTACAGCAAAAAAGCTTTTAATTCTGACTTTACAAGAGACGAATTAGATAAGGATAATGCCGATGATATTTATGATAGCCTGAAAAGCTTAAAAGGAAGTGCTCTTAAAGTCGCGCAAATGCTTTCTATGGAAAAAAGCCTTTTGCCAAATGCCTATGTAGAGAAATTTAGTTTGGCGCAATTTAGTGTGCCGCCGCTCTCTGCTCCTTTAGTTAGAAAAACATTTAAAAAATATAACGGAGCTTACCCTGAAGAATTATACGATAAATTTGCGAGCGAATCTGTGAATGCTGCCAGCATTGGCCAGGTTCACAAAGCCGAAAAAGATGGGAAAAAACTTGCTGTGAAAATTCAATATCCCGGCGTTGCAGATAGTATAAGTTCAGATCTTGCAATGGTTAAACCTATTGCTACCCGAATGTTTAATCTTCAGGGTAAGGATTCCGCAAAGTATTTTAAAGAAGTTGAAGGAAAATTGCTCGAGGAAACTGATTACATTCTAGAAGTAAAACAGAGTAAAGAAATTTCTGAAGCCTGTGCACATATTCCTAATCTTAAATTTCCTAAATATTACGAAGATCTATCCAGTGAGCGAATAATCACGATGGATTGGATGAATGGGAAACATTTAAGTGAATTTGCAAAGGAAAATACAGACCAGGAAAAAGCGAATAAGGTTGGGCAGGCACTTTGGGATTTTTATATGTACCAAATGCACGGTCTAAAAGAAGTGCACGCCGATCCTCACCCGGGAAATTTCCTTATTGATAAAGAAGCTAATCTAATTGCTATAGATTTTGGTTGTATCAAGCAGGTGCCAGATGATTTCTATGTGCCTTACTTTGAACTGGCAAAAAAAGAAAATATTGATAATCCTGAATTTTTCAACGAGAAACTTTTTCAATTAGAAATTTTACGAGAAGATGATTCTGAGCGAGAGATCAAATATTTTTCAGAGTTGTTTTATGAGATGCTGAGCTTATTCACAGGTCCATTTCACGAAGAGACTTTTGATTTTGCAGACGAAAGCTTTTGGAATTCAATTACAGCACTCAGCGAAAAATATAGTAAGGATACCGAATTGCGAAAAATGAATGGAAATAGAGGAAGTAAACACTTTCTTTATATAAACCGCACATTTTTTGGATTATATAATTTACTGCACGATCTCAAAGCAAAGATAGAAGTTAATAGGTTCCGCGATTATATGTCATAATTGTTGGTTTTATTTATTGGTTAGGTTGTGGAAGAGCGTTGTTACCGTCCCTATGGTAACAGCGCTTTTCCTATTTTTGGTCGCTAAATGAGATGCTAAATTCTTCCGTTTCAAATAGGAATTTTCAACCAGGATTTCCGAAAAATTTTCTCATAAACACTGAATTAAAAAAGGCTGTTTGAGAAGACTTAAAATCGTCATCCTGAACCTGTTTCAGGATCTATGATGTTAGAAGCTGAAACAAGTTCAGCTTGACGGAAGAAGAGCTTCTCAAACAGCCTAATTTAGGTATAAAACCTAAATTTTAATCTTTCATTTCCTCTGCAGTTTCAATATTTCCTGCCTTTTCTTTATTCTTCACGTATTGTTCTAGCCACTGGTCTTGCTCCCAAAGTACATGTAGAACAGATTCTTTGGCGCTGTAACCATGACTTTCCTTTGGCAACATTACCAAACGTGCAGTAGCGCCCAGTCCTTTCAAGGCGTTAAAATAACGCTCACTTTGCATAGGGTAAGTTCCCGAATTATTATCTGCTTCCCCGTGAATCAATAAAAGCGGGGTTTTCATTTTATCGGCGTGCATAAAAGGAGACATATTATAATAAACCTCCGGAGCTTCCCAATAGCTTCTCTCTTCACTCTGGAAACCGAAAGGAGTTAGGGTTCTGTTATAAGCACCACTTCTGGCAATCCCGGCCGCAAAAAGATTAGAATGGGATAACAGGTTTGCCGTCATAAAAGCGCCATAACTATGGCCACCAACTGCAACACGATTACGATCTATATAACCCATTTCGGCAACAGCATCAATTGCTGCTTTTCCATTTGCAACCAGTTGTTTTCTAAAGCTGTCATTTGGTTCTTCTTCACCTTCTCCAATAATTGGGAAAGAAGCATCGTCTAATACTACATAACCTCGGTTTACCCAATAGATTGGCGAGCCATAATAAGGATAAGTGAAGTCGTTTGCGTTTGAAGTATTCTGTGAAGCCGAATTTTTATCCTTGTATTCTCTTGGGTAAGCCCAAACGATCATAGGATGTTCTTCAGGGTTTTCTTTGTCAAAACCGGCAGGTAAATAAAGTGTTCCGTTTAGTTCCAACCCATCTTCGCGCTCGTAAGTAATTACTTCTTTACTTACGTTTTCAAGACTTTTAAAAGGATTTTCAAAAGAAGTGATTTGTGTTAGGTCTTCTTTATCGTTTATGTCTCTAATATAATAATTAGGATATTCGGTAGCCGATTCTATCCTTACCAGGATTTCTCCATCTTCAATATCTAAAGCCTCTACAAGAGTCTCTTTCTTGTCGTTGTATTCAGATTGGTATAGGCGTTCGGTTTCGCCATCTTCCAGGTCAATTTTATCTACAAAAGGAAATTGTCCTTCCTCGCTATAACCGTCACCAAGCAGAAAAGCATCTTCACCATCCAGTTTTAAAATGCTCTGGCCAAAATCATTTTTTGTGGTCACAAAACTTCCAGGGTCGCTGTAACGATCCTGATAATTCCTGTCAAAGATCACTTCCGGCTCTTCTGAAGCATCAGATGGATTAAAAACATAGGTTTTTGTATTACGTGTATTCCACCAATAATCATAGGCAATAGCAATTTCATCATCTCCCCAGGTAATTCCAGAAAAACGATCCTGGGTTTTCAGGATAGAATTTCCTTCCCCGCTAAATGGAGCTTCTAAAACAAAAACTTCATCTCTAAAATCAACTTCAATTTCAGGATCTCCTTCATCTAAAGCTTTTACGTAAACCAGCGTGGCCGGTTTGTCGCTGCGCCATTGTACATTTCTTCTACCTGTTTGAGTAGACATAAAACCTTTGGGTAGATCTTCCAATAAAGGCTCATCGTTTACCTGGTTTACCAAATCTCCATCAATGGAGTAAATATTTGTTTCTGAAGGGAACCTGTAATAGGGAACCAAATAAGAAAAAGGCTTTTTGAGGTGATTCACCATCACATATTCTCCGTTTGGAGAGAATGAAACGCTGTTGTACATTTTAGCGTCCATCCATTTCTCTGAAGTACCGTCTAAATTTACTTTTACTAATTCTGACCGAGCTAATTGTTCAAAATTATATTCGTCGTTAGGATTTTTAAGTAAATCCTGGTAGGTACGATTTTGGGCTTCTTTCCCATCACTTACTGAAACTGTAGGTCCTGTAGGAATAGCAGTTTCGGTATTGATTAGAGCTTTACGATCTTCAGGAAGCATTTTAACTAATACCGATGAATTATCTTTAAACCAGTTAATCACATCGCGCATATTCGCGTTAAGCTTGGCTTCGGTCAACTTTTTGGCCTGGCCATTTTCCAAATCCATAACCCAAAGCTCTACCCCGTTATTTGTAGTATGGGTAAAAGCTATTTTTGTTTCATCTGGAGACCAGTTAAAATTTGCCAGGCGGGCATTTTCGGGTAAACCTTTTACCTGGGTTGGAGTTTCGGCATCAATAGGTTTAACCTCCAGGTTATTATAATACCTGGCGCGACTACTAATGTTTGTTACCGGGTTAATTCTTAATCCGCCAAGTCTTAGTTCTTCTTCACTAAGTTCAGCAATAGATTTGTATTGGTCGCGATATAGGAATACCATCATTTCACCATCGCTATCTAAAATTGTAGAAGGAGCTAGTGGTACATCTACCAGTTCAAGGATTTCCTCGGGTGGTTTTTGGTAGGTTAGATCTTCCTGTGCAAAGAGAGCAGGAAAACTCAGCATTAAACTGAAAAGACTTAAAAAAATTTTTCTCATAATAATGTGGTTTTTGGAAATGAAAATAAAAAGGGGCTATAATCGCAGTAATGTTAATCTTTACTATATTGCGACCCCGTTTTTTATTAAATGCTTAAATTTAAATTGAATAAGGTCTAAATATACTAAACAATAGAATATGTATCAATCTAAAATAGCCGGAGTTGGGAGTTATGTGCCAGAGAATGTTGTTACTAATGATGATTTGGCCAAAATAATGGATACCAGCGATGAATGGATTCAGGAGAGAACCGGTATCAAAGAAAGGCGGCACATTAAAAAAGGAGATGGTAATTCTACCGCTATTATGGGTGTGAAAGCTGCCAAAATTGCTATTGAGCGCGCTAAAATTGATAAAGATGATATTGACCTGATCGTTTTTGCAACCCTTAGTCCAGATTATTATTTTCCTGGTTGCGGAGTGCAGGTTCAGGAAATGTTAGATATAAATACCTGTCCTGCTTTGGATGTTAGAAACCAATGCAGCGGATTTATCTACGGCCTTTCTACTGCCGATCAATTTATAAAAACCGGGATGTATAAAAATGTACTGGTTATTGGTAGTGAGAATCACAGTGGCGGACTTGATTTTACGAGCCGTGGGCGTTCGGTTTCGGTTATTTTTGGTGATGGGGCAGGAGCAGTGGTTTTAACAAGAAGCGATCATAATGGTGAGGGAATTCTATCTACTCATTTACATTCTGAAGGAAAACACGCTTTAGAACTTTCTCTAAAAGGACCAAGTACAGAGCACTGGGTTCCTGAAATTATTGCTGAAAACCCGCAGGGAGATGATATTCCTTATTATCCTTATATGAATGGTCAATTTGTTTTTAAAAATGCGATTCAGCGTTTTTCTGAAGTAATCATGGAAGGCTTAAAAGCCAACGGACTTGAAGTTAAGGATATTGATATGTTGATTCCGCATCAAGCCAATTTAAGAATTTCACAATTTGTGCAGCAAAAATTTGGATTAAGTGACGACCAGATTTTTAACAATATTCAGAAATATGGAAACACTACTGCAGCGTCTATTCCTATTGCTTTATGCGAAGCCTGGGAGAAAGGAAAGATTAAAGATGAAGATGTTGTGGTATTAGCCGCATTTGGTAGCGGATTTACGTGGGCTAGTGCCGTGATAAGCTGGTAATAATAACTGAACTTCAATAAAAAAAGGTCATTTCTTTTATAGAATGACCTTTCTTTATTTTTATATGTTTAATGCATTTTATTTTCTAGACTTTTCTAAAGTATCTAAATAGATCATAGATCCCAAAGACAATAAAACCTACTGCCAAAACAGATCCAAAGTTATCGGTTTTTTCTGCAGTTAAGTGGGTGTAGAGCCGGTAGGTACCGTATACAAGAAAAATAATTCCCAGTATTAAATACCATTTGTTACGTTTTCCTCCTTTGAGGTTACTCATCTTTATAATCTTTTGGGAAGGTTGTTTTTGCGATTTTTAAGGCTTCATCGTAATGATTTTTTACCACAAACAGCTGAACCTGTCCCGGTAGACCACCGCCAAATCCGGCGCGTAATCCTGAATCAAAATCGTTTCTAACGCGGGAGGAAATTCCTGCTTTACCAAAAAGTTCCTGTAGGTATTGAACGTTGGTATCAGAACCCGTATAAACACGCTCGTAAGATTCGTCTGAACTCATAATGTATAGTTTTTAGCACTATCTAAAATACGAAGTATAATATAGCTTAATGGCCATTTTATACAGAGTTTAACGTTCTAGGCATTATAGTATTTGCTTCGCCAAATAGCCGAACTAAAATTCTTTCCTTTTTTAAATCCGTAGAAAATAGAAAGGCCGGCAACCCATTTGAATGCAAAGAAAAAAATCATTAAAAACTGCGTGGTGGTTTGTTGTGGTGAGAAAAGTCCGTCGGGAATTAATAGAGCAACTAGAAAGCTAAGAACCAGCAGCAAAGCAATAAAATTTTCTAAATGCTTAAATGGCCACATCATTAACTTTCTTAAAGGATGCAAATCATTACCCCATTTGTGAATTAGGTAAAAATAATCGTTCCCCATAGGAGCGAAAAGTAAAGGGTCATCGGCATTTTCAAGTTTAAAAAGTTTAGAAGGCGCAACGATTTTAAACCCTTTTAAAGATTTTTGTTGTTCCTTTTCCAGGGCTTTAATTTTACAGAGGGCTTCGTAAGGAATTTCCCCTTTAAAATAAGTACTGTCTAAGAAACGCAGGCGATAATCAATACAGAGCTTTTCAATATCTGAGAGGTGAAAAATTCTATTGCTTTCTAATAGATCCAGGTTAAAATTATTAATTCCGGCATCTCCGTGATGAATTTCATTAAGAATTTCATCTTCCTTTCTTGCTTCATTTTCAAATATCTCCTGTACTTGTTTTAAAATTTTTTCAGTAGAAATTCTTTTTTCGCGAGACTTATGCAACTGCACTTCTAGATTAGTGCGGGGCAAGTTTAAATTCAACTTCATTTTCTTTTTCTTTAGCATCTGTCACTAAATTAAGTAATTAAGATGATTCTTGCAATCCTATTTTTAATTCTGATCCTCTTGATGTTAAATCTATCCTAATTGGATATTTTTAAATACTGTTTAACATAATTAAAATTAAATTAGACAAAAATTAAAATATACGAGTAGCTAAGTAAATGCTAAATCGAATAATAATTAAAACCGAAGCAGCCTTAATCTCGTTTATTTAATAAACCATTTAAAAATTATTGTTATGAGAAATTTAAAACTATTAGGAATTTTTTGTTTCCTATTCATTGGCGGGACTTTAATGGCCCAGAACGGATCTACTATGGTTGGTGGTGCAGAAATGTATCCTAACAAAAACATTGTAGAAAATGCCTCGCAATCTAATGATCACACCACTTTGGTAGCTGCAGTGAAAGCTGCGGGTTTAGTTGAAACTCTTCAAAGTGAAGGTCCTTTTACAGTATTTGCACCAACTAACGCAGCTTTCGAAAAACTGCCAGCAGGAACCGTAGAAAGCCTTTTAAAGCCAGAGAATAAAGAACAATTGCAAGCTGTGCTTACTTACCACGTAATTGCAGGTGATTTTGGAGCAAAAGATGTTGTTGCCGCAATTGAAGAAGGTGATGGAAAAGCTACTTTTGAAACCGTGCAAGGTGGAAAACTTTATGCCATGATGGAAGATGGCAAAGTAAAGCTTAAAGATGCTTCAGGTAATGTAGCTACAGTAACTACAGCAGATGTCAACCAGTCAAATGGAGTTATTCATGTTATAGATACAGTAGTATTGCCAGGGAAATAAATTGCTATTGAAAAAGAAGAATTAAAGAGCGGCCTAAATGGCCGCTCTTATTTGTTAATTAAATATCAAAAAAGTTATATCCTTTTTCTAGTTCTCGAGGAAGGCTTATTTTGAATGAAAATTAAAATTTATGAAGAAAGTAAAATTACTTATCACATTAATTATGGCGGGAGCCTTTATGATGTCTTGTGGTTCTGGAAGCAATATTTCTAAAGACTCTGCAAAAAAAATAAAGAAGTACAATACGTATTCTTATTTACCTAATAAGGATACTATTAAGGATACGGGTTATGATAATAATCGCATTCACGAAGTGATTATATCTACTATAAACAATAATATGTCTAGCGAAGGTTATGCTATAGATAATAGCCGGCCAGATGTGCTAGTGTATGTTCACGCAATGTTTGATGAAAGAATAGCAGATGTAAATGCAGATCCTGTTTATACCAATTTTTCATACTATCGCCCCGGGCTTTATATAGGGCCATACTATGAAGATTATACTTATGACAACTATTTCACCGTTCAGCGAATTACGGCAGCAGATAAGGTTAAACAACTTCCTTATAAAGAAAAATCTATTGTTATAGATCTTATAGATAGAAGAACAAACGAAATCTTATGGCGTGGAACTGCCGATGAAGAAATTGGTTCAAAAAGATTAGAAAGAGATATAAGAGATTATGTAGATGAGATTTTTAAAGAATTTCCATAATTCTCTTTAGCAGAAAATAAAAATTGGCTGTTTAAATACTCCTAACGTCACTCTGAACTTGTTTCAGAGTCTAAGCTAAATTGAAACTTAGTTCAAGTTAGAACCTGAAATAAATTCAGATTGACGTAAAGATTAAAGTTTAAACAGCCAATTTTGTATATAATTACCTCAATTCTGCCTGAAGTTCTTCTTCAAACCTGTGCTGAAGCTTTTTCATCATTTTATCTACCTGCTTATCGGTAAGGGTTTTATTTTCATCCTGAAACTTAAAACTTACCGCGTAACTTTTCTTTCCTTCCGGAAGATTACTTCCCTGGTAAACATCAAAAAGGTCTACTTCTTTAAGAAGTTTTTTCTCTGTTTTTAGAGCGATTTGCTCAATTTCTTCATAAGAAACGTTATTGTTTAATAGAAGGGCAAAATCACGTCTAACCGCTGGATATTTAGGAATAGCGCTAAAGCTGGTCTTTCTGGCTTTGGTAACTTCTAATAAAGCATCCCAGTTAAAATCGGCATACAATACCTCCTGTTCAATATCAAAATGCTTCAATACCTTTTTACGAATTACCCCAAATGAAACCAAATTACTTTTTGCAGAAGAAAATATAAGTCCTTCAGAAAATACATCAGATTTTACTGCGGAAGGTTTTAAATTTTCAATACCCAACCTTTGAAAAATAGATTCGATAATACCTTTCAATAAAAAGAAATCTGTTCTTTCTGAAGTTGAATTCCAGCGTTCTGCATTTCGGTTTCCACTAATAAAAATAGAAAGATGTTTGTTCTCAACCCGGCTACCGTTAAAATCGTGATAGGTTTTTCCGAATTCAAATAATTTTAAATCGCTGCGTTTCCTGTTAATATTATAACTCACAGATTCCAAACCAGAATACAACATAGATTGGCGTAAAACTGATAAATCCTGACTTAAAGGATTCAGCATTTTTACATTTTGGGAGGCATTCAATTGCTCACTCAATTCGGTATAGGCAGGTGTGGTAAGTGAGTTAGCCATAGTTTCGTAAAAACCTTGCCCTACTAACTGGTTGGCGATTAAATTTTGAAGTCGGTAATCTTCAAATTTAGAAGAATTGGCTACTGAGGCATTTAGCTTTTCACCAAACTTAATATTGTTATAACCATAAACTCTTAAAATCTCTTCAATTACGTCGGCTTCGCGCTGCACATCTACTCGGTAAGATGGAATAGTAAGGCCCATCCCGGTTTCGGTAACATTATTTACACGAATTTCAAGAGAAGCAAGGATAGATTTAATGGTTTCTTGCTGAAGGTTTTCGCCAATAAGTTTATTTACTTTATCGAAAGTTAGAAAAACCTGGAAGTCTTCAATTTTCTTCGGGTAAAGATCATCAATATCACTTGTTACTTCGCCGCCGGCAATTTCAGTAATTAAAAGCACAGCACGTTTTAAAGCATATTCCGTAATATTAGGATCAATTCCCCGTTCAAATCTAAAAGAAGCATCGGTGTTCAAAGCGTGTCTTTTTGCGGTTTTTCTAACACTTACTGGATTAAAATAAGCGCTTTCCAGGAAAATTTGTGTGGTAGCTGAGGTAACTCCGCTTGTGGCTCCACCAAATACACCGGCAATACACAGTGGTTTTTCGGCGTCACAGATCATAAGATCTTCTTCGTGGAGTTCACGTTCTACATCATCTAAGGTGGTAAATTTTGTCCCTTTTTCTAATGTTTTTACATTGATTTCATTACCGGCAATTTTTCCGGCATCAAATGCGTGTAGCGGTTGCCCAAGCTCGTGCATTACGTAATTAGTAGCATCTACCACGTTATTCTTTGGGCCAAGGCCTATTGCTTTTAATCTATTCTGAAGCCATTTTGGAGATTCTTCAACCTTAAGCCCTGAGATCGTTACTCCGCAATATCTGGGAGCAAGCGCCGAATCTTCAACTTGTATCTGGATCTTAAGACTTCTATTATCTACATGAAAACTACTAACCGAAGGAGTGATAAGTTCCAGATTTTTCCCTTGTTGGGTATAACCGGCTTTAAGATCTCTGGCAACGCCCCAATGGCTCATGGCATCGGCACGGTTTGGTGTTAGTCCTATTTCAAAAACCTGGTCGTTTTCTACCTCAAAAATTTCAGCTACGGGAGTTCCTGGAATAAGGTCATCTTTCATCACCATAATTCCTTCATGGCTTTGGCCAAGCCCAAGTTCTTTTTCAGAACAAATCATTCCAAAACTGGCTTCACCTCTAATCTTGCCTTTTTTAATTGGCCATGCCTCTCCATTTTCGCCGAAAAGGGTAGTGCCAATTGTGGCAACCGGAACCTTTTGTCCTGCTGCAATATTAGGCGCGCCACAAACGATTTGCACCTGCTCGCCATTGCCCAGATCTACATTGGTAAGTTGTAATTTATCGGCATTAGGATGACTTTTACATTCTAGCACATGGCCAACTACAATCCCTTCAAGACCACCTTTAATACTCTGAAAACTGTCCAGGCCTTCCACCTCAAGTCCAAGATCAGTAAGTAGTTCTCCGGTTGCTTCTGGAGCTTCAGGAAGTTTAATGAATTGTTTAAGCCAGTTATATGAAATTTTCATGTCTCAATATTTTCAGTTCGCAAAGATAGTATTACGAATAGTTTTGGCATAATTTCAAATTTTAATTTTACTCGATAATCGAGATTTATATCCTTTGTAAGTTTCTTCGATTAAAAAAATGATTTTTTGATTAAAATCTAAAGAATACTGGCCGGGGTCTTTAATGGATTAATTTCAGGGAAATTCATAAAAAAAGGAGCAACCTAAGTTGCTCCTTTCAAACGCTAATTAAACTTAAACTAATAATTAAGCTTCTCTTTTAAACTCCATTTTATTTACGAGTTCCCAGTCCTGGCTGCCTTCTTTTGGTAGATAGACATTCCATTCTACATGATCTTTATCTTTTTGGAGGATTACGTGTTTAGCTTGTTTTTTCTTATTGTTTTGCATGTAGTCTTCCATAAATTCAAATTCACCGTCCCCTGTTTCGGTTATAGTAAGATCAGAAACCTGAATGCCATTAGGATTGATTGCGTTAACATAAGCCATTTGGAAAGTGCCATCCATGGCGTCATAAGCTACTATTCTTTCACAGCAAGCCGCATTATCCTCCTTAGTATGAGTTATTCTTAAAACCGATTCTCCAGGTAAGTAAGTGACGTTTTGTTTACTTTTAGGTATGTTTATCGCCTTACCATCTCTGTAACCGGTTTGTGTTATTTCCCAATCTCCGGCTAGAAAATCTAATTTTCGATGCTTGTTTTCTAAACGGGCTAATTTAGAAAGCGAGGCTTGTTTCATTTCGGTTTTTTCTGCTTCATCTTCTATATTTTCCGCTAATTTTGCTGCTTTCTTAAAATTCTCTTTAGCCTTCTCATTTTCTCCTTTTTCCAATAATAGATCGCCATAAGAATCATAAGGATTGGCTTCTTCGGGATATTCTTCAATTTGTGCTTGAAAAACCTGCTCTGCGGTTTTCAGGTCGTTATCTTCCATCATCAACTTATAACCGAGGAGATTTAAGGGTTCTTGCAAGCCTTCATATTCTGCAGTTTTATGCTTTTTATACATTTGCATAGCTTTATCAAGCCCGTTACTTTTATATTCTTCATATAATTTCTCTTCAAGTGCCATTTCACTGTCTTCCTGAGCAAACAGCAATCCGCCACATAAAATAAGCATCAAGCTTATCAACCTTCTTAAAACTATTCCCTCTTTCATAATGTTTGACGTTTTGATTATTACCTAAATTTACGGAATAATGTGGCTCAAAAACTCTCATAAATTATTGTTTGTTACTGTAAATCAGGTGTTTATTTGGTTTTATTTGGTTGGAAAGCCTTAGTTTTACTAGGAAAGTAGGATGTAGCCAGGTTTGAATAGAGATTTCTATTTTGGTAAAAATCGAGGGAAAATACGTAGACTTTTTACGCCTTAAATTAGAATTTAACTAATGTAATTCCAGATATTTTTATGTTTTGCCAGTTGCGCATAGGTGAAACGCAGTACTTTATTTTTTTCGAGGGAAAGGCTGGGATCCTCTTTTAAAATTCTCATCGCATGATGGCGCGCCAATTTTAGGATTTCGTTATCCTTTACAATATCGGCGATTTTTAAATTTAAAACACCGCTTTGCTGCGTGCCCATAATATCACCCGGCCCTCGTAATTTTAAATCTACTTCAGCAATCTCAAAACCATCGTTAGTGGCGGTCATGGTTTCCAGACGGGTTTTGCTATCGTTAGATAATTTGTGACCGGTCATTAAAATACAAAAGCTCTGCTCGGCACCGCGGCCTACACGGCCTCTAAGCTGGTGAAGTTGAGAAAGGCCAAATCGCTCTGCACTTTCAATAATCATCACACTGGCATTTGGAACATTTACTCCAACTTCAATTACGGTAGTGGCGACCATAATTTGAGTTTCGCCTCTAACAAAACGATCCATTTCATAATCTTTAGCGTCAGATTTCATCTGGCCGTGAACTATAGAAATTTGTTCATTTGGAAATTCGCGGGCAATACTTTCATACCCATCCATTAAATCTTTATAGTCCATTTTTTCCGATTCCTGGATCAATGGATAAACCACGTAAACCTGCCTCCCTTTTTTTATTTCATCTTTAATAAAAGCGAAAACTTTAAGTCGGTTGCTATCGTAGCGGTGTACGGTTTTAATAGGTTTTCTGCCCGGCGGTAATTCATCTATTACCGAAATGTCTAAATCGCCGTAAAGGCTCATTGCCAGGGTTCGCGGAATTGGTGTAGCCGTCATCACTAAAATATGTGGCGGCATCTGGTTTTTTCGCCATAATCTTGCCCGTTGTGCCACCCCAAAACGATGTTGTTCATCTATAACAGCCAGGCCTAAATTTTTGAATTTCACCTTGTCTTCCAGCAAAGCATGAGTACCAATGAGGATGTCTATTTCACCATTTTCAAGCTTTTCGTGAATTTCGCGCCGGGCTTTAGTTTTTGAAGAACCGGTAAGTAGATAAATACTGGTGTCCAGATCTTTGCAAAGTTCTACCAGGCCGTTATAATGCTGAATTGCAAGAATTTCGGTGGGCGCCATCAGGCACGCCTGGAAACCGTTATCTAATGCAATAAACATAGACATTAGTGCGACAATGGTTTTTCCAGAACCTACATCGCCCTGCAGCAAACGGTTCATTTGCGCGCCGCTGCCAAGATCGGCTCTAATTTCTTTGATCACTCTCTTTTGCGCACCGGTAAGTTCGAAAGGGAGATGATTGCTATAGAATTCACTAAAATTTTGCCCAATTTCTTCAAAAACAAAACCTTTTATTTTTTGCTTTTGCAGCATATTTTTAATCAGTAATTGTAATTGAATATAAAATAGTTCTTCAAACTTTAATCGAAACTGAGCTTTGGCCAACAATTCCTGGCTCTGCGGAAAATGAATATTGAATACCGCTTCTGCCTTTGGAATAAGTTTTAATTCTGTAGTGATTTCTTCAGAAAGCGTATCGTAGAATTTCCCTTTGGTTTCAATAAAAAGCTGCTGCATCAGTTTATTGATTACCCGGTTGGTAATGCCAGATTTTGCCAGTTTTTCGGTAGAAGGATAAATAGGCTGCATTGCAGTGCGCAGTTGTTTTTTATATTCTTCCACCAATTCCATTTCGGGATGCGGCATACTAAAGAGACCGTTAAACCAATTGATCTTTCCAAAGATCACATAAGGTGTGTTGATCTTTAAATTCTCCCGGATCCATTTTTGACCACGAAACCAAACAAGTTCCATTTTTCCCGTATCGTCTATAAAATCTGCTACCAGCCGCTTTCCACGTTTTTGATCTACGCTTCTTATGTGGGTGATTTTTCCCACTACCTGAACTTCGGCTGAATTTCGTTGTAATTCGTTTATTTTGTAAAACCGGGTTTTGTCCAGATACCGATTTGGGAAGAAATTTACCAGATCCTGGTAGGTATGAATGCCAAGTTCTTTCCGCAGTAGATCGGCGCGGTTTGGGCCGACCCCTTTTAGGTAATCTATGGGCGTTTGCAGAATATTAGCGTTCATGAAAACGAAGATATTAAAATCAGGTTTTTTAGGTTGAATTTCCTAAAAAAATAAACCTGAATTTTTCTGAAGCCAGAATTTTATGAAGTTTTCGTAATTTGCCGTTCGTAGTTTTTATGTTATGAAATATCCCCTTATTGCCCTTCTTTGTTTCTTTTGTTGGAATACTTACAGCCAGGCGCCATTAGCTGATTCGCTAGATCAGATCAATAGTATAGATTTTAAAAAAGCTGAAGCTGAAGTTAGGGTTTTTCCAAAGGAAAAACGGGTTTCTGGTACAATCAAATATAATTTTCAGATTCTAAAAAACATTGATTCGTTTTATGTAGATGCCAGGAATATGAATTTTGATAAAATTCTGCTGAACGAAAAATCGGTAGCTTTTAGAAACACCGGGCAGCGCATTTGGATAAAGAATGAATTATCACCTTCGGAAAACAATTCCCTTCAACTGAAATATTCAGTAGCGCCAAAGAAAGCAGTTTATTTTATCAACTGGGAACTTCCTGATTCTATAGATGCACCAAAGCAAGTCTGGACGCAAGGGCAGGGAAGGTACACTTCCAATTGGTTACCGTCTTTTGACGATCAACGCGAAAAAGTTGAATTTGATATTTCGTATCAATTTCCTGAAAACCTGGAAGTGATGGCGAATGGTAAACTCACCACGACTTCTATAACCGATTCTCTAAAAAATTGGAGTTTTGATATGAAGCGGCCTATGAGTAGTTATTTGCTGGCATTTGCTGCGGGAAATTATTTAATGGAGGCAACCGAATCTAATTCAGGAGTTGAATTGCAATTTTATATGCCGGTTTCTGAGGAAGATAAATTAGAGCCTACTTATCGCCATACCAAACAGATTTTTGATTTCCTGGAAGGTGAAATCGGTGTGGCTTATCCGTGGCAAAATTATAAACAGGCACCGGTGCGCGATTTTCTATATTCTGGGATGGAAAATATTGCTGCAACTATTTTTGACCACGCCTTTATCACCGATTCTATAGCTTTTAAAGATCGAAATTATGTAAGTGTAAATGCGCACGAAATGGCCCATCAATGGTTTGGAAATTTGGTAACTGCAGAGACAGCGAACGATCATTGGTTACACGAAGGTTTTGCCACTTTTTATGCATTACTGGCAGAACGGGAAATTTTTGGAGACGATTATTATTACTGGAAGCTCTACCAATCTGCCGAGCAATTAAAAGAATTAAGCGATCAGGGAAAAGGCGAAAAGGTAACTAAAGCTAACGCGAGTTCGCTTACCTATTATCAAAAAGGAGCCTGGGCTTTGCATATTTTGAGAGAAAAAGTGGGTGAAGAAGCCTTTAACACCGCGGTAAAGAATTACCTGGAACAATATAAACTTAAAACAGCCACTACTAGTAATTTTATTGCCGAAGTTGAAGCAGCTGCCAACGTAGATTTGTCTGATTTTATGGCGAAGTGGTTAAATCAAACCGCTTTTCAGGGATTTGCGGCTTTAAATTCTTTGAAAAATTCTGAATTTATAAAAAAGCATTTAGAAATACTTGCGCTAAGAGAAACTCCTTTGGAGAAAAAAGAAGAGGTTTTAAGTGCCGCTTTAGATTTTCCGGTAAATGATTATACCGGGCAGGAAGTGGTTTACCAATTGGCAGGAGAAACTTCAGAAACAGCAATAAAGCTTTATAAAAAAGCATTTGAAACCAATAACATTTATGTTCGGCAGGCTATTGCTACCAGCATGGAAAGAATTCCGAAGCAGCTTAAAGACGATTTTGAATCTTTGCTTGAGGATGAATCTTATCTCACAAAAGAAGTAGCGCTGCTAAAATTATGGATGAATTTTCCGCAGGAGGTTTCCACTTATTTGGATAAAACAAAAGGAATTACCGGATTCACCAATAAAAACGTACGAATGCTCTGGTTAACCTTAAACCTTATAACCCCAGACTATGAGCCTGAAAAACAACAGGAAATTTACAAGGAGCTTTCGGGTTACACATCAACCTACTATCCTATAGAAGTAAGGGAAAACGCTTTTGGTTATTTATACCAAATAAATAGTTTTTCTACTCAGAACTTACTGGATCTAATGCAGGGAACACAGCATCATGCGTATAGGTTTAGGGATTATAGCAGGCAATTGTTGGCCGAGTTGCTAAAGAAGGAAGAATATCGGCAAAAATTCTTAGCTTTAGATGATCGTCTTTCTCAAAAAGAGCAAGAGTATTTGCAAACTAAACTTTAATTAATGCGGGCATTAGTAATATCTGGTGGAGGAAGCAAAGGCGCTTTTGCCGGCGGTGTTGCCCAATATTTAATTGAAGAATTAAAGCGGGATTACGAGCTTTACCTGGGAACTTCTACGGGTAGTTTGCTAATTTCTCACCTGGCTTTGAATAAGTGCGAAAAGATAAAGGAAATTTACACCTCGGTAAATCAAGAAAGTATTTTTAGCAATCGGCCTTTTCTTATAAAGCGGCGTCACGGTTACGATCAAATAAGTATAAATCACATTAATGTAGTTCGTAATTTTATTCAGGGGAAAAAAACTTTTGGCGAAAGCAAAAACTTGAAAAAGCTTATTCAAAGTACCTTAACCGAAGATGAATTTTTAAGCTTAAAATCCAGTAAAAAGGATATTGTGGTTACTGTTTCTAATATTTCCCTTAATACTGTAGAATATAAATCGATTAAAGATTTTGACTACGATGAATTTTGTGAATGGATCTGGATTTCATGTAATTACACACCATTTATGAGCCTGGTGCAAAAAGATGGTTGCGAATATGCCGATGGTGGACTTGGAACTATGGTGCCTATTGAAGAAGCTATTAAAAGAGGAGCAACCCATATAGATGCTGTTATTTTGCAAACCGAAGCTACTTTTTATAATAGAATGCCTTCTAAAAACGTTTTTGGATTGATCACTAATTTGTTTCGGTTTATGCTAGATAGAATAGAGAAACAGAATATTCAAATTGGGAAATTTGCCGCAGCCAATAAAAATACGACCATAAATTTTTACTACACACCTACGGTATTAACTACCAATTCCCTTATTTTTGATGAGAAACAAATGAAATCCTGGTGGAAAACTGGCTATACTTATGCTAGAGAAAAAAGCGAGGAAATGAACCAAATTGAACCTTAATGCGTGCACTGGTAATATCGGGCGGGGGCAGTAAAGGCGCTTTTGCAGGCGGCGTTGCCCAATATTTAATTCAGGAAGAAGGCAAGAAGTACGATTTATTTCTGGGCACTTCTACCGGAAGTCTTTTAATTCCGCACCTTGCTATGGGAAATATAGACAAGGTCTATGATATCTACACCAATGTAAATCAGCGTAAAATTTTTAATGTTAATCCTTTTGTAGTAAAACGAAAGGAAGGTAGGGAGTATGTGACGATTAATTACTTTAATATGTTCTGGCAGTTTGTTCGGAAGAAAAGAACGTTTGGAGAAAGTCAAAACCTACGAAAACATATAAAGCGTAATTTTTCTGAGGAAAATTTCGATCATCTTAAAAACCAGGTGGAAGATGTAGTGGTTACCGTTTCTAATTTGTCTAAAAATCGCGTAGAGTATAAATCGATTAACGATTTTACTTATGAAGATTTTTGTGACTGGATTTGGATTAGCTGTAATTACATTCCTTTTATGAGTTTAGCCAAAAAAGACGGATTTGAATATGCCGATGGAGGGCTGGGTTGCGTAGTACCAATTCGGGAAGCAATAAAGCGGGGCGCTACAGAGGTTGACGCTATTATCCTTGAAGCCGAAAATATGGAATACAATAAGGTTTTAGGTAAAAATCCATTTTCTTTAATGATCAACCTTTTTGGATTTTTACTGGACCAAGTAGAATATCACGATATCGTGGAGGGGAAGCTTGCCGCTCTAAATAAAAAAGTGAAATTAAACACCTATTATACCCCTACAAAGCTCACAGAAAACTCCCTCGTTTTTAATAAGAAATTAATGGGCGAATGGTGGCAGCAAGGTTACGATCATGCAAAAGAAAAACATTTACAATACCTGGCTACTAAAAGAAAAGGTTTTTTCGGCTTGTTTTAAATAAAGCGTTTCACTTCATTTTTTAGATAAGCAATAGCAGCTTCGGTTGGGGATTGTTTCTCTATGAGATTTTTTAAGATCACTTCCCTTAATTTATCGGCATCGGTTACACTTTCCTGTTGATTGGCTTTCCTAATGATCCCTATGGTAGCGTTTTTAGCCGTTTTTATATAATCCCAGGATTCTGTAGAAAGATAAATTTGTTGGGCCAGGTTATGTTCAAATTCCTGTTCTATAGTATTGATCAATAAACGCTCGTAAGCTTTTTTGTCATCAGAATTTGGCTTTACCCTGAATAAGATTTTACCGGGTGAAATTCGTTCTAAAAATAGCGTCATTCTCTCGTATGCTTGTAATTTAAGCGGAAGCGCTGTTTTTTGGGTTTCACGATGTAATAAGAAATTTCTCCTGTTCTCTTCGTTTTTGTTGTAGGAACTAAAAAAATAAAAGGCTACCATTCCAACAATAAGTGCGGGTAAAATAGCCAATAATAATTGTGAAAGTTCTATCTGATTCATTTGTCTTTATTGTGAGGCGTAGTTTCTTCGGTTTCTGCCTCTTTGGTTTCAACTTCTTTTTGTTTGTATTTTCCACCCAAATGCGGGCACTCTAAATGTGCTTTAATTCCGTCGAAAGGTACTTTTTCTTTGTGATAAGAAAAAGTGGTCGCCAGGGTTTTTGCCAGGTTCTTATCGCTTAGATTTATCTCCACATCGTCCATAGTAAATTGAGAGGGATGCTCGTAACCACAGGCGTGGGTAATTTCCAGTAGTTCTTTTCTAAACTTTGTAAAGTAATAATTTACCCTTTTTGATTTGTCCTTAATATTAATTCCCGCCTGTAGCCATTTGTTTTGTGTAGCAACGCCGGTGGGGCAGGTATTATTGTGGCAGGCTTGGGCCTGGATGCAACCAATGCTCATCATTGCCTCCCGGGCTACATTTATGCAATCAACACCAAGCGCAAAAGCCATAGCCGCCTGTGCCGGAAAACCAAGTTTTCCGCTTCCAATAAATACAATTCTATCGGTAATTCCGTGGTTTAAAAAGATTTGATAAACATCGGTAAACGCATATATCCAGGGTAGGGAAACGTGATCGGCGAAACTTGGCGGGGCAGCACCGGTACCACCTTCGCCACCATCTATGGTGATAAAATCCGGTCCACGTTTGGTTTTAGCCATAAATTTTGCCAGCTCTTCCCACTGGTCTAATTTTCCTACCGCCGATTTGATTCCAACAGGTAGGCCTGTTGCTTCAGCAATATCTTCAACAAAATCAACTAACTCAGGAATATCACTAAATGCAGAATGATTGGGCGGGGAAAGCACGTCTTTTCCTAAAGGAACATTTCTAATTTCAGAAATTTCTTTAGTGATTTTTGAAGCAGGTAAAACACCTCCTTTTCCCGGTTTGGCGCCCTGGGAAAGTTTAATTTCAATAGCTCTTATCTGTGGATTTTCTTTTACTAGTTTTACCATTTCTTCCATAGAAAAGTTACCATCGTTGTCACGCACTCCAAAATAACCGGTACCAAAATGAAAAATCACATCGGCGCCTCTTTGGTGGTATTTCGAAAGTCCGCCTTCGCCTGTATTGTGATATGCCCCAGCTTCCTTGCAACCTTCGTTTAAAGAAGCAATTGCTTTTGCTGAAAGCGATCCAAAGCTCATTGCTGACACATTGATGATTGATGCAGGTCTAAATGGGCGCTTCCGTTCGTTGTATAATCCCATTACTTTTCCGCAGGCAATAAAATTAGGATCTAATGTATTGGGATGATCTTCTTTTAGTTTAAACGGAATCATCGCATTATTTATGAAAATATAATGCGTAGAAAATATATCCTGATCGGTTCCAAAACCTTCGTAATTATTCTCATTTTTCGCCGAAGCGTATATCCAGCCCCGTTCTATACGGTTAAAGGGTAATTCGTCTCTATTACTGGCAACAATATACTGGCGTAATTCAGGGCCAATCCCTTCCAGAAAATAACGCAGATGTCCCACCACAGGGAAATTGTGTTTAATGGTATGTTCCCTGTTGAAGAAAATGTCTTTAATCGCGATAAAAACAATAACAATTAAGATCCATCTCCACCATTCAATTGAAGCTAAAACATCAAATACATTTTCCATAATTATTGATTTAGGTAATCTATAGCCAGTTGAGACATAGTTTTTACACCCAGCAACATTCCGCTTTCATCTATATAAAAGTCGGGAGTGTGATGAGGTGCCGGTTCGGTAGAATCTAATGGTTTTCCGCCAAGAAAATAATAAAAACCGGGTACTTCCTCCTGAAAGAAAGAAAAATCTTCCCCGCCGGTGGTGGCTTTAGCTAAAACTACATTTTCTTCTCCTGCTACAGCCTGTAACGTAGGCAGCATTTTGCTGGTTAATTCAGGATCATTGTAGGTAATCGCAGTATTATTTTGAATTTCTACGGTAGCCTCCCCGCCATAAGCTTTAGCAATGGCCGGAACCATTTCGTTCATTCTTTTTAAAATTAATTTTTTCATATCTGGATCCAGGGTTCTTATGGTTCCAATCATTTCAGCGGTTTCAGGAATAATATTAAATCGTACGCCACTTGTTATTTTTCCAACAGTAATTACTGCTGCGGCATCTACCAGTTTAGATTCCCGGCTAATGATGGTTTGTAAACCATCTATGATTTTTGCTGAAATTAAAATGGGATCGGTACCGCTCCAGGGTGCAGAACCATGAGTTTGTTTTCCCTTTACGTTTATTACAAAACGTTCTACCGCGGCCATCGTGCCTTCTGGTTTATAACGAATGGTTTCTACCGGTGTTTCCGAGTTAATATGAAGCCCGAAAATCGCATCTACATCAGGATTTTTTAGCACACCTTCCTTGATCATGAGAGAGGCACCGCCTTCTTCACCCGGCGGCGGACCTTCCTCGGCGGGTTGGAATATAAATTTTACCGTGCCATTTATTTTATCCTTATTTTTTGAAAGCACTTCAGCGACACCCATCATAATCGCGATATGTGTATCGTGTCCACAGGCGTGCATTACCCCGGTTTCAGAACCTAAAAATTCTGTTCTTACTTCAGATTTAAATGGGAGATCATTTCTTTCGGTTACCGGGAGCGCATCAATATCTGCTCTTAAGGCCACCGTTTTTCCTTCATTATCACCTTTTAAAATTCCTACCACGCCGGTTTTTGCGATTCCGGTAGTAGTTTCAATTCCCAGACTTTGTAAATGAGCTGCAATTTTTTTAGCGGTTTCGGTTTCCCGGTTGGAAAGTTCGGGATACTGGTGAAAATCTCTTCGCCACTCGATTACCTGTTCTTCTATTTCTTCTGCAGAAGTATTGATCTCTGAATCAATTTCCTGGGCGGTTAAAGTAAAACTGAAAAGCCCAAGCAGGCTGAAAATAATTCTTCTCATAGGTTTTGTTTCGCGTTGAAGCTGGTTTGTAGAATTTTAAAGATATTAAAAACTTAAGCAATGGCTCCCAGTCAATCTTAGTTTGTTTAAAACAAAGTGGATTTCGGGTTTATAAATTGTCTCATTTTGGTTAATTTCACGCATCTAAAAAACTGAAGAGATTGGAAGCTTATTTAGCCGAATTAAATGACGCACAACGTGCACCTGTACTGCAAAAGGATGGCGCAATGATTGTGATTGCAGGAGCAGGATCTGGAAAAACAAGGGTGCTTACTTACCGTATTGCTTATCTTATGAGCCAGGGTGTAGATCCTTTTAATATTTTGTCTTTAACTTTTACCAATAAAGCTGCACGGGAAATGAAAACCCGTATCGCTAAGATTGTAGGTAACAGTGAAGCGAAAAACCTTTGGATGGGTACTTTTCACTCTATTTTTGCCAAAATTTTGCGTTTTGAAGCCGATAAATTGGGCTATCCTTCAAATTTTACGATTTACGATACACAGGATTCGCAAAGTGTAATTAGAGCGATTATAAAAGATATGCGTCTGGATAAAGACGTTTATAAATACAAGCAGGTTTATAGCAGGATTTCTTCTTATAAAAACAGTTTGATAACTGTAAAAGCTTATTTCCAAAATCCGGAATTGAAGGAAGCTGATGCGATGTCTAAAAAACCACGTTTAGGGGAAATCTACCAGGAATATGTAGAGCGGTGTTTTAAAGCCGGCGCAATGGATTTTGATGATTTGCTGCTGAAAACAAACGAGCTTTTAAACAGATTTCCAGAAGTGCTTCAGAAATACCAGAATCGTTTCCGGTATATTTTGGTAGATGAGTACCAGGATACAAACCATTCGCAATACTTAATTGTAAAAGCACTTTCCGATAAGTTTCAGAATATATGCGTGGTGGGAGATGATGCGCAGAGTATTTATGCTTTCCGCGGAGCGAATATTAATAACATTCTGAATTTCCAGAAAGATTATGAGAATGTGCAAATGTACCGGCTGGAGCAAAATTACCGTTCTACCAAGAACATTGTGAATGCTGCTAACTCGATAATTGAAAAGAATAAAACCAAGCTTGAAAAAGTAGTTTGGACGGCCAATGATGAAGGGCCAAAAATTGTAGTAAATCGCTTGCTAACCGATGGGGAAGAAGGTCGTTTTGTTGCAGGTTCTATTTTTGAAAATAGAATGCAAAACCAAATGAGTAATGGCGATTTTGCGATTCTTTACCGAACCAACGCCCAGAGTAGGGCGATGGAAGATGCGCTTCGAAAAAAAGAAATTCCGTATAGAATTTACGGCGGACTTTCATTCTACCAGCGAAAGGAGATTAAAGATGTGCTTTCTTATTTACGTTTGTTGATAAACCCGAAAGATGAAGAAGCACTTAAGCGCGTGATCAATTATCCTGCCCGTGGAATTGGGCAAACTACAATGGATAAATTGAGCATAGCCGGAAATCAATATGGGAAGACCATTTTTGAAATTATTGAAAATATAGATCATCTGGATCTAAAGATCAATAAGAGTACGCGTACCAAGCTGGATAATTTCGTGAACATGATCAAGAGTTTCACGATTCTTGCTGAAAACGCCGATGCATTTACCGTAGCCGATACTGTAACCAAAAAAACAGGTTTAGTTCAGGAATTAAAGAAAGATGGTACTCCCGAAGGAATTGCCAGGATTGAAAATATCGAAGAATTATTAAACGGGATCAAGGATTTTGTGGAAGGCCAAAAGGAACTGGCAGATGCCGATGGTTCTCTGGCTGAATTCCTTGAGGATGTAGCGCTAGCTACAGATATGGACAAAGATACCGGAGATGATGATCGTGTTGCCTTAATGACTATTCACCTGGCAAAAGGTTTGGAGTTTCCCTATGTATATATTGTTGGCCTGGAAGAAGATCTTTTTCCTTCAGGAATGAGTATGAATACCCGAAGCGAGCTGGAAGAAGAACGCCGATTATTCTATGTGGCGCTTACCCGTGCCGAAAAACAGGCTTATTTAACTTATACCCAGTCCCGTTACCGTTGGGGAAAATTAGTAGATGCAGAACCGAGTAGGTTTATAGAAGAAGTAGATGAGCAGTATGTGAATTATATGATTCCGCAAGATGATTATAAATACAAGCCCCTAATTGATACCGATATTTTTGGTGATGAGGTTGATAAAAGTAAACTGCGACAAACCAAACCTAAAAAAGGAACTCCGCCGCCTGCACACAAACCAAGCGAATCTCAATTAAGAAAACTTAGAAAATTAAAACCTGCCAGCCCGGAGCCTGAAAAAGCTTCAAATTCTATAAAGCTGGAAGCCGGGAATGTGGTGGAGCATATGCGTTTTGGCAAAGGAAAAGTTCTGGCTATAGATGGTGTTGGGCAGGATAAAAAAGCTGAAATAGATTTTGAGAACGGAGGAATTAAAAAGTTACTGCTAAGGTTCGCTAAATTGAAATTGATCTCCTAAATCTCGTTAAACTTCTGTTATTTAAAGCCGCTTCACGCGGCTTTCTTTTTATCTTCAAAAGAAAAAATATGATTAAAGAAGGAAGTAATGTCAAGTGGAAATGGGGTAATGGAGAAGCAAAAGGCAAAGTAACCAAAACTTATGCTGAAGAAGTTACAAAAACCATAGATGGAAGCGAAATTACCCGAAAAGGAGAAGAAGGGAATAAAGCGCTTTTTATAGAGCAGGAAGATGGTAGTAAAGTGCTGAAGCTGGAAAGTGAAGTTTCTAAATCGGATTAATTGAACCAATTTAAAAAATATCTGCTCGAAAATTTGTAAATTCTCGGGTATTAAAATTTATAACTATGGCTGAATTACTTAGAATTTATGACGAAAACCCAAGTCAGAAACATATTAATAAAGTAGTAGAAACTTTAAGAAACGGCGGACTTATAATTTACCCTACAGACACTGTTTATGGTTTAGGCTGCGATATAACCAATACCTCGGCATTAGAAAAAATTGCGCAAATTAAAGGTGTAAAACTTGAAAAGGCTAATTTCTCGTTTGTTTGCGAAGATCTTAGCAATCTTTCAGATTATGTGAAGCAGATAGATTCTGCCACCTTTAAAATACTAAAGAGAAATCTACCCGGGCCCTTTACTTTTATTCTTCCCGGAAATAATAATCTCCCAAATGTCTTTAAAAAGAAAAAAACAGTTGGGATTAGAGTCCCGGATAATGCTATTTGTAAAAGTATTGTGGCCACTTTAGGAAATCCTATTGTTTCTACTTCAATTTATGATGAAGATGAAGTACTGGAATATACCACCGATCCGGAATTGATTAAAGAAAAGTGGGACCATTTAGTAGATATTGTTATTGACGGGGGTTATGGAGATAATATACCCTCAACGGTGGTAGATCTAACTACGACGCAACCAGAAGTAATTAGAGAAGGAAAAGGAAGTGCCGAAAATTTATAGTTTTAAATAAAATTTTTGATAACACGTTAAAAGCCTGCTAAATGCAGGCTTTACTTTTTTATAGCGAGTTATAGTCCATAACTTAAAAAAAAACATACAATGAATTATATTGAAACTAAGAACGAAGAGCACGGAAATAAGATAAAACTATTTTATGAAGATTATGGCGAAGGGCAACCGGTTATATTAATTCACGGCTGGCCTTTAAGTCATAAAATGTGGGAATATCAGGTAGAGAAAATCGTAGATGCCGGGTTTAGATGCATAAGTTACGATCGCCGCGGATTTGGTGATAGTGATAAACCCTGGGAAGGCTACGATTATGATACTTTAGCCTCTGATTTAAACGATGTTATTACCGCACTGGGACTTTCAGATACAATTATTGTAGGTTTCTCTATGGGTGGAGGAGAAGTTGCCCGTTTTATAGGAAAATATGGAACCGCCAATGTATCTAAAGCAGCATTAATCTCTGCAGTACCTCCTTTTATGTTGAAAACCGATAATAATCCTGATGGACTTGAAAAAGAAGTTTTTGAAGGATTTAAAAAGGAGATTAGAAAAGACCGCGCAGGTTTCTTAGCTGGATTTGGCGATAAGTTTTACAATTACGATAAAAATAAAGATCGTGTTAGTAAAGATCAAAAACATTACGATTGGAGTATTGCCTGTAGAGCTTCCTCAAAAGCAACATTGGATTGTGTAGATTCTTTTGGATTGACAGATTTTAGAGAAGATCTAAAGCAGTTTGATGTACCAACGCTTATAGTCCACGGAGATGATGATGAAATTGTGCCGATAGATATTGCCGGTAAGAAAAGTAAAGACCTGGTTAAGGATAATACTTTTGAAGTAATTAAAGGCGCACCACATGGATTGATAATGACGCACAAAAAAGAGTTTAAGGAGATCTTATTGCGCTTTTTAAAGAAATAGTATTATCATCTTAATAGAAAATAAAAAACCCCGCAATTGCGGGGTTTTTCTATATTTAAAAGAATCAAAAAGCTTATTTAGCAGATTTCATTCCTTCTTCGATCATTCCGTAGAATTGGTCAAGCTTAGGAAGAACTACAATTCTTGTTCTTCTGTTTTTAGCACGACCTTCAGCAGTTTCGTTAGTTGCAACAGGCACATAGTAACTTCTACCAGCGGCAGTCATTCTAGCTGGCTCTACACCAAACTCATCCTGAAGAATTCTAACTACAGAAGTAGCTCTTTTCACACTAAGATCCCAGTTATCTTCAAACATTGAAGTTTTGATAGCTTTATCATCAGTATGTCCTTCTACCATAAATTCGATGTCCGGCTTGTTTTTAACTACAGTAGCAACTTTACCAAGTACTTCTTTAGCACGATCGGTTACATTGTATCTTCCACTGTCAAATAAAAGTTTATCTGAAATAGAAACGTAAACTACACCTTTTTCAACATTAATTTCGATGTCTTCATCAGCCATATTACCCAAAGCACCTTTTAAGCTAGTTACAAGCGCTAAAGTTACAGAGTCTTTTTTGCTAATTGCATCACGCATAGATTGAATAGCCAAATCCTTTTCTTTGATGCTTTCAAGAGAACGCTCAAGGTTTTCAGCTTCTTTCTTAGAAAGAGTAGCAAGGTCACCTACGTTGTTTAGCAATGCCGCGTTGGTATTGTTAAGTCTTGAAATTTGCTGATTCAGGTTTTGTTTATCCTCTAAACACGCATTTAGTTTAATGGTTGCAGTGTTTAACTCATCCTGGGTTTGTTTTTGTTGTTCTTCAAGCTCAGCATATTTTTTATTAGATACGCAAGAGGAAAACAAAAGAACGGCGGTAGCCGATAAAAGCATAATTCGTTTCATAATCTTGTAATTGTTATTAATGTTAGATGTTTCAAAAGTATCAAAAAAATGTAAAGCGGAAAAAGAAGCTTTAGCATAAGTTTGAATCCTTTTATTTTAATTTAGAAAATTGTTTTTTGCTTAAGCAAAAATAAGACCAAATAATAGATTTTAACTGAAAATACTTCATGTTTTTTGGAACTCTTTTTCGCTTTGATTGAATTTTTTTGAAGTTACCATAAAATGCGGTATGTGCTTGAAGAATAGCATATAAATGTGAGAATTTACCTTCTGCAATAAATTTAATTCCCGCAACTCCGTCAAGGATCATTCTAATAAATAAAATACTATAAACATTTGGTGCGGGCACATTTTTTAAAAGCATATACAAGCTATTTCTAAAATTGAAAAAAGTCTTTCTTGGATTCATACTATCTAATGTAGCGCCACCCACATGGTAAACGGTGGAAATGCCACAAGATTTTATTTGATAGCCTAAATTATGAATGCGCCAGCATAAATCTATTTCTTCCTGGTGAGCAAAAAAATCCTCATCTAATGCGCCGGCTTCCCAATAAACGTTTTTCCTTATCACCATACAGGCACCGCTGGCCCAAAAAATAGGAACATCATTATTATACTGCCCGTGGTCTACCTCTAAAGTTTCAAAAATCCTTCCACGACAAAACGGGTAGCCATATTTGTCTATATATCCGCCTGCAGCCCCGGCATATTCAAAGTAGTTTTTTCTTTTATAATCGAGAATTTTAGGTTGAACCGCAGCTGTTTTAGGTTGATTTTTAAAAATTTCCAGTATTGGTTCTAACCAGTTTTTGGAAACTTCTACGTCGCTGTTTAACAAAACAAAAATATCTTCGGTTAAACCGGAAAGCGCATCGTTGTACCCTTTGGCGAATCCGCCGTTCTCTTTATTCTGAATAATTTTTACCTGCGGAAAATTTTCCTGTACAAATACTACCGAATCATCGGTAGAAGCATTATCGGCTACGTAAATATTGGCTCCTTCAGAAAAACGAATTACCGAAGGTAAAAACTGCTCCAGTAAATTGCGGCCATTCCAGTTTAAAATTACTACTGCCGTACTCATGATCTTTCAGAAGTTTTAGAAGAAATATAATCGGGGATTTCAGGGAGAAAATGATACTTTTCTTCTTTGTAATCCAGTTTGCAAAAATAATGCTGCAATCCGTTGGTGAGCATTAAATAATCGGCTTTTAGACTCAAATTATACCTGGCGATCTGGTCAAAAACTTCCTGGGTTATTTTTATATGCGGGGCTTTACATTCTACCACCACTTTTATTTTTCCGTCGGGATAAAAAACTACCGCATCATAACGCTTAGTAAGCTTTCCCAGTTTCAGTTGTTTCTCAACATTAATATGGTTTTTAGGATAATTCTTATCTAAAGTAAGGAATTTCACCACGTGTTGTCTCACCCATTCTTCGGGAGTTAAAACCACAAATTTTTTCCGGAGTTCATCAAAAACGGCTATTTTATTTTCACTATTTTTGAACCGGAACGAATATTTTGGAAAATTAAGCGCTAACATAGGCCAAAAGTAAAAAAGAAAACCACAGCGCAGCAAGCTTCAGTTTAATTTTAAAATTCAAAAATCCTTCACCTTAATGGAAGAAGCAAAAGAGATTGTAAATAATATTCAAAAAGGTAGTGTATCGCCGCTTTACTTTTTAATGGGCGAAGAACCTTATTATATAGACAGGATCTCAGATTTTATTGCGCAAAATTTACTGGCGGAAGAAGAAAAAGGTTTTAACCAGATCATTATGTATGGTCGCGACACCAGTATAGACGAAATTGTGAGCAATGCCAAGCGCTACCCTATGATGGCCGAAAGACAGGTGATTATTGTTAAAGAAGCACAGGATCTATCCAGAAGCATAGAAAAACTGGTAGATTATGCCGAAAATCCGCAGCCTACCACCACTTTGGTTTTTTGTTACAAATATAAAAGCCTTGATAAACGTAAGAAACTTTCTAAAGTTCTGAAGAAAAGCGGGATTTTGTTTGAAAGCAAGCGCCTATATGAAAACCAGGTGGCCGACTGGATCATGAAAACACTGAAGGCAAGGAACTATACTATCTCTCCTAAAGCAGCACAAATGCTTGTAGAATTTTTAGGAATTGATCTTGGAAAAATTGATAACGAATTAAATAAACTTCAGCTTATCACTCCAGAGGGTACTCAAATTACTCCAGAGCTTATTGAACAAAATATAGGAATAAGTAAAGACTTCAATAATTTTGAATTGCGAAAAGCCATAGGAATGCGGGATTCTTTAAAGGCACACCGCATTGTGAATTATTTTGCCCAGAACCCAAAGGATAATCCAATGGTAGTTACCATTTCGCTATTGTTTTCTTATTTCTCACAAATTATGCAATATCACGGGCTGCCAGATAAATCTAAGGCTAACGTTGCCAAACAGCTTAAAGTGCATCCCTATTTTGTGGGCGATTATGTAGTAGCAGCTAAAAATTATCCGATGAAAAAAGTGAGCCAGGTAATTGGTTTGTTGCACGAAAGCGATGTTAAAGGAAAAGGTGTGGGAGCGGTTAATATTTCTCATGGCGATTTGCTCAAGGAATTAATGGTTAAGATCTTAAACTAAAATGGGTAAAATAAATTCATGGATTAGTGCTGCCCGGTTAAGAACTTTACCTTTATCAATCTCGGGTATTATTGTGGGAACCACCATTGCGGTTAGTGAAGGTGTGTTTAATATTATTATTTTTAGTCTCGCACTAGCCACCACTTTAGGCTTACAGGTGCTTTCTAATTTTGCCAACGATTATGGTGATGGTGTTAAGGGAACAGATAACGAAGATAGGGTAGGCCCACAACGAGCTTTACAAAGCGGGCTAATTACCCAGAAGGAAATGCTTCAGGGAATTATAATTACTGCCATTGTCACCTTGCTTTTTGCTATTCTCCTTATTTATGTGGCTTTTGGAAAAGAAAATTTGGGTTATGCGCTATTTTTCTTTCTTCTTGGAATAGCTGCAATTGCTGCTGCTATAAAATATACAGTCGGTAAATCGGCTTACGGGTATCGTGGGCTTGGAGATGTCTTTGTTTTTATCTTCTTTGGATTAGTTGCGGTATACGGTTCTTATTTTTTATACGCACATCAATGGAATTGGCTCGTATTGCTTCCGGCATTTAGTATCGGGTTTTTAAGTATGGGTGTTTTGAATCTCAATAATATGAGAGACCGCGCTTCTGACGAAAAAGCGGGTAAAATTACCTTAGTGGTAAAACTTGGCGCCAAAAGAGCAAAAAACTATCATTTTGCACTCATTCTGGGAGCCATACTTTGTTTGGTTTTATTTACGGTGCTTAACCTGAAAAGTATAAATGATTTTCTTTATCTCCCGGCTTTTATTCCTTTAATCCTGCATCTTAAAAGAGTGGTAGAAAATGAAAATGCTACACTTCTGG
Source organism: Salegentibacter mishustinae (assembly GCF_002900095.1). Taxonomy (NCBI): domain Bacteria; kingdom Pseudomonadati; phylum Bacteroidota; class Flavobacteriia; order Flavobacteriales; family Flavobacteriaceae; genus Salegentibacter; species Salegentibacter mishustinae. Next base: position 2,444,680 of record NZ_LLKN01000002.1, on the reverse strand, counting down.
ATCCTGAATTAAAGGTTTTAGCACTTTCTACCTTTGCCACGGCAGTTCTTTTTGGGCTGGGGCAGATCTGGTAGTAAACCACTTGGAGCAAGTTCAAGAAGAATTATTATTAGAAAATATCATTTGATTTGGAGGCATCCCGATGCTTCGGGACAGAGCATTTAATCTCGTTTATCGAGTAAGTTTAACAAAATTATATATTCGGTAATTTGAGGCTTTTTTTATCGAATTCTTAAATTAGGGCAAACCATAAAAATTAAGTTATGAAAATCACTTTTTACGGACAGAGTTGTTTGGGAATTAAAATAGGAGATATCAACGTTTTGGTTGATCCATTTATAACCGGAAATGATCTTGCTAAAGACAAAATCGATATCAAAGATTTAAAGGCCGATTATATTTTGCTAACCCACGCACACCAGGACCATACTTTAGATGCTGAAGAAATTGCGAAAAATACCGGAGCGGTAATCGTAAGTAATTTTGAGATCGCTAATCATTATGAAGAAAAAGGCATAGAAGTACATCCTATGAATCACGGTGGAAACTGGGAATTCGAATTCGGGAAAGTGAAATACGTAAATGCCATACATACCAGTTCTTTTCCAGATGGTAAATACGGTGGGCAACCCGGTGGTTTTGTGATAGAAGGCGAGCATAAGAATATCTATATTGCCGGCGATACCGCCCTTACTATGGATATGAAATTAATTCCGCATCACACTACTTTAGATTTGGCAATTCTTCCCATTGGAGACAATTTTACCATGGGTGTAGAAGATGCAATAATTGCCAGTGATTTTGTGGAATGCGATAAAGTTTTAGGTTGCCATTATGATACCTTTGGTTACATTGAAATAGATCACGAAGAAGCTAAAAGGAAGTTTTTTGATGAAGGGAAAGACCTTATGCTTCTTGAAATTGGAGAAAGTCTGGAACTTTAGTTTCGGCTTGTACAAATAATAAAATATATGCAGGCAGATTATAAAAAGTATATCCTAAATTTTAAACGCCCCAGCGGAACTTCGCGGGGCGTTCTTACTACTAAAGAGACCTGGTTTCTAAAAATTACCGATGGTGATAAGGTTGGTTATGGCGAATGCGGAATTCTTAGAAGTCTAAGTATAGACGACAGGCCAGATTATGAAGAAAAATTGCAGTGGGTTTGCAACAATATCAATCTGGGCGAAACCATGCTTTGGGAAGAATTAAAAGAATTTCCGAGCATTCAAATTGGAGTAGAAATGGCTTTTAGATCTTTAAAAGCTAAAAATCCTTTCGAAATATTTCCTTCTGAATTCACTGATGGAAAGGCTGCAATACCAATTAATGGCTTGATATGGATGGGAGAAAAGTCTTTTATGAAATCTCAAATTCAGGAGAAAATTGAAGCCGGTTTCGATTGTATTAAGATGAAGATTGGAGCCATAGATTTTGAGACCGAATTAGAGCTTTTAAAATATATTAGAACCGAATTTTCTTCCGAAGAAATAGAATTACGCGTAGATGCAAATGGAGCTTTTAAACCTACTGAAGCTTTAGAAAAATTGAAGCGCTTAAGTGAATATCAGTTACACAGTATAGAGCAACCTATAAAACAGGGCCAATGGGAACAAATGAGAGGTTTGTGTGAAAGAACACCGCTTCCTATTGCTCTGGATGAAGAACTTATAGGAGTTTTTGATGTAACTAAGAAGAAAGAATTACTACAAACAATAAAGTCACAGTATATTATTCTAAAGCCCAGTTTAATTGGCGGTTTTAAAGGTACACAAGAGTGGATTGAGCTTGCGGAAGAACAACATATTGGTTGGTGGATTACCAGTGCGTTGGAAAGCAACGTAGGGCTCAGCGCAATTTCGCAATTTACTTATACTAAATACAGTAAAATGCCGCAGGGACTGGGTACCGGAAGTTTGTATACTAACAATATAGAGAGTCCGTTAGAAGTGGCGAAAGGAAATATTCAATATAATCCGGCTAAAAGCTGGGAATTTAATTTTTAGTAAATGTATATAGCTGAAGCTTTTAAATATCGCTATGATTTTTGGCGATATGTTATTGGAACTTTATTGGTTTTCGTTGGAGTTGTTATAGGACAAATTCCTCTAGGTATAGCCGTTTTTTTAGAGCGAGGAATGGAAATAGCGGAAATGACTGAAGGAGAACTTATGCAGGTTTTAGATTCTAATTTTACATTTTTTCTAATCTTGCTCACTTTCGCTGCAGGTCTTGGTGTTCTTTTACTAGTTGTAAAATTATTGCATAATCAACCCGTAAAATCAATTACCACCAGCCGAAAAAAGGTTGACTGGGGGCGTGTGTGGTTTGGTTTTGGTCTTGTAGCTGCTTTTACCATTATTGTTACATTAATAGAGTATTCGGTGAATCCTGAAGATTTCCTGGTAAACTTTCAGCCGGTTCCCTTTGCTATTTTGGTAGGAATCGCCATTATAATGATTCCGCTGCAAACCAGTTTTGAAGAATATTTATTCCGCGGATATTTTATGCAGGGGCTTGGCACACTTGTTAAAAATCGTTGGGTGCCTTTAATAATTACTTCAGTATGTTTTGGGGGATTACATTTCTTTAACCCCGAAGTAACCCAAATGGGGAACTTGATCATGATCTATTATATTGGTACCGGGTTTTTGCTGGGAATAATGACATTAATGGATGAAGGTATGGAACTGGCTTTAGGCTTTCATGCCGGTAACAACCTTACTGCAGCTCTGCTCGTTACTGCCGATTGGACTGCCTTCCAAACCGAATCTATTTTTAAGGATATTTCAGATCCAACCGCGGGGATTGATGTTTTGGTGCCGGTATTTATAATTTATCCGCTTTTTCTTTTTATTATGGCTAAAAAATATGGTTGGAGCGATTGGAAAAATAAACTCTTCGGAAGAGTAGAAAAGCCTGAAACCATAAAACTTTCAGAAGAAAGTTAAATTAATCATTACAATTTCCTAACTTTCAATACAAAGTAATGTAACATATTTGGTTTTAAATATGGCAGATAAGTATAAAGTAAGGGAAACCCACCCTGATTTCAGACTGAACAAGCGGCATTTTACTAATGCAGAGTTACATCTTGTGGCCTATAGTTTTATAAAAGAAGGTGAAGCTTTTGAAGAAAAAGTAGGAAGTTTCTTATTGGAGTGGATCAAGCCTTCTAAGTATGTTGAGGTAAAAACCTCTGGTTCTACAGGTACACCAAAAGTTATTAGGATCAAAAAGGAGCATATGATCAATTCGGCCATTGCTACTTCTCGTTTCTTTGATTTACCAGAAAAAACGACTGCTTTGCTATGCTTGCCGGCAACCTATATTGCCGGAAAAATGATGCTGGTTCGCGCTATGGTTTTAGGTTGGCAATTAGATATGGTGCCACCATCTTCCAATCCTTTAGACCAGGTCTTCAAACGTTACGATTTTTGTGCAATGACGCCGTTCCAACTGGATAATTCTGTTGGTCGCCTGCACCTTATAAAAAAACTTATTGTTGGCGGCGGAGCCGTTTCACCACGTCTGCAAAAAATGGTGAAGGAAGTTAGCACCAAAGTTTATGAAACTTATGGAATGACGGAAACCGTTACCCACATCGCGGCCAAAAGGCTAAATCCATCAAAAAACAAGAAAAAATCACGAGTATTTAAGGTACTGCCAAATATTAATATTTCCCAGGACGAAAGAGGCTGTTTAGTGATTAAAGCGCCCAAACTTTCAGATGAAATTATTACCACCAATGATGTGGTTGAAATTCTTACCTATAAAAAATTTCAATGGAAGGGTAGATTAGATAATGTGATCAATTCTGGTGGCATTAAACTGCACCCTGAACAAATAGAAAATAAGCTTTCCAAAATTATAGATCAGCGGTTATTTGTTATAGGTATGCCAGATGATGCCCTGGGTGAAAAATTGGTACTGTTTGTTGAGAATGAATTTTCAGAAGATTTTCTTCAGAAATTGGAAAAGGAGATTAACCAGTTAAAAAGCCTTGAAAAATACGAGCGCCCTAAAAAGATCTATTTCATAGAAAAATTTGAAGAAACCCATACCGGGAAAATTCACAGGGAAAATACTTTTACAAGCAAGGTAAACTAAGCTTTTATTTTATGAGAAAATTAATAGAATTTAGGGGCGGGATATGCAATTCTATCCTACTAATATTTTTACTAGCTTTTTGTTTTCCAGTTTCAGCACAAATATTACCAGAACGCGAACGCGCACAACTTATAGAAGAAATACAACAGGATAGGTTTGATAATCTTCTTTCCAAACTAATGGATCGCACCGAAATTGATATGTGGCTGGTAATCGCGCGAGAATATAATGAAGATCCCGTTTTAAAAACTATGCTGCCGCCTACCTGGTTAAATGCCCGCCGGCGAACAATTCTTGTCTTTTACAGAAATAAAGAACAGGATAGTTTAGAACGTTTGGCAGTAGCGCGATATGATGTTGGAAAAAATATAAGCTCTGCCTGGAATCCTGAAAAGCAACCCGAACAATGGAAAGCTTTGGTGCAGATAATAAAAGACCGAAACCCAGAGAAAATTGGACTGAATTATTCTGAAATAGATGGTATTGCCGATGGCCTGGTAAAAACCGATTATGATGAATTTATGGAAGCTCTTCCTCAGGAATTTCATTCAAAAATCGTTTCGGCAGAAGATCTTGCAATAGGCTGGATAGAAACCCGAAGTGAAAAAGAAATGGAAATCTACCCAGAATTGGTGCAGATTACTAAAACTATTATTCGGGAAGCATTTAGTAATAAGGTGATTGTGCCCGGAGAAACTAGTACTGAAGATGTAGTTTGGTGGATGCGTCAAAAAGTAACTGATCTTGGCCTTGAAACCTGGTTTCATCCAACGGTTGCAATTCAGCGAGATGAAGATGCCCTGCAAGATCACGTGAGTGCCTTTTCTTCAGCTAAAGAAAGAAAAGTGATTATGCCTGGAGATCTTATTCATTGCGATTTTGGTATTTCTTATTTGGGACTAAATACCGATTGCCAGCAAATGGCTTATGTTTTGAAAGCGGGAGAAAGTGAAGCTCCAAAATTTCTTTCGGAAGCATTTGATAAAGGCAACCAGTTACAGGATATTTTAACCGGAAATTTCGAAACCGGAAAAACCGGAAATAAAATTCTTTTAGAAAGTTTAGAGCAAGCTAAAAGAAAAGGTTTAAAACCTATGATCTATACGCATCCTCTAGGTCTTTATGGCCATTCTTCAGGTACTACCATTGGTATGTGGGATTCGCAGGAAGGCGTGCCGGGAAGTGGGGATTATCCCTTACAGGAAAATACTGTATATGCTATTGAACTTAAAACCAGTGTCTTTTTGCCTGAATGGGACCAGGAGGTTAGAATCATGTTGGAAGAGTCCGGTTTTTGGGGAGCCGAGGATTTTCGCTATGTAAATGGCAGGCAGGAAGAACTTTTGCTGATTTCACATAAATAAAGGTTGAATTTCATTTAAGTGAATTCCTAACTCAAATTAAAAATTTCTCTCCTTTTTCCTGTCTATTGTTGCATTTTCATATAATAATCTGTGGAATGTTTTCCAGAGCCATAGAATAAAAAGAATAGGCTTAAAATTAGTATGATACTGGCTTCAAATAACCGGCCCGGTTGCATAACTCCTATAAAATTTATTAAGATCGCGCCAATAATAATTGGGAGTTGAACGAGAATAGCCCAACGGGTAAGTAAACCCACAGCTATAAGTACTCCGCCAATTAAATGGGCAAAGGCTACATAATGAACGGTTAGCATGGTACCTCCATAACCTTCAAGTGGCTTTATGAGTTCTATAAGTGTTTCTGTTTGGGAAATAAAGTTGATTCCTTTTATAAACAGGAAAACACCTAAAGCAATCCTTAAAACATCAATGAAATAATAAGTGTGCGCATTCGCCCACTTATTGAGGGATTTTACGCTTATCATAACTTTAGTGTTAAAGTTTGTGAACTATAAGTTACTGAAAATAAATGTATTATTGTTTTAATTATTCGTTATTCTTTTAATCGAAAATCGAGATTTAAATGCTATGGGGCGAGCTTTGAAAAGTAAATAAAGGTTTTAATGGGTACCTTGTGAGATTGCTCTGAGAGTTCGTTTGTAAGCATAAAAAAAGGCTGTATAAGACAGCCTTTTTTAAAATTCTAAATTAAATTTTACTTCTTGTAACTGGTTTTAATGTAAAATTCCAGGTCGTTTACTTCAATTTTATTAAGGGCTATGTTCTCCTTTAAATCGCCCCATTCATCTGTTGGCGTGATTCTAATTTCTTTTCCGTCGATAAAAATATCTACCGGCATTTTAAAATCTTCAACATCAGCTATCCATCTTGCCTGGGTTTTTCCTTCTTTTTTTCTGAACTGCAATTTCGGTAGATCAGTATGTCTTAGATATTGATCAAAAATAGGTTCCAGGTCTACCCCTGTAGATTCATTAAAGAAATTCTCAGTGGTCTCGGTATCGATGATCTGGTGTTTATAAGTTTCGGTGTAATCTTTTAAGGTTTTCCACCATAATTCATCGTTATCATAAATGCTACGAATGGTATTTAGCAAATTGGCACCTTTAAAATACATATCCCCAGAGCCTTCGCTATTCACACCGTAATCACCAATAATTGTTGCATTATTACCAAGGCCACGGCGTGTTCCTTTAAGATATTCCAGCGCTTCTTCTTTACCCCAGCGGCATTCCACATAGACAGCTTCCGAGTAGGAAGTAAAGCCTTCGTGAATCCACATATCGGCAATATCTTTTGCGGTAATACTGTTCCCATACCATTCGTGACCCGATTCGTGAATAATGATGTAATCCCATTTTAAGCCAATACCGGTTCCGGAAAGGTCATTGCCTAAATAACCCATTTCGTATTCATTTCCATAGGCTACCGCGCTCTGGTGTTCCATCCCAAGGTAAGGAGTTTCAATAAGTTTAAAGCCGTCTTCCACAAAAGGATATTCCCCGAATTTTTCGTAAAAGCAATCCATCATTGGTTTAACTTCCTTGAATTGCTCTTTAGCTTTTTCCAGGTTGTAAGGCAAAACATAGTAATCAAGATCCAGATCACCATAGGAATCTGAAAAATGCTCATAATTCGCGATATTGATCATTACGTTGTAATTATTAATGGGATTCACTGTTTTCCAGCTCCACTGAGTAAAGCCGTTGCCCAGATCTTTTTTACCTAAAAATTGCCCGTTAGAAACATTCATAAGTCCGTTTGGAACTGCGATATCTAGCTGAACTTCTTCCGGCTCGTCACTTTGATGGTCTTTATTTGGGTACCAAAGGCTGGCGCCTGTTCCCTGAACGGCAACACCAATCCACGGATCTCCGTTTTTATCTGTATCCCACACAAAACCGCCATCCCAGGGTGCATTTTTTGCTACGATAGGTTTTCCGGAATAATAAAATTGAATTTCTCCTTTCTCATTGGCTCTTACTGTTTCTTTCAAATCGATAAAAACCGCATTGTGCTTTCTATTGTAAGCTAAAGTTTGATTATTCTGAAGGATAGAATCCACCTTCATGTTTTCAAAAAGATCTATTTGAATGGTAGAAAGATCATCGTCAGCAATAAAACTAATCGTATTTGAACCAGAAATAAACTGCTTTTCGGGTTCAACTTTAAGCTTTAAATGATATTTCTGAACATCGAAAGCGCGCTCAGGTCTTAGTGAGCCTCTTAATGAATCGGCTTCGGTATAATTGCCTTTTTTGTTGCTTAAAACCTGGGCGCAGGAAATATTAGCGGCAGAAATTAAGACAACTAAGGCTAAAATTAATTTTTTCATATTTAAATCTGAAATTATGTTTGGATCACTCCTAAATTAAAATCTTTTTCAATAGGCGCGTGGTTTGCGGCTTCAATTCCCATGGAAATCCATTTCCTGGTGTCTAAAGGGTCTATTACCGCGTCTGTCCATAAACGTGCAGCAGCGTAATATGGAGAAGTCTGTTCATCATAACGTGATTTTATCGCCTCAAAAACTTCTTTTTCTTTTTCCTCATCAACCTTCTCACCTTTTTTCTCCATTGCAGCGGTTTCAATTTGTGCTAAAACTTTGGCGGCTTGTGTGCCACCCATTACTGCAAGTTCTGCACTTGGCCAGGCTGCGATAAGTCTTGGATCGTAGGCTTTTCCGCACATCGCGTAATTTCCGGCACCATAAGAATTCCCCATAATGATGGTAAATTTAGGTACTACCGAATTACTAACCGCGCTAACCATTTTAGCACCGTCTTTAATAATACCGCCGTGCTCGCTTTTGCTGCCTACCATAAACCCGGTAACATCCTGAAGAAAAACCAACGGAATTTTTTTCTGGTTGCAGTTTGCAATAAAACGAGTGGCTTTATCGGCTGAATCAGAATAGATCACACCGCCAAATTGCATTTCAGTAGGTTTTGTTTTCGACGCCGTAGTTTTTACAATTTTACGCTGATTAGCCACAATACCCACGGCCCAACCATCTATCCTGGCGTAGCCGGTAATAATGGTTTGCCCATAGCCTTCTTTATATTCTTCAAACTCTGAACCATCAACCAGGCGGGAAATAATTTCCCTAACATCGTATTGGTCGCTACGTTTTTTCGGGAGAATCCCGTAAATATCTTCCTGCTTCTCCTTAGGCTTTACGGCTTTTTTATGGCTAAATCCGGCTTTATCGAAGTCGCCCATTTTATCCATAATATTCTTAATACGGGTAAGCGCGTCTTTATCATCTTTCGCTTTATAATCGGTCACCCCGCTAATTTCAGAATGTGTGGTTGCGCCACCAAGCGTTTCATTATCTATAGATTCGCCAATTGCAGCTTTTACCAGGTAGCTTCCGGCAAGGAAAATACTCCCGGTTTTTTCTACGATAAGTGCTTCATCACTCATAATAGGAAGGTAAGCACCACCGGCTACACAGCTACCCATAACGGCCGCAATTTGGGTAATTCCCATACTGCTCATTACTGCGTTATTTCTAAAAATTCTTCCGAAGTGTTCTTTATCTGGGAAAATTTCATCCTGCATTGGTAAATACACTCCGGCGCTATCAACAAGGTAGATAATTGGCAACCTGTTTTCAATCGCTATTTCCTGGGCGCGTAGGTTTTTCTTTCCGGTAATGGGAAACCAGGCCCCTGCTTTTACGGTAGCATCATTAGCAACCACAATACATTGCTTCCCCGAAACATAACCTATCTTGACAACAACACCTCCCGAAGGGCAGCCACCATGTTCTTCGTACATTCCTTCACCTGCAAAAGCGCCAATTTCTATAGAATTTGACTTCTCGTCAAGAAGAAAATCAATACGCTCGCGGGCAGTCATTTTGCCTTTGGCGTGGTGTTTTTCGATGCGTTTTTCACCGCCGCCAAGTTTTACGCGTTTGAGTTTATGATTTAATGAAGAAACCAAAAGTTTGTTATGGTCTTCATTTTTATTGAATTTCATATTCATATATTGTAATTTTTAAATTCTGAAATTCAAAATATCCTTTATTAAGGGATAATTTTTATGAAAATTTCAGTAATTATTGAAATTAAAGCTGTCTTTTGGCTAAAATACAAAATAGAGTGAATTTCAGTTGTGGTTTAGAAGGCTAAAATATCCGATATTTGTATAAAACCTTTTATTATGGGAATGAATAAAAATACCATTTTCGCATGGGCTTCTTTTGCTTTGTTTATAATTGGTGCCGCAATAATTTTATTGGGTGTTCTTAAATATCGTGAATATGCAATTGGATTCTCAGTGGTAGGAATTGGATTTTTTGCTATTTCCTGGGCTTTTAATGCACTAAAAGGCAGGATTTAAAACAAAAAATATTAATTATGAATGAAAAAGGTGAAAAGGAGCAACTGGTAAAACATTTAAAAGGAGGAGAGGCTTTTACTTCCTTAGAAATTTTTATAGATAAAATTCCGTTTGAGAAACTGGGAGAGCGTCCCTATAATTTACCCTATTCTTTCTATGAACTTTTTTACCATATTGTTTTTTCTCAAAAAGATATTTTAGAATACTCGATTTCGGGTGATTATAAAACCTCTAATTGGCCGGAGGATTACTGGCCTGATGAATCTGCGCCTCAAAACAGGGAAACCTGGGAAAAGCTCAAAAAAGATTATTTTGATGATCGAGATATTCTTGAAAACTTCCTGATGGATCCTAAAAACGATCTTAATATCTCGGTTAGAAATTCTGAAAATCATACGTTACTACGCGAAACGCTACTAATTATAGAACATACAGCTTACCACACCGGGCAGATGCTCATTATTTTGCGTCTTCTGGGACTTTATAAATAGTGGGTGATTTTAATTTTAGATATTTGCAAACTTAAACAGCTTAAAAAAATAATATATGGCAGACGATAAAAAAGTGATTTTTTCAATGTCTGGGGTGACAAAGACCTTTAAAAATGCGAACACCCCGGTTTTGAAGAATATATACCTTAGTTTTTTCTATGGTGCAAAAATTGGAATTCTTGGTTTAAACGGCTCTGGTAAATCTACCTTGCTTCGAATTATAGCAGGAGAAGATAAAAATTACCAGGGAGATGTGGTTTTTTCTCCGGGATATTCTATTGGTTACCTTGAACAGGAGCCAAAATTGGATGAAGATAAAACCGTTTTGGAAGTTGTAAAAGAAGGAGTTGCTGAGACCGTAGCAATTCTTGATGAATACAATAAAATAAACGATCAATTTGGTTTACCTGAAGTATACGAGGATGCCGATAAGATGCAGAAGCTTATGGATAAACAAGCTGCACTTCAGGATAAAATTGATTCTTCTAACGCCTGGGAACTTGATACTAAGTTGGAAATCGCGATGGACGCTCTAAGAACTCCTGATGCCGATAAAAAGATATCGGTACTTTCCGGAGGGGAAAGAAGGCGTGTAGCTCTTTGTAGACTTTTACTTCAGGAACCGGATATTTTACTTCTGGATGAGCCAACTAACCACTTAGATGCTGAATCTGTGCATTGGTTAGAGCATCATTTAGCCCAGTATAAAGGGACAGTAATCGCTGTAACGCACGACCGTTATTTCCTTGATAACGTGGCCGGTTGGATTTTAGAACTGGATAGAGGGGAAGGTATTCCTTGGAAAGGGAATTATTCTTCCTGGTTAGACCAGAAGTCTAAACGAATGGCACAGGAACAAAAACAGGCCAGCAAACGCCAAAAGACATTGGAGCGCGAGCTAGAATGGGCAAAAATGAATCCTAAAGGTCGCCAAAGTAAACAAAAGGCCAGGCTTAAAAATTATGATAAGTTAATGAGCCAGGACCAGAAGCAGATGGATGAGCAACTGGAAATATATATTCCAAATGGCCCAAGACTTGGTAATAATGTAATTGAGGCTAATGGGGTTAGTAAAGCTTTTGGCGATAAACTTTTATATGAAGATCTAAACTTTAAACTTCCGCAGGCTGGAATTGTAGGAGTTATTGGTCCAAACGGTGCCGGTAAAACCACGATTTTTAAAATGATTATGGGAGAAGAAGAGCCCGATAAGGGAAGCTTTGAAGTAGGTGAAACGGCTAAGATCGCTTATGTAGACCAGGCGCACTCTAATATTGATCCTGAAAAAACCATCTGGCAAAATTTTAGTGATGAACAGGAAATGATAATGATGGGCGGCCGCCAGGTAAATTCCCGAGCATATTTAAGCCGATTTAACTTTAGCGGAAGCGAGCAGAATAAGAAAGTAAATATGCTTTCTGGTGGTGAGAGAAACCGACTGCATTTAGCGATGACTCTAAAAGAAGAAGGGAATGTCTTGCTGTTGGATGAGCCTACAAACGATTTGGATGTAAACACGCTTAGAGCGCTGGAAGAAGGTTTAGAAAATTTTGCCGGCTGTGCTGTGGTTATTTCTCACGACCGTTGGTTCCTGGATAGAATTTGTACTCACATACTTGCTTTTGAAGGAGATTCTCAGGTTTATTTCTTCGAAGGAAGTTTCTCTGACTATGAAGAGAACAAGAAAAAACGTTTAGGTGGAGATATTATGCCGAAACGTATTAAGTATAAGAAATTGGTAAGATAAACTTAGACCCTGAAACAAGTTTAGGGTGAAGTAAAAAATAAAAACCTCAAGGATTGATAATCTTTGAGGTTTTTTGCTTTTTAGCAATTAGTCTTTCTTGGGTTTTGGATTCTTCTTTTCCGGCATCGGGCCTCGAAGATGAATAATGAGTCCGTTTAGAAAATTTCGAAGAAATTGATCGCCACACTCTACGTATTTCGGGTGATCTTCAGCTCTAAAAATTGCTCCTAATTCGCTTTTGGTTACTTTAAAATCTACCAAAGCGCAAATTTTTACAATATCGTCATCTCGTAATTTATGAGCGACTCTTAATTTTTTAAAAATATCGTTGTTTGTTAATCCCATAAGGCAAAAGTAGTTTTTCCAGAGTTATTCTTTTTAGAATTCCAGGTTTAATTGTTTCTGAATAGTATTTATTTTTTCAAGATCAGCCTTATTGTCTATAACAGATTTTGCATCAGAAATAATATTTTTGGCTTCATTGTCCATTATTTTATAATACTCTTCATTAACAGATTTCTGTGTTTTTAGGTATTTAAACATCCAGCCTAATTTCTGTACGATAATTATATCATGTTTACAGTAGCCCCTAATCGGTGCTAAAACCTGATAGAGCAGTTCCCCGAAACTAACACTTTTCATTTTTATAATTATATCGTCATCATTCTTTAAATACTGTTCATCTTGCTTCTGCATTCTAAGAGCCAGAAGTTCGGTTAAATAATCAAGTGCGTTTAAAGCGGTGCCGGGATCATTAATTCCGGGAGACATAGATTTCACAATTACTTCGGTTATTTGTTTAAAAGCCAGGACGTAATTGGTGTTAACTAATTCTCCTCTGGCAAGGCTAAAGTTTGAGAGTACTTTTTTTAAAGTTTCGTCATCAAGCTCCTTTTTTGACTTAAAAAGCGGAATACCATTTAAGATAAAAACTCCCTTTACAGGCAATATTTCGATTTGAGTTTCTTGCTCGATACAAATATCCAAAAGGTTATCTGACGATAAATTTTGAAAATATCCACTCTTTTTGGAGTGATATTGATGCCAATTTTTGGTATCAGGAAAATTTTGTTTATCGTTTTCTTCGGTTTCCAACAGAAAATTTAAACGCTTTTTTGCCTGGCGGAAGATGCGATCCAGGATATTATTAATTTGGATACTCTGCGAGATATTATGAATAAAATAGATAAAAGCTCCAATACAAATTACGGTAAAAATAATACCTATAAATACCGAGAAACTTGGTGTTTGGTAATTGTCTGCCTCTGGTTTAATAGACACCATCACAAAGATACAGTAGAGAATTGTGGCCATATAAACCCCTAAAATAACCTGGTGAATTTTATCAGAAATAAGTCCGGGTAATAATCTTGGGGAGTAATTACTGGCAGCTTGATTTAAAAGTACCATCACCATAGAAAAACTAAAAACCATCATAGAGATAAGGCCGGTAATACAGGCAGTTAATATACTAAGAGCCGTACTGCCATCATTCACCATTAGCATAGGGGCTTTCTTAATGAGATATTCGGAAATTCCCTGGTTCTCCAGATAAATCAGCAAAAAAGCAGTAAGGAATCCAAAAATCGCGAAAAGACTGGGGTAGAAAGCAATTTTACTTTGCAGGTTAGAAAGCAGGATATAGATACGGTTAAAAAAATGTTTCATTCAATTTTTAGCGAAAGTTACTCAAATCCGTTTAAAGATGTGATATTTTTAGATTTTTGACAAAATGACACCATAAAATTCATTAAATACGTCAAAAAGGCATAATTATTTTGATTGGAACTTAAATTGCTAATATGATTTGAGAAAACAATAAAGTGAAACCTTTAAAAATAAAAGTTATGAGTTTAATTAATAGAAATGAAGCCAATTGGCAGCCTTCGGTTTTTGACGATATGTTTAAAACAGATTGGTTAGGAGGAACTACAAATGTTAATAGCATTGGAACCAGTATTCCGGCGGTAAATATTCAGGAAACCGAGGAAAGTTTTAGCGTTGAAGTTGCAGCGCCAGGGAAGACTAAAGAAGATTTTAATATCGAGCTGGAAAATGATGTACTAACAATTTCTTCTGAAGACAAAAAAGAGAATGAATCAACCGAAAGGAATGGTAGGTACACCAGGAAGGAGTTTAGTTATAGCACCTTTAAAAGAGCCTTTAGTTTGCCTGATTCTGTAGATAGTGAAAAAATTTCTGCTCAATATAACAATGGAGTTTTGGAAATTTTGCTTCCAAAAAGGGAAGAAGCTAAGGTGCAGGCTAAACGAATGATTGAAATTTCTTAGTTGACATCTTTGGTTTGATTAATTAAGAGCGTCGCTAACAGCGGCGCTTTTTTATATAAAACACCCCTAATACCTATTTAAATATAGAGGTAGAACATATTTCCCAAAAGATATATACGCTATTGAATTTTTATGCGTTAAAAAGAAACCGGGAACTCTATGATTATTTTAGATAATTGATATATTTACCCGCAAGAACAGACCTACTAAATCTATTTTTATGAACAAATATTTTCTACTGATTTTTATTAGCATTTTCTCTTTGTCTTTCGCCCAGGCTCAGGAATATAGTTTTGGAATAAAGGGTGGTGCCAACTACTCTATGACTGGAGAAATTGATGGTAGTACCTCTGGAGGTGCAGGTTTTTTTGATGGAATTGTTGAAGGAAAACCTAAGGTAGGTTTTCATGCAGGTGTATTTTTTGAATTGAATTTCGGAAAATTTTTTGTGCGTCCCGAAGTAATATATAATTCTATGGAAATGGAATTTGAATTTCCATTACAAAATTCAGCTTATTCAGTTGAAAAATTAAGTATTCCTTTGCTTTTCGGTTATAATATTTGGGGTCCAGTAGATGTTTATGCTGGGCCTGCTTATCAAAATATAATGAACGCCAATATTGAAGGCACTCAGCCAATAAACCAAACTATAATTGTTCAAAATACTCCACTAGCTATACAAGCAGGAGCAAAAGTGAGTTTAGGTAGATTTGAATTGGGTTTAAGATATGATAGATCTATGGCCAGTCAAGAAACACAAGGGCTAGATTTTGATAATGGCCAATATGGAATTAACCTTACAGAATATGATGATTTAAGGGTGAACCAATTTCTAGTTAGCCTTAGTTTTAAAATTGGCGATAGCGAATCTAATACAGGTCGAAGAAGAGGAAGAGGTTGTTATTTCTAAAAATTTACAATTAAATAACATATAGCTCTAATTGATAATTTTTCAATTAGAGCTTTTTTTTATGCGTTATTCTAAAATAAACGGCTTGAAATCATTAAATTGAAGGGTATATTTGCACGGTTAAATTCTATTGAAATGAAAGAGCTCTATTCCCTAAAGCCTGAAAAACGCAAACGTCTTATTTTTATATTAACTGCTTTTTTCGTTTTATTGTTAATTACAGAATTCATTGAAAAAAGGAGCTTAAAAAGCATAGACCAGGACTTTTCTTCGCTTTATCAGGATCGATTGCTGCCAGCTTCCCAAATGTATGAGCTTGCAGAATTATTACACAAAAAGAGAATGCTTTTCGAGAATATAAAAGATGACGGACAGTTAATTGCTGAATTAAATTTAAAAGAAATTAAGGCTTATAACGGCCAAATTGATGAAGTTTTAAAAGATTACGGGAAAACCTATTTAGTAGATAGGGAGGAATTATATTTTAAAGAATTTAATAAGCATTATAAGGAATATCTGTTGTTGGAAACTACAATCCTCAAGAATTTGCAAGAAGAAGATTTTAACACCGCTAGTTACCTTATCGATAAAAATGCAAACCACTATTTTAGAACTCTAAATCTCGATTTACATAATATAGCAAGTATTCAGCCCGAAGTTGGAGAGCAGCTCATGGCTCATTATAAATCAAGCTCTGGATTGACTTCACTACTGTATTATTTTAAAATTGCCCTTACCATTCTTATAGGTATTTTTGTCTTACGACTGCTTGGTTTAGAGCAATTACTTCGACGGTCTGAACAAAAATTTGAGCTGAACTAACCGACGCTCTTATAGAAGTATTTGTAAGAAAATTCTTTAATTTGAAGAACTAATTGTTTTTTTTGAGTATTGCAACCTTAGTCTTTTTTCATTAAAGGACTTTCTTTTTTTTGCACAAAAATTGATTTTTATCTATCAAATAGAAGATTTCCTCCAATTTTAAATATGATATTGTTTATTTTATTCTTTTTCGAGTGTTGATATCACAGCGGATTAACAAAATTTTTGGTATTATATCGAAAAAATGTTTTATACGTATAATTTATATGTAGATTTACTACAGGATTAGACGCCCCACCTTCTATTTCGCCCCCCATTCACCATTTAATTTTTGAATGCCCTAATAGTAACTACCCCAGGAAAATGGTAAGGTTAGTATACCCTTATCTTAAAATTTTTGATTTTAAAAATACAGAAGACCCCACTTCTATTTTTGTTTGACTCTTTAAGTAACCCGTTTAAATATGTGAATTTCCGTAAAAGAATATGGGACTCACAGTGACGAAGTCATGACGTTTTATAATTATTAAAGCAAGTTTCATCCCCCGCCCAAATCAATATTTAAGACCTACAATTTTTTTCCTGGTTTTATTTTTCACGAAAGATTCTAACCCAGGTAATTTAAATTATTAATCTAAAATTTGAATTGTGAAGGGGTCCTATTTTATTATTCCGTTATCCGTAGTCATTCATTTAGTGATTATCAATCTGAGCTTGTATGTGCTCACACCAGAGACATATACAGAAACTGTAGCTATAAGTATTAATATATCCTGGTTGTTAATTGGGATTGGACTTAATTTTTACAGCATTGATAGGAAAGAGAAGTTTAGGCACAAATTTCATAAATTCCTAAGGCACTTTTTCGTTTTTGTACTTTCATATTTTAGCGTCTTAGCCTTTGTGAAAATTGACTTTGATCCTCAAAGACAAATTTTAGTTTTATCCACACTCTTAGTACTTCTACTTTTCTATAGATGGGCATTTTTCGAATTTAGAAAATTTTATCGCCAGGGAGGTGGTAATTCTTTGAAAGTAGTGATTTTAGGTAATGATAGAAACTTAATTCGCCTGGAACGTATTTTTAATGACCCAGATTATGGTTATAGATATCTTGGTTATTTTCAAAGCAAGAAGGCAAAGCATATAACAGGGAAATATCTCGGTGATTTTGAAGATTGTTTCCGTTTTATTACCGATCAGGAGGTAGATGAAATTTATTGTTCAGTTAGTCAGTTTACTAAATCGGAGCTTCTAAGAATTAGGGCTTTTTCAGATAATCATCTAACTAAATTAAAGTTGATTCCTGATAATAAGGATATTTATTCCAGTTCAATGGAATTTGAAATCTTTGAAAATCTACCCATTCTTAATCTAAGAAAATCTCCTCTTGATAAAAACTATGCAAAGTATAGCAAACGTATTTTTGATATTGGTTTCTCCTCATTGGTTATTCTGTTGATATTATCCTGGTTAATACCGCTAATTTTTGTTTTAAATCTTTTTGAATCTAAGGGGCCGGTGATATTTAGGCAGTTAAGACACGGGAAGGACAAAAAGATCTTCTGGTGTTACAAGTTTAGATCTATGGCAGTTAATCCAGAAGCGAATAGTAGAATGTGCACCCGTAATGATTTAAGAGTAACCACAATTGGTAAATTTCTTAGAAAGACCAGTATAGATGAGTTACCACAGTTTATAAACGTTTTTCTTGGCGATATGAGCGTGGTAGGACCCAGACCGCACATGGAGCTTCATACAATGGAATATGAAAATAATGTAGATAAATATCTGGTAAGGCATTTCGCTAAACCGGGAATAACCGGGCTGGCTCAGGTAAGAGGTTATCGCGGCGAAATAATTAGAAAATCAGACATTATAAACAGAACACGCATGGATATTTTTTACCTGGAAAAATGGACAGCCTTACTAGATCTAAAAATTATTTACCAAACAATTTATAACTGCTTTTATGGCGAAGAAAAAGCTTATTGATTTTTGCTAATCATTTTAATAATAAAATTAGTCACCTCCTATGAAAAATTTTAAAAAACCTTTATTCCTTCCTTCAAGGGGAAGCTTTAAAAATTTTCGATTAAAAATACTGATCTTTATCTCAGTGATCTCTTTAAGCGCTTGCGTTAATGTAAAGAAAGCAACTTATTTTAATGATATTTCCGATTCTGAATTTAAGTCGAGATTTGAAAACATGGAATCGGTAATTAAGGAAAATGATTTGCTAAGTATTTCTGTTAGCAGTCCAAACCCAGAAGCTACCGAAGTTTTTAACGCTTCTAATGTTTCTTTAACTCAAACTTCAACAGCTACCGGAACTACTACTCAAGCTTCGGGATATTTGGTAGACCATGAGGGCTTCATTCGATTTCCATTCTTAGGGACCTTAAAGGCAGCCGGGAAAACCAAACAAGAATTAAGGGAAGAAATTACTAAAGAATTAGTAGACCGCAAGCTTTTATTAGAACCAATAGTAGATATTAGATATCTAAACTACAGGGTTTCAGTATTGGGAGAAGTAAAAGATCCTTCGGTATTAACAATTCCCAGCGAGAAGGTAACATTATTGGAGGCTTTGGGCTTAGCCGGTGATCTTACGGTATACGCCAAACGCGATAACATTCTATTAATTAGGGAAGAAGATAATGTAAAAAAGCTGGTTAGGCTTGATCTAACTTCAGACGAAATATTTACCTCTCCATATTATAACCTTAAGTCTAATGATATTATCTATGTTGAAGCTAATAAATCTAAAGTAGCTTCTACAAGCAGGGTCAATCAATGGTTGCCTATTATTATTAGTTCTCTTTCTCTAGCTGTCATCGCCTTTGACAGGTTCCTGTAATTAAATAGTAAAGACATGAAGTATAATTCTAAAACCGGAAAAGAGGATAATCTTTTCAGGTATATCATAAAAACATTTTTTCCTTTTTGGCCTCTATTCTTAGTACTTGTTGTGGTTTGTATTTTAGCGGCCTGGGGATATTTAAAATATGCTACCCCTATTTATGAGGCTTCAGCTTCAATTATGATAAAAGATGAGGAAAAAGGAGTAGATGATTCTAAGATAATGGAAAGTATAAATCCTTTTGATTCAAAGAAAATTGTAGAAAATGAAATTGAAGTTCTAAAGTCCAGAGATTTAATGAAGGCAGTAGTTAGGGACTTAAATCTTTATGCTCCCATTTATGAAGATGCCGGGATAAAAACTATTTCAGCTTATACTTCAAGTCCAATTAAGGTGATAGTTGAAGATCCCAATAAAATTAGTCTCTCTGAGGACGAACCAGAAAAGCATTTTTTTAAATATAATGCTAACGATGAAAAGGTTATTTTTTCAGGTAAGGAATATTCACTAAATGAGTGGTTTGAGTTTTCAGCGGGACAAACAATCATGTTTGTAAAAAATGATCATGTAAATAAAAAAGCAAGTAATCCATTGTTCTTTTATTTATTGAACCCTAAAATGATTTCTTCTGAATTGATTGACGAATTAGATATAAGTACTTCTAATAAGCTTTCATCTGTAGTTAATTTAACTATTAGGGATGCGGTGCCTGAAAGAGCTGAAAACATTTTAAACCGATTAATTCTGGAATATAATCGAAAGATAATTAAAGATCAAAATGAGCTTGCTGCAAGTACGATGACCTTTATTGATGAGAGGATTGAAAATGTGGAAGCGGAATTAGATGAACTTGAATATAACATTCAGGAATATAAGTCTAATCAGGGCGTTGTTGATTTAAGTGAACAGGGGAGATTATACCTACAAGATGTAGGGGAAAATGACAAACAAATTTCAGAACTTGAACTTCAGCTAGCGGTATTAAACAACGTGGAAAATTATGTAATATCTAAAGGTAGCGCAGGAGGTATGGTTCCTTCAACTCTTGGTATTAGCGATCCAATTTTATCACAGCTTATAGAGAAGCTATATAATCTTGAGGTAGAGTATGAAAGATTGAAGAGAACCACGGCAGAGAACAATCCGGTTCTAACTTCTATTTCTAATCAAATTTCTAAAATTAGACCAAGTATATTAGAGAATGTAAAAAGCCAGAAGCAGAATTTACAGTCAAGGTTAGCTAATTTAAATTCTAATAATAGGAGGTTCAATTCGACTCTGCGTAATATCCCTGGAAAGGAACGAACACTCCTGGAAATAAATAGGCGAAAGACAATTAAGAATAATTTGTTCTCATATCTTCTTCAAAAGAGAGAAGAAGCAGCCCTGGCAAATGTTCCTACAAATGAAAATAGTGCGATGATCGATAAAGCTGAGGCCTCAATTGATCCGGTAAGTCCTAAGCCACTTTTTACATACCTAATTGCTATTTTACTTGCTGTGGGTGTTGGTACTGGCTACGTAAAAGGAAAGGAGATTCTAAGCGGGAAGGTTTTATATAGATCAGATATTGAGGAGTATACCAGTATCCCTGTAATAGCTGAGGTGTTTCACTCAAAAAACTCAAAGAATAGGAGGTTTACTAAACCACAGGACTTTGTGTTAATTGAACAGTTTAGGCAATTAGGCGCCAGGCTTGGATTATATAGGCGCGATATTGAGAATAAAAGAATATTAGTAACCTCAGGAATTTCAGGTGAAGGAAAGAGCTTTGTGAGTTCTAATCTTGCTTTTAGTTTGGCCCAAACCGGGAAGAAGGTGGTTCTGGTAGACATGGATTTCAGAAAACATAAAACCTCAGATTTATTTAATCTTTCTGGCTCTAATGGAATTATTGGCTTACTAAAGGGAGAAGTAACTTACGATGAAATTATACATCCCTCTGGAGTGAATTCAAATTTATTTGTAATAGCTACAGGAGCTAAAGGAGATGATTATACTGAGATTTTATTGAATGGAAAATTAGAGTTCCTAATGGATTCTCTATCTGATGATTTTGAGTATGTTGTAATTGATGCAGCTCCGGTAAATATTTTAGCCGAGGTAAATCTCATTGCCGAGTTTAGTGAGAAAACTTTATTAATTATAAGACACGGTCATACTTCTAAGGAGTCACTTAAAAGACTTGATGAATCTGCGGGTTTACAATCGCTTAAAAATGTTTCTATTGTTTTTAATGGGTTAAAAAACCGTGGGATGATAAAGACCGATTACGGCTATGGCTATGATCTAAAACATAGAATGGCTTCATATGCTAAACAATGATTTAAAACAATAGTATATAATGAATATTTCTAATTAAAGAAACCTTTAAAGAATAATAGCTAGAAGGTTGATTTTTGGTTTTATCAAATGATAAAAAAAATCCTGGGTAATATAGTGTTTAAAAATTTTTCCTATCTAACCATAGGCACTATCATAGCTCAACTAATAAGTCTGGTTACGGTTCTTAAAATCACCAGTATTTTAAATCCTGATGATTATGGCCTTTTTACATTCCTAATAGCTCAAGGTATGCTCTTGTTAAGAATTGGAGATTTAGGAAATAGAAATATTGTTATAAGAACAATTGCCCGAGACCCATCGCATACTAATGATTTATTGTGGAATGGGGCAATTTTAAGGGTGCTAGCCATTATAGCCCTCTCTCTTATCTACTATGTTTACAATCATTACTTCGGAAGCTTATCTTTCAACAATCTTTTTTTAATTTTTATTTTCTCGCTTTTTAGCTGCTTTGCGAATTTATTTGAACTCATATTTCACGGTAATCAAAAAATGCTGCCCTCGGCGGTTATTAATCTTACTTACAGTGTAATATGGTTTGTGATTGTGTTCTTTGTGCTAGAGAAAGGCATAAGTATTACCTACATTTTTTTACTTTATATTTCAATTACACTAATAAAGGGAATACTTTATTTAGCTTTCATTAAGTATTATAAATTATTTAAAGGAAAGATTCAGAGCTTTAGGGTTTCTTCTAAACAAATTATTAAAGAAAGTTGGCCTTATTTTGCAATGATCCTTATTTTATTGCCTTTAACCAGTCTTGCAAACAATTTTTTAGACATAAACTCCAATAATATTCAAATAGGATACTTTAATCTCTCAGAAAGATTATTAGGTCCAATTTCCCTGGTAGTAGGAATGTCTTTAAGTGCCATATTTCCAAATTTATCGGCAATGTGGAGCAAAAATAGGGAGAAATTTTATCGTTATTTATCCATTGGCTTTGGAGTGTATATGATGGCGTCTATGCTCATCTGTTTTATATTTACTCTTTTTTCTAAAGAGATAGTCATTTTATTATTTCCAGATGATTATACACCAGCTATAAAGGTTTGCCAGATGCAGGTGTGGTATTTGTTCTTCACATCGGTAGATAGTTTGGTGGGAGTAGTGTTAGGTGCGGCAAATCGCGAAAAACTTATTTTAAGATTTAGTATTGTTTACTTTCTAATTTGTACACCTGTACTTTTTTATAGCAGTAAATATGGAGCCCTTGGTATTTCTTACGGCTATGTGATTTCTTATGGAGCATGTTTGATTTATGTATGGCTTACTTTTAAAAAATCCCTGAATATAAAGATCAAATACGACCTTCATATTTGGTTGCTCGCAATAAGTCTATTTATAATTTCCTTTTACCTAACTGCAGATATTTCGCTAATTTATAAACTAATAATATGCCTGGCTGTTTTAGGCCTTTTACTCCCTTATTCTTTTAAACTTTATAAGCCTTTATTTGTTAAATGAGAAGACAACTTGAAATAGCCTTTGTTTTCCTGCTGGTAATAATATCATTTAAATTTTTTGATGCACGTTTTTTAAACGACAGTATTCTTAATTATTTGTTGTTCTTAACACTAATTATTACTGTAATAATATCTGTACCCTATGTACTTCCACCCAATAAAGGTTTTGTCTTTCCCGTACAACTATTATTGGTGTCTATGTTTATTTCTATAATTATGGCAGGATTATACTGGGATCAAAGTTTATTAGATAGCCTAATAGCAATAGCACCTTATTTAATTTTCTTGTTCTTTTTTTATCTACTGCATAGTAGGTTTCCAGTAGATCTTCTGGAAAAAATAATTGTAATTTATGGAGTACTATATATTTTCTTATATGCTTTTGAGTTCATAAATAGTCCAACGGTATTTTTTGGAAAGCCTTTATGGGGAGAGGAATTTCTCGTATCTCGTGGAATTATGAGAATTATATTTCCGGGAGGAGGAGTTTTTGTTTTAACCAGTTTTATCGCAATTAATAAATTAACATCCCAGGAAAAAAATAGGTGGTTTTGGCTTCTCTTAACTATAGCTGGGATTGTAATCCCTGTAATGCAGGTAACCAGACAATTTATAGCTGGAATACTCTTAATCTATCTATATCACGCTATAAGGTCTATAAGTCTCTCCAAAAAAGTACTAATCTTCGGTTCTTTTCTTGCACTTATAATATTCCTACAGAATGTTGATCATCCAATTATTGAGGGACTAATTGATTCTACACGGAGTGATGCCAGGTTAGGCACCAACTATATTCGTGTTCTGGCTGGAGAGTATTTTTTAAGCGACTTCTCGCCCAATTTGGTGACTCAACTTCTAGGAAACGGAGCGCCATATTTTGGAGTTTCTAATTTTGGTCTTTATGTAGATAGTTTAGGAGTAAGCCAGGAATACTTCTTATCTGATGTGGGGATAATAGCAGTTTATGTGATGTTTGGCGTGCTGGCAATTTTGGCCTACTTCCTTATTTTTATAAAAAGTTTTATAATTCCGCTTCCAGAGCAATTTCAATATTTAAAATATTATTTGTGGTTTATGCTACTAACCAGTTTAACCTGGTATACCACTTACCACTATCATTATTTAATTATTACAGTGTATGTGCTTTATATGTACCAAGCTGTCTATTTAGAGCAAGAGGAGAATAACCTCCAACTGCAAGAGTCTGAGAAAGAATTAGACAGAGAAATACTTGTTTCCGAATGAGCAATCCTATTTTAACAGTAGCCATGCCTACATATAATGCAGAGAAGCATATTGGGGAAGCTATTAATAGTGTTCTTAATCAAACATTTGAAGATTTTGAATTATTAATAATTAATGATGGGTCATTAGACCATACCTTAGAAATAATTTCTTCTTATACAGACCCACGAATTAGGCTGATTGATCTTGAAAAGAATAAAGGGATAGCTCATTGCCGCAATCTAGCTTTGCAAGAAGCCCGTGGTGAATTTATTGCCTGGACAGACAGCGACGATCTCAATGAACCTACAAGGTTTGAAAAGCAAATATATTTTCTGCAACATAATCCGGATTTTGGAGGATGTGGGACCTGGCTTTCGAGGTTCAAAGACTCTAAAACTCATTATGTAACAAAAGCTTATAGCAATCCAGAAAAGATTAGAGCAGCGCTTTTATTTAAACCGGCCAGTATTCCAAATGCTACCGCGATGTTGAGATTAGCCGAAATAAGAAAGTATGGATTGAGATATAATGAAAGCCTTAAAATAAGTGAGGATTACGATTTTATATTTAATTGCTCGAGGCATTTGAAATTTTCTAATATACAGGAGATTTTATACCGGTATAGAGATTCTGAAACGAGTATTATGAAAACTTTTGAAGACCAGGAAGAGCAGACTTTTAATATTTTAAAAACAGTTTATAAAAAAGCATTAGCCAGCTTAGATATTATAGCAACTGAAGAGCAACTGCGCCTTCATCACGACATTTGTTCAAGTAAGATTCTTTCTAAATTTTCTGAATATGAAGCTTGCTATTATTGGTTAGAGAGTTTAAAGCTTAAAAATGATTTAAAAAGAGAATACAACAGGAAAGTATTCAATCATATTATTACAGAACAATTCTTTTTTCTCTCTAAAAAAGCCTCTTCTTTTGGTTTAAAAACTTTGTGGTTTTTTGTTCGAAAATCTTTAAAAAATAAATGGATAATAAATCCTAAAGACTATTCTAAGTTGGCAGTTAGATGTGCTTTGAAATACGATAAGTTTGAATTTAAGCTGACTTAAAAAATCTTAAAATGTTCGATGGAAGCAGAGTATTAAACCTATAGATACAAATGTATTCACCTACTTTTTTACTCAGAATTTAATTTCAATGTAGAATTTTCTAGTGAATAGATGATTCATACTAGCTTACTTCTTTTTGTTTCCAGTCTATTAAAAAAGAGAAGACGAGATAGGCATAAATAATTGAACAATCATTTATTGCGCCAATCACCAAAAAAATAAGGGTTTCAAATATTACAGAAAGTAGTGCCATGCACTCTAAATAAATATATATAAATAATAAAATTACCTGACTTGGTTATCAATTATTTAATACTTGCCCATAAGAATCCTGAACAGTTGTACCGATTAGTAATGCGACTGGATTCCAGGAATGTCAATTTTTTTATTCATATAGATAAAGCAGTCGATATTTCGGCTTTCTCTAAAGGTTTGTCTGGTTTAAGCAATGTTTATTTTCTCCAAAATGAAGACCGACTGTTTACTCCCTGGAGCGATATTAACGGATGTAAGGTTCTAATCACTTTATTAAAAAAAGCTTATGAAAAAGTAAAAACAAATGCTTATTGTCTATCTCTATCCGGCCAGGATTATCCGCTTAAGGATAATAATTATATCTATAATTATTTAAAAAATCATTATGGCAAAAATTTTATTTCTATATACAAAATGGCTGATATTTGGCCGGAATGGAGAACTAGATTAGAGCGTTACAATTTTCATTTTCCTAATAACCAACGCGTTTTTACCGGAATTTTTCCATTAGCTGATAAGCGGTGTTTTACTTTCAGGAATTTTAAAAAATCTTTTTATTTAATTAAACAGCTGGGTTTAGCTAAAGTTATACAAACCTTCTTTAAATCCAGGAGATTGCACCCATCTTACATTGAGCCGGTTGGAGGCTCAGCTTTTTGGGCCCTTCCTATTGAAACGGTAGGTGAATTACTGAAATACATAAATGAACATCCTGAATTTTTAGACTATCATGAGTATACTCATGTAGCCGATGAGATTTTATTTCAAAGTATTGTCAATCTAATAAAGCAACCTCGTGAAATTGCAGAAAGTACTACTTACACCAACTGGGAAAGGAAAAGAGACGATGATAGTGGTCCTGTTCTATTCCACACTAAAGAAGATTTGCAAGAATTATTGACTTTGAATGACCATTACCTATTTGCCAGGAAATTTGACACCAGATTAGGAAGCTTTATTCTAGATGAACTTGATAGGAAAATCAACTTTCAATCCTATTGATCATAATTTAAGGCTTTAGAAACCTGTAATATTTAAAAAAGCTGAACTTACTGTGAGAAATAAAAAGAAGGTACTTATAATGGCTTCAGATCAATTTGGATATTCTACCACTTTACTTAAATATTGCCAATATTCAACTTCAATCTTCGATATTACCTACTTAGGTTGGGATTATAATTTACCCAAAATAGAGTTACCAGCCGTTAAAGTTAAATACGTTAGCAGAGAGGCTAATCTTTTAAAAAGAAACGTGAGTTTGCTAAAAGCATTTCACGAGGAAATTTCACTTGGTTACGACCTAATATTTTCAACATACGTGAGAGGGATCTCTTTGATCAAACTTTTAAACCCACGATCCAATTTTCTAATGTACATAGATACCTTTGGGGTTATGTCTAATGCATCGAAACGTTTTATATATGATGCAATATTAAAATTTGAAGTTTCATTTTTTTTAAATGTTGCCGTTATAAGTGAAGGCTTAGCCGCACGTTTGGGAAGAAAAAATTATAAGATGCTTCCTCTGGGAGGCGAATGTTTCAATACTGAAATCAAATCTTTTGAAGAACTGGAGTTATTATATGTAGGGACTTTAGATAACAGGAATATGATTGATTGCGTGAAAGGATTTCACAAATATCTTCAGAAACAACAAATAGAAGGAAAGCGAACTATTTTTAGGATTATTGGTGATGGCCCCAACAATGAATTGGAAGAAATTCAGGATTATGTAAAAACAAATAATTTATCTGAAAATATAAAGGTATTGGGCTATTTACCCCAAAACAAATTGAGTCCTTATTTTAAAAGTGCCAATGTTGGGGTATGTTATGTTCCTATGTTCTCTTATTATGATCATCAAACTCCAACTAAACTTTTTGAATATTTGATTTCGGGATTACCTGTAATTGCTACTAGAACAAGCGAAAATGAGAAAATAATTGAGCCCTGGTCCGGGGTTATAACTGAAGATAATCCTGATTCATTTTGTGAGGGCCTTAACCGTCTTGAAGAGCAAAAGTCGGCATTTGATAGCAGTCGAATACGAAATGCATATAATAAACACACCTGGAAATCGGTAGTTGAGTCTCATTTTATTCCTTTAATAAATACTTCAATTGACTAATGTGCTTTTCGCATATATTATTTTAAGATGCAGTGAAGAATAAAATCAGAAATATCAATGCCAAGATCATTTCTTTTTTATTTATACTCCTTGGGCTTACCAGACGAGTAAAAAAGAAAGCATTGCGCGGGGATTTTATACTATCTATATACTTTCATTCTCCAGAAGGAGTACTATTTGAATTTTGTATTAAATGGCTAAAGAAGCATGGTTTTCATTTCCTTTCAGAAGAAGATATTCTAGCAATAGCTAACAATAGTATTCCTTTTCCACAAGGGGGAGTTATCTTAACGGTAGATGATGGTTGGCTAAGCAATGAAAAGAATGTTATTGCAATAGCAGAGAAACATAAGGTTCCGGTTACCATCTTTATTGCAACCCATGCCATCGAACAGGGGAATTATTGGTGGCCATATGTAGCGAAAGCTCAGGAATTGAGAATGGGTTTTCCCTCTATTGCAGAATTAAAAAGCTTGCCAAACAAAGAGCGCGAAAAGATATTGACGAAAATCAAAACCCAGGTTACTTTAGAAAGACAGGCATTGACTCTCAAGCAACTTAAAAAAGCAGCAAACTCAGCACATATTAATATAGGTGCACATACGGTGTACCACCCGATTTTGACTAATTGTGAAGACGAAGAAGCTTACTTAGAAATAAAGGAATCAAAGGATCAAATTGAATCCTGGCTAAATATTAAGGTACATTCTTTCGCTTATCCAAATGGTGATTATTCAAAAAGAGAAATCGAATATTTAAAACAATTAGATTTTTTTTCAGCTTATACCACAGAACCCAATTACTTAACTAGAGAAAGTCTTAAAAAAATATATCAGTTACCTCGATTCTGTATTTATGAAGATGTATCGAAGCAGGAGGCAATTTGCAGGATGACAGGAATATGGCAACAATTTTTTAAAGGATCTTAATAAAAAATAAAGCATTCTGAAATTTATAATTTCTAATCAGAACAACGAATTAACATAAAAAGGAAAAGCTTTGAACGTATTACATCTAGAACGCAAATTTCCCGGCAACACTGAAACTTTTATTGTGAATCAGATAAATGCCCTGCCTAATTATAAGCATTCGGTCTTTACGGTAGATTTTTTGAATTCATTGCCTACCATAGCCGAAGTCTACCATCCTGGTAGTATTCCCTTTTTATCAGATAAAATTTTAAGGAATAATCAGGTTGCTTATTTTAAAAAGCAGTTGGATTATATAAGACCAGACGTAGTTCATGCGCATTTTATTACAGATGCCTGTGTATTTCGGGAAGTCACAAAGAATTTGAAAATCCCTAAAATTTGTTCCTGCTACGGTTACGATGTATCTGTAATACCAGTCAAATTCAAATACTTCTATAAACATTTCTATAAACCTATTATTGAAGAATACGATTTATTTTTAGCAATGACAGAGGAAATGAAAAATGACTTAATAAACATAGGATTCCCAGAAAGTAAGATTAAGGTTCATTATCATGGCATTGATACCCAAAAATTTGATTCGGTCAGAAATTATGAAATGCTTTCTGGAGAAATGAAAATTTTAACCATAGCAAGTCTTCTAGAAGTAAAAGGCCATGAAACTGTATTACGCGCATTATCCCGAATTAAAAATGAAGCACCTACTCTTAAATTTCATTATGATATAGTTGGTGGTGGAAAACTTTTGAAACCCCTTACCCAAATGGCTTACGATCTTGGACTAACGGAAAACCTTACATTTCACGGCTACTTAAAGCATAACGAGATTTTGAAGTCATTAATACAGCATGCAAATGTATTTGTTCATCCAAGTGTATTAACAAAACAAAACGACAAGGAAGGTATTCCAGGTGCTATTGTAGAAGCGATGGCAAGTGGATTACCGGTAATATCTACCCGCCACGGAGGGATACCATTTGTTATTAACGATAAAAAAACAGGTTTCTTAATTGAAGAAAAAGATGACCGTGAAATGTCCCAGCTCCTTATCAAGCTTTATGATTATAATCTTAGAAAACAAGTTGGAGAACAGGCTAAAATCTATGCTCAAGAATTTTTAGACCTACACAAAAAGGCCATGGATTTGGAAGAAATTTATAAATCATTAATTTTTAAAAATAACGACTATGTGTGGAATAGCAGGGGCCATAAATGCCGAACTAACTAAAGAATCCTTAAACCTTATAAAGCATAGAGGACCTGATTTTCAATATTTTGTTGTTGAAAATATGGGGGGCAATTCCGTTTATTTAGGACATACCAGGTTATCTATTCTAGACTTGAGTCCTACCGGGAATCAACCCATGAAATCAAGTTGTGGTCAATATACATTGATTTTCAATGGGGAGATCTATAATCATCTCGAACTCCGTAAAAAATTGACATCTGTAGATTTCAAGGGAACCTCAGATACAGAAACTATTCTTTATTATTTAATGAAATTCGGAATCGACAGTGTTCGTGATTTCAATGGAATTTTTGCGTTGGCACTACTTGATAAAAAGGAGGAGAAAATGTATTTGGCCAGGGATATGTTTGGAGTGAAACCATTGTACTACTATCAAAAAGGAAAAACCTTGCTGTTTGCTTCAGAACTTAAAATAATAAAGGAAAACCCTGCGTATGAGAAAGCTATTGACCTTGATGCTCTAAATACTTTTTTGGCGTTTCGTTATAATCCTGCACCAAAGACCATTTTTAAAGGCATTAAAAAACTGGAAGCTGCCAGTTATTTGGTACTGGATAATAACTTAAATAGTACCCAAATAGATTTTTGGCCCAGAAAACAAAAAATAAATCATAATATAAGTGAAGCTGAAGCCGTAGACCAATATAGTTTTTTATTTGAACAGGCCATTAAGAGGCAGGCTTTAAGTGACGTACCCATAGGAGTGCTTTTAAGTGGCGGACTAGATTCTGCAATGGTGGCCCATATGTTAGCTAAACATACAGATAAGCAGTTAAAAACCTTTACCGTAGGTTTTCAGGGAAAAGGTAATTTTAATGAACTCGATGATGCTCGAGAGACGGCAAAATTCATTAAATCTGACCATTATGATATCTTCATGAACATTGAGCAGTTTCTGGAAACTTTTTCAATGTCTTACTATCATACAGAAGAACCCATTGCGGCAGCTACAATTCCACCTTTATACCATGTTTCAAAATTAGCTCATGAACATGTAAAGGTGGTGATGAGTGGTCAGGGGGCAGATGAGCCAATGGCGGGTTATAAAAGATACCGTGGCGAAAAAATTATTGGTGATTATGGTAAAATACTTAATATGTTACCTTTAAATGCAATACAAAAACTTTTTCCCGCTAATATAGCTTTGGAAAGAGGCATCTATTCCTCCAGATTCAAAAATGAGGTAGATCGGTTTGTTGCTATTTTTTCACTATTCACTCCCGAATTAAAACAAAAACTTTTTAAACCAGAAATAGCCACCATTGCTTTTTCAGAACAAAGAGAACTATTCGATAAAATCTTGGCAAATTCAGATCCTAAAGCAAATTCTTTAAATCGTCTCTTATACCTGGATACGCGAAGTTTATTGCCTGATAGTTTACTGCTTTTTAACGATAAAATAACTATGGCTCATTCCATTGAAAATAGGGTGCCATTCTTAGATATGGATCTTGTTGCTTTTATAGAGAGTCTTCCTGTAAAATATAAATTGAATGGCAAAATTACAAAATACGTTCAACGCAAAGCGGCAGCAAAATTTTTACCAGGTAATATCATTAATAGAAAGAAAAAAGCTTTTGAAACACCAATAGGAATATGGTTTAAACAAGAACTGGGCAATACGCTGATAGAACTGATTGAAAAACCTAACTCCTTAAGCCGGGAATATTTTAATCTCGCTTTTATTAAAAATATGATAGACCTTCACAAGAATAAAAAGCGAGATTATGAAAAGCATTTATTCATTTTATTGTCTTTAGAATATTGGTATCAAAATTTTTATTCCGAAAATTTTAGTGATGTAGTATTAGAGAATGCAAATTATATCTCCAGATAATGTTTCAAATCTGAAATTTTTTTTCAGAAGAATATTTATTAAAAGCGTTTATAGAAATACTGAAGCCTAATGAAAAAGAAGAAAATCATCCTTATTTGTTCTGATGGAGGCCATCTTGCCCAAATTTTAGAGTTAAAAGACATGTTTTTAACCTATGATTATCTTATTGTTACAGAAGAATCTCCAGCTACGCTTCCATTAAAAGAAAAGTATAATATTAAATATCTGAAAGGTAGATCCAAAGGGCAAAAAAGAAATTTATCTTTTATCTATAGCCTGGTAGTGAATGCTTTTCTATCCCTAAAAATTTTAATTCAGCATTTTCCCAAAGCCATTATAACTACCGGCAGCCATACTGCAATTCCTATGTGCCTGTTAGGTAAAATATCAGGAGCAAAGATTATCTGGATTCTTAGCTATGCCAGGATAAATTCAAGGGCCTTTTCTGCAGATATAATTTATCCGTTCGCTGATAGGTTTATTGTACAGTGGCCTGGTGTACAAAAGTTTTATAAGAAAGCTATCTATCTGGGCGGTATTTATTAACTATTAATACATTAATCATGATTATAGTATTGCTAGGAACCTTTCCAACGGCATTTAAAAGACCTCTTATTGAAATTGAAAAACTTTGCAAGAAAGGCCTGATAACTGAGGAAGTGATTGTTCAAAGTGGGCATACTCAATTCGATTCGGAATATATGAAAATGCGATCTTTTATTTCTCCAGATGAGCTAACTGAACTGTATAAGCAAGCACGTGTAGTAATTACCCAGGCTGGTACTGGCTCTCTTATTAAAGGGATGAAACTGAATAAAAAAATAATAGCTATTCCCAGACTAGCTAAATATGGAGAAGTGGTGGATGATCATCAGGAAGAAATTCTTCATGAGTTTACCAAGCTAAATTATATACTGCCCTGGACCGAGGATATAGCTTTAGAAGAGGTATTAAGCAAAATCGATGACTTTAAGCCATCACCTTATGTTTCTACTAAACAAAATATAATCGATCATTTAGAAGGATATATCAATTCCTTATAGAACATTTTTAATTTCAAATATTTTAAAACTTATGGTAAAAGTCGGCTTAATAGGTGCTGGAAAAATGGGAATATCTCATTTATCAATTTTAGGAGCCCATCCAGATGTAGAGGTAGTTGGTGTATGTGATACGTCTAAAATTGTTCTTAGTGCACTAGAAAAATATAGTAAGTTCAAATGTTATACTGATTATCTTAAAATGATAGAAAAGGAAAAACCAGACGCGGTATTTGTGGCGACTCCTACTAAATTTCATTTTGATTTTGTAAAGGAACTTTTAGCACAGAATATCCATGTTTTTGTTGAAAAACCATTCTGTCTTACAGAGGAACAGGGTGTCGAACTGACTTCGATAGCATCGGAGAGGAATTTAGTGAATCAGGTAGGATATCATAACAAATTTGTAGGCACTTTTAGAGAAGTGAAAAAGTTGGTGAAAACAGGTGCTATAGGAGAAGTTAATCATTTTATGGGAGAGGCTTACGGTCCTGTGATCACAAAGAAGAAAGAAGGAACCTGGCGTTCTAATCCTTCTGAAGGTGGTGGATGTTTAATGGATTATGCATCTCACGTAATAGATCTTATTAATGATATTCTTTCGCCAATTACGGCTACTAAAGGCAGTATTCTAAAATCTATCTATTCTAAAAAAGTAGATGACGCTGTATATTCTATCCTGGAGCTTTCTAATAAAACTACCGGGATGCTTTCTGTAAATTGGAGTGATGAGACCTATAGGAAAATGTCTACATCAATCACCATAAATGGAGAAAAGGGTAAAATTATTTCAGACGCCAATGAATTGAAAGTATACTTTAAAGATGATCATTGTCCTGAAGGTTATTCTAAAGGCTGGAACGTGAAATATGTAACAGATCTAACTCCGCAGGTAGATTTTTATTTAAGAGGGGAAGAGTACTCGGCACAGGTTGATTATTTTATAAATGCCGTTATCGGAAATGTTCCGAATAACATAAACAATTTTCAAAGTGCCTGGCTTACCGATAGAGCTATTTCAATAATAAAGAATCAAAAGTAAAAACAGGATGGAAAGAATACTATACGGAGACAATCAGTTTTTTGCGGTTAATCATATCTCCGACGCAAAATCTATGGCTCAGTCTATTAAATTTAAAAGTGATGAAGCTATTATAAGAACTTTAGATTATGCTATTGAAGCCGGTATTAACACCTTTATGTGTACTACTCACGATAGGATAGCGAGAATATGTGATGTGATAAGAGCAAATCCCAACAAATATAAAAACTTCAAAATCTATCCCTGCATGCCTTATGCTCATAAATATGCAAATGCAGTAACCGAGTTGGGAATACAAGGTACAATTAAACAATATGTTCCCGGAAACCTTTTTGGCACCATGTTTAAAGGAGGAATGGCAGTTGTATCTAAAGACTTTCTAAAGATTATGGAGCTTCTTATAGATGCTGAAATGAAAATGTTTAAAGGAATTAATACACCGGTGATTTTTCTTCAGAATGTGATTACCGATTTACTCCTGGGACTGGGAATGGTAGAGGTATTGAAAGGTTTTCACGATTATATCATCAAAAAGTATGATGCTGAACCTGGATTCATAACCATGAATATGCCTAAGCTATTAGACACACTTGAAGGCGCCGGAATAAATAATCCTATTATTTGCTTTTCGATGAATAAGGTGAATTTCAGAATGTCTGGAGGAAAGGATTTGTACGAAAAAACGCTGAAAACACGAAAATTGAGAGCTATTGCAATGCAAGTTTTAGGTGGTGGAGCAATTCCTCCAAAAGAAGCTTTAGAATATGTCTCCAAATTGCCGAATGTAGAATCTATTCTTTTTGGAGCTTCATCAAAGGCTAATATTGAAAATACAGTTTATAATATTAGAAGCTTTGATAAAGAGAAAATCACCTGATTTCTAATGAAAAAGCTTCCAGATATTTTGATTAAAACCTGATGATTTAATTTAATATGCACCGAGTTTTACCTCATCATAACAGCTGTTTTCATTCCCGATTCTAACTTCATCATAATAAATTACTTTTTGAGAAGAATCGCTTCCCCAATTCCATTTATAAATACCAAATTTAAAATATGGATATGCATCATCATTATAAGAATTAGGCATATTTTGCCTATCAATCACCTTTTCACCATTCATCCATACTTCGAGTATCCCGGTATTGGTGTGGGAGTATTTGATATGTACTACCCAATCAATCCATTCGTTATTTGGAATAGCTCCCAGATCGATATATTCCAGGCCATCAGAGTAACCACTGTCCATAATTTTATCAGCATCCCATCTGACCATCCATTTAATTCTACCATCACTAGTAAGTAATGTATTTGAAGGACTTCTATCTACATGTTCTCCTTTATCTGCCTGGTCATGCCATTGCCCAATTACCTCTCCTGTAGAGCCTGAGGTATAGGAGGCCGGGAAATATTGTGAAAAACCATACCATCCTTCTGCACGTGCTGTATTTTGTGCCTGGGACATTTCAGTTCTATGGCCGCCCCAAATTTTAGGATCACTCTTATTAATCTCGAACCGGCCTGCTGTTGTTCCCTCTCTTTTTATACTTTTTTCTAGTTGGAAGCTATGATCTACAGCATGTTCTAAATAAAAATCACCGCTTTGTGGATCATCCTTTAGATTGGGATTTTCAAAAGTTTCTACTAAAATTAAATTATCGGTATTTCGTTTTTCAGGAAAATGATTAAGAATAGTTAGGGACTGTATTTCTCCTAAAACATGATTATAGTTTCCAGAGAAAGCAGAAGATGAAAAAAGTAATATGAAAAGGATATATTTCATTATAATATAAATATAAGAATTGCTATGAATTCTTTTGATCCTAAAAATATAAACTATGATATTTTAAAATGTCGAGCACTAGTTTATTCTACCTCACCGGAAATACTGTTTGCGATAATAAACCCAGCTTCATCATAGAAGTTAGTCTTTGGTAACTAGAGGTTTTTCAATTCCAGTTAAAAATCAAAAATCTCAGCTCCAAATTTTTATCGATCTTAATATTATAAATGTTTTTTGAGTAAATCAATTAGAAGTATTTAGGGCCAAAAAAACCGGTACTAATTTTTATAGTACCGGTTTTTCGAACCATTATAATAAGTTGAATAATTATGTGGCTATTGTGCTTCTTTAGATACTATTTCTACGAGCTCGTATTTAATAGAAGAACCACCTAAAGGAGGGTTTTCCAATTCTGTTTTTTTCACTTCGAGTCCGTATACAAAACCGGGTTCATAAGAGAAACCTTCAATACTATTAGAAAAGTAGAAATTTTCCCAGTTATCTGTACCTATCATATCACCTTCTTGAACAAGCAGGCAGGTGCCTTCCATTTCTCCAACACAACTCACAGTATAGCTGTTTACCATCATGTTAATCTTAGATTCTGGTGGGGCTACTTCTTCCGAACCTCTAGGTTTCACCTCATCATAACTACTATTTTCCGTACCGATTCTAACTTCATCATAATAAATTACTTTTTGAGAAGAATCGCTTCCCCAGTTCCATTTGTAAACACCAAATTTAAAATATGGATACGCATCATCATTATAAGAATTAGGCATATTTTGCCTGTCGATAACCTTTTCACCATTCATCCATACTTCTAATATTCCGGTATTGGTGTGAGAGTATTTGATATGCACTACCCAATCAATCCATTCGTTTTTTGGAATAGCTCCCAGATCGATATATTCCAGGCCATCAGAGTAACCACTGTCCATAATCTTATCAGCATCCCATCTGGCCATCCATTTAATTCTACCATCACCGGTAAGTAATGTATTTGAAGGACTTCTATCTACATGTTCCCCGTCATCTGCCTGGTCATGCCATTGCCCAATTACCTCGCCTGTAGAGCCTGAGGTATAGGATGCCGGGAAATATTGTGAAAAACCATACCATCCTTCTGCACGTGCTGTATTTTGTGCCTGGGACATTTCAGTTCTATGGCCGCCCCAAATTTTAGAATCACTTTTTTTAATTTCAAATCTACCTGCTTGCGAGCCTTCTTTTACAATATTTTCCTCGATGCTGAAGCTATGGTTTTCAGCGTGTTCAAGGTAAAAATCACCTGCTTGTGGGTTATTATAAAGTTCAGGATTTTCAAAGGTTTCTTTGTAAATTAAATTACCTGAATCTCTATTTAAAGCTGGCCCAGATTCTAAATTCATAGATTCCGGAGTGTCAGAAGATGTAGATTGTTGCTCTACAATAGCCTCATCGTTATCTGGAGAACAAGCGAATATTGCTAAAAGTAATATAAAATGGAATTTTTTCATTATTTATAATTTAGATTTAATTCTTTCTTTTGTTAATTATAGGCAGTTAAAACTGCATTGTTTGTATTAAAATTTCCTGCTAAAAGAGTAAAGTTTTTGTTCGGTGAACGGGGAGATTTTGTAAAAAGTAATATGTAATCAAATGTTTTCATTAGAATATAATATTAGATTTAAGATGTATAAATTTTAGTCTGTGTGATGTCGTAATTATGGATAACGAATCGGCATTTTTTTGAATCTGCTCCATAAGCCGCGGTAGGCATTTTGCCAAAGCAATTAATTTTTATAGATGAAATTTTTCTTAGTCCTGCAAGGGCTTTAGAAAAGTTGAGTACCTGAGACCATCTGGTTTTGCTTAAAAAACCTTTTATAGCCTGATACATATCCCTGTAAGATGAATAAACCTGGCTCTTGGAATAGGAGAATCTTCC
The DNA here is from genome assembly GCF_002900095.1 of Salegentibacter mishustinae. Classification (NCBI taxonomy): domain Bacteria; kingdom Pseudomonadati; phylum Bacteroidota; class Flavobacteriia; order Flavobacteriales; family Flavobacteriaceae; genus Salegentibacter; species Salegentibacter mishustinae. The sequence goes on along the minus strand of NZ_LLKN01000002.1, from coordinate 2,407,412 downwards.
TTCTAGATTAGAGCTATAACTTCCGGACAAATTAATTGAGGAGGTTAGATTTCTATTTTTGAAGCTTTGCATTAGTATCTTCTGACTTTGGCATGGCAGAGACGTTAATACAAAAAGTACTGGAAAAAATAATTTCATATGAGTGTAGGGATAGAGGCATTCAACTATATTTTTTCTGGCCAATAATTTTGCCGCGAAACTAATTATTAAAATCGATAAAACAATTATTTCAATCGTCTAAGAGCATTCTTAAGTCCTAAAAATCAATTTTTTATAAAAATTGTAGGAGAATACTTATGGATTGATGTGGTAAGTTATAGTCAATATTATGCCAAGAAGATTAAGCCTTATCTTATATAAATGGAGACGTAGTAAATATAGGCTTAATGCGAATAATTTTTAATTGCCCTATTAGTGAATTAGGGAGAAGAATTAAGTATAATTGTGTAGATTTTTGGACTTAACCGTGCATAATATCCACACAAAATTTAAAAGTATCCCATTAGTTTTGAAAAAACACTTTACCGCAAAGGGAGTTTGTTCCTTTAAAGAAGAAATAAAAAATACCGGTGTTAAAGATCAAAACAAACCTTCGAAACTCTTTAAATTAGAATTAAACCTATAAATAAGTTTCTCTTCATTTTTGGCGTTATAACATCGGTCGAGCAATATCATACCTAATCGCCTCCCTTCATACTCAAGGATAAAATCAAAGGGATAATCTTCATGGAAAATTTTATTACATTTTTCCAGAGCGATAGAAAGTTTTGTCGAATCAAGGGGCAATTCTAATTTCCTGGAGAGAACGGTTTTTATAATTTGATTAGGGGATATCTTCTTCTCATCCTCTAGAATACTACTTATACTTGAATTTGAGGATTGAGGTAAACTTTTGGGCTTAGAAACCAATCTTTTCCAAAATGCAGTTAGATTACTAAAATTACTTTTGTTTCTACTATCAGATTTCGTTAAATCTAGGGGTGAGTCCTCCTTTTGAGTTTGCAGAAGCAAATTATCATCATTAAGTAAAGAAGAGTAGGGAGTAGATTTCTCTACAATTTGGGGGTCGAATTTCATTGTTTTTTATCTCTTTTCAACTAAGAATATACAAAAAAATAACAATATTAATTTATTTTTAATTATTAATGAAATTACGAATTTTTTTTCAAAACTGTTCATCGTGATTTTTATTTTGAAGAAAGTGTTTCGTAATTCATACAATTACTAATGAATAGTTGAGCAAAAGGCAAATTGAAAACATTTTTAATCAGCTTGTTGTCTTGTTTTTTATCTATAAAAAAAGCAGCCAGAAAATAGGGCTGCTTTTTAAACTATTAATTTTTTATTTAAAATTATTTCAGATCAAACCTATCGAGGTTCATTACTTTCTCCCAGGCTTTCACAAAATCTTTTACAAATTTTTCTTCTGAATTTCTGGTTCCATAAACTTCAGCTAAAGCTCTAAGCTCTGAGTTCGATCCAAAAATAAGATCGACTCTACTTCCTGTCCATTTTACTTTATTAGTGGAGCGATCTCTACCTTCAAATTCGGTTTGAGCATCCGAAGTAGCTTTCCAGGTAGTTCTCATATCAAGGATATTCTTAAAGAAATCGTTGGTAAGTTGTCCTGGTCTATCTGTGAAGACACCACGTTTAGATCCGTCAAAGTTGGTATCCAAAACCCGCATTCCACCAACTAATACTGTCATTTCTGGTGGAGTTAAGGTGAGTAATTGTGCCTTATCTACCAGCATTTCTTCGGCTGAAGCCGATATATTGTCTCTATTCCTCGCATAATTTCGGAAACCATCTGCATTTGGTTCAAGAGGTTCAAAAGCTTCAGCATCTGTTTGCTCTGCCGTAGCATCTGTACGTCCCGGTATAAATGCCACGCCAATTTCATGGCCAGCATCTGCAGCGGCTTTCTTAATTGCAACGCAACCTCCAAGTACAATAAGATCTGCAAGGGAAACTTTTTTATTTCCTGCCTGTGCTTCATTGAATTCTCTTTGAATATTTTCCAACCTGGTTAATACTTCCTGAAGTTGAGGAGGATTATTAACTTCCCAGTGCCTTTGTGGTTCTAAACGAATACGCGCACCGTTAGCGCCTCCACGTTTATCTGAACCTCTAAACGTTGAGGCCGAAGCCCAGGCGGTAGAAACTAATTGTGAAACACTTAATCCAGAATTGAGAATCTTTTTCTTTAGTTCCTTAACATCATTCTCATTTACTAATTCGTGGTCTACTTTAGGAACAGGATCTTGCCAAATAAGTTCTTCCGATGGTACTTCTGGCCCCAAATATCTGGAAATAGGCCCCATATCACGATGCGTTAGTTTATACCATGCCCTGGAAAAAGCATCTGCAAATTCCTCTGGGTTTTCGTGAAAATGTTTTGAAATTTTTAAATACTCAGGATCTTCTTTTAAAGCCAGGTCTGTAGTTAGCATAAATGGTGCGTGTTTTTTTGAAGGATCGTGCGCATCTGGTACAGTTCCTGCACCGGCACCATCTTTTGGTCTCCATTGGTAAGCACCTCCGGGACCTTTATGACATTCCCAGTCAAATCCAAATAGGTTTTCAAAAAAATTATTGCTCCATTTTGTAGGTGTTTGTGTCCAGGCACCTTCAATACCACTGGTAATTGTATTCTCTGCATTTCCGCTTCCAAAACTGTTCTTCCAACCGAGTCCCATTTCTTCGATTCCTGCTCCCGCAGGTTCTGCACCAACATATTCATTGGCATCGGCAGCGCCATGGGTTTTTCCAAAGGTATGTCCACCGGCAATTAGTGCCACTGTTTCGTAATCGTTCATTGCCATACGACCAAAAGTTTCCCGAATATCTTTGGCAGCACCAATAGGATCAGGTTCTCCATTGGGTCCTTCTGGGTTTACATAAATAAGACCCATATGCGAAGCTCCTAATGGATTTTCAAGGTCATCTTCTTTTTGGTATCGTTCTTTATTTCCTAACCATTCTCCTTCAGAACCCCAATAGATATCTTCTTCAGGTTCCCAAATATCTTCACGCCCACCGGCAAAACCAAAAGTTTTGAGTCCCATGGATTCAAGAGAAACGTTTCCGGCAAGAATCATAAGATCTGCCCAGGATATTTTATTACCGTATTTTTCCTTAATTGGCCAAAGAAGTAAACGTGCTTTATCCAGGTTGGCATTATCTGGCCAGGAGTTTAAAGGAGCAAATCTTTGCGAACCAGAACCTGCGCCGCCACGACCATCACCAATACGATAAGTACCTGCACTATGCCAGGCCATTCGTATAAAAAATGGACCATAGTGACCATAATCTGCCGGCCACCATTCCTGGCTATCAGTCATAAGGTCATTTAAGTCTTTCTTTACTGCAGCAAGATCAAGGCTTTTAAAAGCCTCAGCATAGTTAAAATCCTCATCCATTGGATTAGATAAATTAGAATGCTGCTTCAAAATTTTCAGGTTTAAAGAATTTGGCCACCAGTCTCTATTGGTAGTTCCCATACCTGCAGTTTTCTCAACTGCTCCTCCCATAAATGGGCATCTACTGGATTCGTTTACGTCCCATACTTTATGATTATCAGGATTCTTTGATTGATTGTGTTCCATAATTAAAGAGTTTTAATAGTTTAACAATTTAAAAATACTATAATTTTTTCTTATAGGTTTTTAATTTTTATACTAAATAACTATAGTGATTAGGCAAAAACTATTGGAAATGAATCTAAGGGATTACAAGTCTTAAAATCTGACTTATAAAACTATTATAAGATAGATTTTAAACGAATATAGAATCTTAAGTTTTAGTAGGATATCTAATATGAGGATCTTATATGGTCACCGAGTTGTAGTATGATATAGCTTTAACCCTGGCTTCTAATTGAGTGTGAAAACAAATGCTGTTTATTACGATGGGTATTTTTCCAGGCCGTCTACACTCTTTCTCGCCCTGCAAGCTCATCTATATTAATACGAAAAACTATTGGAGTATCAGAGCTTTCTTCTTTGCTGGAAAAATTCTGTATAAAATCAGGGTAGGAGTGTTCTTTATTTTTGATCACTTTTTTCACTCCTTGAGAAAATATACGAAGCATGTGTTTGGCATCGATTCCGGTTAATTCTTCAAACCTGCCATATATAAGAACCGATTTCCATTTCTCTAAATTAGTAATTTCATCTACCTGAAAGGAAACCAAGGGGTTTTTACGCATCGCTTCAATTTTATTTCCCTGTCCCGAATAACTCAAAACACTGTTATGTTCTGGGTCAAAATAATAAGTTATAGGAATAATTTCTACTCTTTCTCTAGAGAAATATCCCAGCCTCCCAATATAATTTTCGGCAAGGATTTGAGTACTATCGGTCGAGGTCATGGTTTCCATAATGCTTGAACTTAAAAAGACCCTGTAAGTTAACTCGCTATCTCTAAATAAAATATGACAAGTATCATCAAAATTTATTTTACTCGATAATCGAGATTGAATACACCGAGGCTTGCCTCGAAATCAAATTATATTTTTCCATGATAATGTTGCGTGAGCATGCTCCGAATTAGTTTATTTGATAATCGAAATTTTAGGCGTTGAAGTTTGAAAAATAGAAGCTATAAAAACCGGATTTTTTAATTGGAAGTAGCGAGTGCTCTTCTATCTTTTCTTTTAGGAGTTTTGGCTTTTACCTTCTTTCCATACCAGACCAGGAAGCCGGTAATCGGAAGTGAGCTGCAAAGTAGGCTAATTAGAAAAGCAAGAATCTTACCCGGTAATCCCGCGATGGCACCAACGTGAATATCATAATTCATTCTTAGTATTTTTTCGGCTACACCGGCTTCTTTGTAAACACCGTAAATAGTTTCAGAGGGAACTTCAGCCAGATCGTTTTGGTCATAAAATCTATAATCTGAATCATAGTAGATTCCGTCACTATTACTTACTTCTACGTAAATACTATGGTTTTCATCATAAGGATAGTGAATTTCATAATCTTTAGCATCGGGAAATTTATCTTTTAGAAAAGGCATTAATTGCCTAATAGGTTCATTCCCATCCCCTGTACTTTTAAAACTTCCCGCCGGGTTTTCAGGAACAGAAAATACTACTTCTTTTTCTCCGCCAATGGTTTTATAAAAGCCCGCAGCAAAACTGTCAAAAGTCATTATTAGTCCCGTGAAAATGAATATCACTGCGATAAAACTAGCATAAAAACCTATAATTTGATGAAGGTCATAATTTTTTCGTTTCCATTTAGTGCTTTCTTTCCATTGAAACCAGGTACGTTGCTTCCTGACTTTTTTGTTTTTGGGCCACCATAAAATAATGCCCGAAACTAGCATTAGAAAGAATATAAATGTGCTCCAGGCAACGATCTCACTACCTATTTCTGCTGGTAGCCACAAATGCATATGCCCATCTAAAACAAAGTGAAAAAATCCTGAAAGATGATCTTCTATATGTAAAATTTCGCCGCTCCACGGATGTACAAAAACCGATTTGTAGAACTCTGGTTTTTCTTCATAAAAGATTACTTCTATTGGGCTGGTGCCTCCCTGGTATAATGTTCCATGAACGTGTTTTCCGGGAAAAACATTTTGCGCTATATTTTTTACTTCCAGGGGATCTATCTCTGGATTATTTTGAGGGACAACTTCTGGAACATTAGATGTTAAGGCTTTAATTTCTTCCTGAAACACCCATAAGCAACCGGTAATGGATACAATAAATACAACTAAGCCCGTAGCCAGCCCTAAATATAAATGTACTGTGCGTATATACTTCCTGAACTTCTTAGTTGGTTTATTCTTTCCCATCGCCAATATTTAAACCTGGCCAGAGCCAGATATTTATTTTTCTATTAGACCTTTTTAAGAATTTTATTTGTAATAGGTCTAAATAAACATAAAGCGAAAATAAAATCTTACTGCTAAAAGCACAAATTTTATTTAGAATTTATTTAAATAATGAATATGTTTCAGGAATTTGGAGTGATGAGTTTAAATGCTTGGTCCTATTTAATTTATTCAAAATCAATACTAAAACTATTTTGAGTGTTGTACTTTTCTTGTTTCCCTATAGATAGTAAGTAACGATCATACGTTGCTTTTCTTAACCATTGCACCTGATAATTATCTTTTAGCGAAGCACTTTCGGCAGCCTCCGATGCCAGTTTGGAAGCTATTTTATAGTCGCTACTGTTATCGCTGTGGTGATATATAAAACCAGCATAGAATTTATCTAAAGCTTTTCTAATCGTGTCTTCTCTCCGAAGTTCCTTTACTTGGGCTAATCTTATATCATCTCTATTTTCTAAATCACTAAAGTAGGTGAGAAATGACCTGAGTTGCTTTCTATCTTTTTGATCAGTTTCGTAAGCATATTTTAGTTTTTCACTTAGCGTTCCTGTTTCGGTCACAGCTTTTTCATAAGGTCTAAAGAGAGAAACACCTATACCAAAGATGCAAATCACTAAAATTAATGATGGGATTTTGAAGTATTTCGCATTTAGCTTTTTTAAAAGATGGATTAACCCGGCAAATACCAGGAAGATAAAAGTGAGCGCAATAATTGCTATTAAAAGAAATTCAAAAGATGAAATTAGATAAGAGAGGATAGCTATTACTAAGAGGCTGGAGAAAAACACGAGTTTAGACATAAGCATTTGTTATATGATTTTATGCTGAAATTTTAGAGTAGTAGAACCTTGTTTTTAATAATGACGTAGAAAATTTATAAAAGTTGCAAAAAGGATGTAGCATCTAAAGTAGTAGTTATGCTAATTTGGAAGAAATTTTACGAAATTATTTTAATTTCAGTTTAGCAATTACACTTATCTTGGCTCTTTAAATAAAAAACTATGGCTTCAGGAATTTTTGCCCTTTTAGATGATATAGCAACCTTAATGGACGATGTAGCGGTAATGAGTAAAGTGGCAGGAAAGAAAACTGCCGGTTTGCTGGGAGATGATCTCGCCGTTAACGCCGAAAAAGCATCAGGGTTTATGTCTTCCAGGGAATTGCCGGTTCTTTGGGCAATTACTAAGGGGTCTTTTTTAAACAAGCTAATTATTTTGCCGCTGGCTTTTCTGCTAAGTGCATTTTTGCCTGCTGCTATTACTATTATATTAATTATTGGCGGACTCTACCTGGCTTATGAAGGGGCTGAAAAAATTCATGAATACCTTTTTCCGCATAAGCACAAAAAGGAAAAACCTAAACTAGAAAAACTTTCTGAAGAAGAAGTCTTAAGTAGGGAGAAGGAAAAGATAAAGTCGGCGATTTTAACCGATTTTATACTTTCTGTAGAGATTATCATAATTGCGCTTGGTGCTGTTGGGGAAGAAGTTTTGCTAACCAAAATATTGGTAGTTACAATTATCGCCATTGTGGCCACTGTTGGAGTTTATGGAATTGTTGCTTTAATCGTGAGAATGGACGAATTTGGCGCGAAGCTTATCAATTTAAATGATGAAGAGAATAGTTTTTCAGATAAAGTTGGGCACTTCCTGGTGAATGCATTACCCAAGGTGATTAAAGGATTGTCTATTATTGGAACTATCGCTTTACTTTTAGTTTCCGGAGGTATTTTTGTACATAATTTACATTTTTATCACGATTTTATAGAAAGTATACCGGTTCCCGGTATTATTCTGGAACTATTAACAGGTCTGGTAGTTGGTTTTATTGTTTTCCTAGTTATAAATTCTGCTGTTAAAATTTATAAGCAATTTTCCACTAATTCCGGCCAGTAATAATTTATATAAATTGCTTTTCTGGTATTTAATATCGAATGAAATAAAGTAAATAGGCTTTTTTGATTTTCTACTCTATAATCATTGGATACCTCGAAATCTAAATATTTTTACCACTCTAAATGTCTCGTGACCTTACCTAGATATAGCTTACTAGTTACCCATCGCATCATTTAATTTTTTGGTATCTACATATTGCTGGAAGGCACTAATTTTTCCATCTTTTAAAGTCCATAGGTGAGCAACTTGTGCGTTATAAGTTTTACCGGTTTCTTTAAATTTAGCATCATAGCGCAAAGTAGCTAATACTTTATTATTGCTCATTTCATGTAGTTCGATGTCTTCAAGTTTAAAATATTCGTGTTCAGCTCCAACTCTTGCAAATACTCCGTTTAAAATAGCTTCCGGACCTATATATGGATTACCATCGGCATAAGCATTACCTTCGGCTTCGTTCCATATAATTTCTTTATCCATCGCTTCCATGACAGAAGGAATATCACCTTCGGCAAAAGCTTTATAAAGGCCATCAATAATTCTTATATTTTGGTTGTTATTTTCAGGTTTCATCTCTACACGAATGAGTCTTATTGGCTTTGTCTTGCTAAGATTCACGACAGAATGCGGTGCTTCCGGTTCTTTGGCCATGGTGAGCGGAAAGCTTAATGGTTCTGGAAGTTTTTGGGTATCAAAAATAACTTTATCGCTGCTATCATAATCAACAAAATCACCGGCTTCCTGAATGTATAAAACGCTAGGCCATTTGTGATGGTGAAGCGGTTCTTTTTCTTCTGGAGCCAAATAAACTTCAAGTACCCTTACCTGGTCATTCTCCAATAAGATTTTATGGTTATTGGGTGCGGCTCTCACGGCGTCCAGGTTAGCGGGCCAATTAGCCGGGTTGCCGGTTTTATAATTTATTTTTTGACTTTCCTCGTATTCCTGGCTAAAAGTGGTAATGGTCACTAAAAATGCTATTAACAAAACGGCCTTGTTTTTAAGAATTTTCATGATTTAATTTTTTAAAGTTTTTATTGTTCTAAATGAACTTCCAGTTCTATTTCAATCAAAAATTCGGGGAGCGCCAGTTCTTTTACGCCAAGCCAGGATCCGGTGGGGAAATGCGTTTTGTAAATTTCGCTCCTATAGCCTGCAAATTCCAGAAATTTCGGCATATTGGTGGTAAATATGTTTTCTACAACCACATCCTCAAAGCTGGAGTTATAATGTTTCAGCACTTTCTCCAAATCGGAATAACAGTTTTTCATTTGTTGTTCAAAATCTCCTACAGCGGTAGGATTCCCTTCGTTATCCATACTCACGGCACCGGAAATTTTTATACTATTTCCAATTTTTACGGCATGTGAATAGCCATAGGATTTTTCTACTTCTGGCCTGAGCAAAAAATACTCAGGCTTTTGGTTTGACTTTTCCATAATTAAACTTCATTGAATAAAAGATATATTCATTTTACCGCACCTTTCTTCGAAGCGTAGCCATATATCTATATTTTAAATCACGCATCGTCAGGGCTTCCTGAATTTTTCCCATTTGTTCTTCAGATAAAGCCGGTCTCTGGTTAGCCCAGGAGCTAAAAAGTTGTTCGTAATTCTTATACATATCCACGGTGATATGGGTTGCATAAACATCACTTCCCGAAGGCAGCATATAACGCAATAAATCCCAATTTGCTCTGAAGCCATCATCCACTTCTTTTTGATGCATGGGCTGAAAAAGTTCTGATTCATTTTGCTCAAAAATGCTGTAATTTTCCTGTGAAACTTTCATTAAATTAATTGCTGCAACTGTTCCCAGGGGCATATCAAAATCACCTTTGGTAACCGCTATTTGTTCGAGATATATACGCTTTGCCAGGTCTCTTGATTTTGCGGTGTTATAGAATTTTTCATTTAGTTCATCTTCTGGCATGTCTGGATAAGCTGCGTTTAAAGCGGCTTCAAAATTCCCGGCATTACTCATCATTTTTAGGGGATCGTTATAGATACTTACGGTTAGGTATTGATAGCCCTGATCTTCGCCACCGGGCTTTAAGCTCCAAAGATCCCAACCCAGAATATCTCCGTTTTTAACCCGTTCTACGTGAATTTTTTCCCAGAATGCCTCGGTTTCCATATAGGCTTGTTCCTGCTCATTATCTACTTTCATAAATTCGAAAATCAAATAAAGTTTGTCCTGGGCTATTCCGGTATTGCTAACCAGCATCAACGCCATAATTATTAGGAACTTTTTCATGATTAATATATTTTTAATTCGATAAGATCTCATTTAGAGTAACTCTCCAGGGTTTCTCTTACAGGCCTGAACTGAATTCCTAAATCGGTTTTTGCGAGATCGTTTTTATAGACGATTTGAGCTTTTTCTTTGGGTTCTTTATGATTCAACATTTGATGAATATCCCATACTTTATAGGTTTCACTCGTTAAAAGGTAATCTTTGCAGTGCAAGCCCTTTTTCGTGGCCGCCTGGTAGGTGGCATTTGCCACGTCTTCAACATCTACCACTGCAAAAGGAACATTATTATCGTAGAGCCTTTGAATAAAATCATCTGGCGCTAATTTGTTTTTTATAAGAAATTGCAAACCGGTAGAGGTGGAGTCTTCCCTATTAGATAAAGATTTGCCCATCACCATTACGGGCGAAACAGAACAAATTTCAAATGGAAGTTCTGGATTATCTGCAATGAATTTCTCAACGATCTGGTTGGCAATAAATTTGGCTTGAGAGTACGGATGGCTATCTTCACTAGTGTACCTATCCTCTTTTTCATCAAAAGTATCGGAAAAGCTTTTGCCACCCGCCGGCATAGGGAAATTGGTATTCCAGGCTGCAACAGATGCAATAAAAACTACTTTTTCAATATTCGAATCTTCGCTTATTGCTTCAAGAAAATTTTGGGTTCCTTTTATAGTAGGATCAAAAAGTTCAGTTTGTGGGTCTTTTACATCAAGTTGAAAGGGAGTACCACTATGAATTACGATCTCGCAATCTTTTATAAAATCTTTTAAGGGATCCAGATCTTCCAACTTAAAGGCGCTGATGTTGAGGTTTTCTGAATTTTGACGATCAAAAAGATGCTGATATTTCTCGCTCTTATGGATATTGGTTACCGAGACTTTTACCTCGTAGCCTTCTTCCAAAAACTTCCTGGTTATATAGCTTCCAATAAAGCCCGAACCGCCTATAATTCCTACCGTTTTCATCATCATAGCTTTTAATAAGTGGTTACTGTATTAACAGTTAATTCCCTGTTCTTTCTTCTGAAGAACTTAATTCATCTGCCTGCTGGGTATCCTTTATTATTTTGGAAATATCCCAGTAACCAAATTCTCTTACAATTTTCCCGTTAACAAACTGGGCTGTTATATGAGTGGGAATTTGATATACTTTATTATTCGTTTTAAAAGTACCCTCCCAAAGTCCCCAAAAGTTCACCCAGGTTTCGCCCTTATCGTTCACGATCATTTCATATTCTGAAGCATCGTCTACAAAATCCCAGCTAGAAAATTGAGACGCATCTTTCTTGTTTTCAGCTAAGAATTGCGTCAGGTTTTTTCCTTCTTCTTCCGTTACATTGTTCATTATTTTAGCGGTATCACTATAATGTGCTATCATAGCTTCCCAATTCCTGTTTTCATAATCTTTGAGTACTTGTTTGTAAGTCTCTATTTCGGGTGATTGCTGGGTGTAGCGTGTTTGTTGCTGGTTAAAAGCTATAAATATGACTATTGCAACTCCTAATGACATTAACTCTTTCATGACTTTATATTTTTAATTATTCTAGGAAACCTATTATTTTACCATTCTTTAAAGACCAGGAGTGTTTAAATCTCGTATAGATGTATTCACATTCTGATGCTTTGCGACCCTTCACTATTCCGGTTACCAAAACCTTATTTTTATCTGATAAATCAAAATTGAGATTCTTAAATAGAATGTTTTGCCATTTATTTTCTATAATCCCGTTAAGCGTAATATTGTAGTTTGTTCTCTTTACACTTTCTATCTCATCCCAGTCTATATTGTTTGTTATAGCTTTAATTTCATTTGACGTAGCATTTTTATTTTGCAAAACTTCATATAACTGTTTTACCAAATCCTGATCAATATTCTCCTGGCCAATCAAATAGTTTGAAGTAAACAAGCCAATAAGTAATGAGATGAAATAGAGGTGTAAAGTTTTCATAGCTGCTCTTTTAATTAATTTGCGGTATATGCTAAATCTGGGCGCATACTGCCTGTTTTAGATTCATATTTATGTACATATTGCATGAGGTCTTCAAACAATTTTTCGCCCTCTTCTCCCAGCAGTTTATCTGTTTCTTCAGAAGTTTTGGCATAGGATTGCGCATCTTTTGCTGAAATTACCACGAGGTAATAATCTCCTGTACTTCCAAAACCATTGCGATAAATTCTGAAATGTTGTTTAGCCCCTTTTTCTTCGTAAAGAGATTTTACTTCCTTCATTTTGTTTCTAAGGTTAGCAACATTTTGTGGTGTTACGTAAAAGAAATGCCATTTCCTGTAATTTTCTCCCTCTGTATTGGTAGTAAGGCCATTGGGCATATAAGACATATCGTCTATTAAATGCACCATATAATTGCGATGCGTATCGTAGCATTTATCAAATCGATTAAATATAGCCCTGAAGTTTTCTTCTCCCATTTTTTCCGCTAAAGGCGCCATGGGATTTTTGTCAAAATCGGCCATACTATTAATAGGAGCAATCGTTAAATAGGTTCCGCCATCAATACGGGCTGTGGCCCAGTCTGCATCTTTAAGATCGTGTTCCTCGCAGGCTTTAATAAAATCCTTGGTAACCGCTTCATATTCTTTTAGCATAGAAGGTTTTACCTGGTCTTCATGTACCCAGAAAGCCTGATTGGTATTCTGAGCAAAGAGGTTGGTGGTTTGCAATAATACAATTGTGAGGAGCAGGCTGATAAGTTTTACAGTTTTCATAATTCTCTGATTTTAAATATTATACTACAACTTACCTAAGTAATATTCTGAAAACAAATGAATTAGGATGAACGGTCTTAAATAATGTCCCAATCGACATTATTTTTATCGAAGGCTAAATAGTTTGTAGCTTTTTTAAAAGTTCCGGTCGCATGCCTTTAGCCATGGGAATTGCTTTTTTAGCAATAACCACGTGTGTTCCGGCTATTTCGTCTATCCTGGAGAGGTTGATAATGTAGGATCTATGGATTCTGAAAAAATGCCTTTGTGGCAATTTTTTATCCATTTCTTTTAGGGTTGTAACTAAAAGATATTCTTTTTCGGTAGAAAATATCCGGCAATAGTTACGATCGGCTTCTATATACCTAATGGCTTTAATATCTACTTTCACCATAGTTTCCTGGTGGCGTATAAATAGACATTCCTTTAAAATAAAGGTTGAGTTTTCTGTTTTAGAGCCATTTTTCTCAATCGCTATATTACATTGTAGCTGACTTATGGTTAGCTCAATACTTCGCTGTAAATCTAGTTTCTTAAATGGTTTGGAGATAAAAGCATAAGGATGGGTTGATTTAGCCCTGTTAAAATTGGCTTCATCAGCGTTGGCAGTAAGATAAATAATAGCCAGGTTGCTCTGAATTTCCAACATTTTGTGAGCAGTTTCAATTCCATCAAGTTCCCCTTTTAGCTGAATATCAAGTAAAACAATATCGGGAAGGTTATTCTTTATATGCGTCAAAGCATCTTCACCCCGTGGGATAATACCTGAAACTTCATAGCCCATCTCTGTTAGTTGCAGCGAAATGTTTGCCGCAATAATCATTTCATCCTCAACTATTAATATCTGCACTGGTTGGGCCATTGGGAATTTGTATTTAATTCCTCATAAGCGTCTTATGAGAGATATTATGTTTTAAAAATTGGATTGGGGGGAAGTTTTCCATTTTGGAAAACTCATTGTGTAGATTAAAAAAGTCCTCAGGGCAGAACAGAACATAGAATACCTTATAAATAAACTTCTTACAAAAGGATTCTAATCCTACTAATTTAATGAAAATTTCTCTTAGTATAAGTGTTATTCTAAAATGATCTTCGCATAAATGATTATGTTTTAAATACTTATAAGTTTGAGTTTAAGGTTTTGTTTAGGATTTTTTTGAGGTTCGCAAACACGATTGAGTTTATCTTGAAAGAATGATTATTATAAAAGTTAGAGTTTGGTTGATAAATGCATATCTTTTACTTAATTTTAATTAACAAAATCTCAATCTATGAAGAACTTACTTGTAGCTATAGACAGACGGCAGGATGCAGAACAGCTAATGACGCACGCCATAAACATCGCAAAACTTACCGATGCAAAAATTTGGATCATGCACGTTACCGAGGCAGATCCCGATGATTTTTTAGCGCGCGAAGCAGGACCACAATATGTTTATGAGAAAAGAGCTAAAGAACGTAAGAACGCCAGTGTGGAGATACAAAAATGGGTGGAAGAAGTAAAGGAAAAGTATAGCATAGATATCGAGGGACTTGTAATTAGTGGCGAGGTTGCTAAATCAATTAAAAAAATTGTAGATGAACGTAATATAGACCTCGTTGTAGCAGGACATAAAAAGAAAAATCTGCTTTATGGCCTTTTTGCAGCAAACAAGAAAAAGGACCTTATAGACGACTTAAAAATTCCGTTATTGGCAATTCCTTTAATATAATCTAATAAAGTAAAACGCCCTCAAAAAATAAATCATTTTTTGAGGGCGTTTTGAATTAAGATAGGCGTTAAATAAAATCTCAGTTTAGGAAGATCTTAATCTATTTTTCTAAAATTTCCCTGTCCGTCAAATTCCAGCTCTGTGCCGTCTAATAATTCAACTTCCTGGCTCTTTTTTTCTTTCTCCCATCCAATTACTTGAGAATCTGGATAATTTTCCTTTAAGTAAGTAGCGATAGCTGAAGGTAATGCCGACATTGGGATAGCATCTTTTTGACTGTCTATTTCGATTATATTTCCGTTCTCGTCAAAGTCTAACTCTATTCCGTTAGAGAGTTTTACTTCATATTTATCGTCTGCCCAGATTTGCCATTTGCTATTTTCTTCAACCCCTTCCACAGTATTTGAAGAAAAATTCTGTTGAATAAAATCCTTAGCGGTAGCTGGTAAATTCTTTGTATCTGCTTGTGCAAACATTCCAAAGGCACACAATGCGAAAAATCCTGATAAAATTACTTTTTTCATAAAAATCGTTTTTTAAATTCTATGCGAAATAAACATCCAAAACTGGAAAGAATTAGGAAAAGATCTGGAAAAAAATTCCCATTTTTCTCCAGTTTTGTTATTCATATTTGTTCTATATGGAGAATTGATAAAAAAGTGTCAAATTTGAAATTTATAATTTATTCCAGTTTTTTATATGTTTCAAATCATTAAACCGATTAAAAAATTAATGAAAATTCAATATTTCTTTCTTATTTTCTTTTTGCTAGCAGCTGGCTTCCAGGGTAGTGCCCAGGATATTACAGAGAGTACTTTTGGGAATGGGATAATTAATTCGGTAGCAAAAGATAGTTCCTTCAGTATCAAGTTTGGAGCTCGTTTTCAAGCTTTATATGCAACCGATTGGAGAGATTCTGAATTTGAAGGTTTTGAATCTGAAAGTTCAAATATTTTAATTCGCCGTGCCAGGCTAAAATTTGGTGGTTTTGCTTACTCTCCAAAATTAGAGTATAAAATAGAGTTGGGCTTGTCTAACCGCGATATTGCCGGGGCATCAGAATTTACCGAAGGCGCTCCTATGTATATCTTTGACGCTGTTTTAAAATGGAATTTTTATGAAAATTTTGTTTTATGGGCAGGACAGGCAAAATTACCCGGGAACCGTGAGCGTGTGGTTTCTTCAGGCGACCTTCAATTAGTGGACAGATCCCTATTAAATAGTCGCTTTAATATAGACCGGGATCTTGGAATACAGTTGCATCATAAAACTAATCTTGGGGGGAGTGTAATATTGAAAGAAATCTTTGCGCTCTCCCAGGGGGAAGGAAGAAATGTAGTGACAGGTAACTTGGGAGGACATCAGTATACCGGTCGTTTAGAAGTTTTACCATTTGGGGAATTTAAAGATTATCGGGAAGCTGCATTAGAAAGGTATCAGACTCCTAAATTATCTGTTGGGGTTACCTATGATTATAATGATGATGCAGTAAAGACGCGGTCTAATATGGGAGAATATATGTTTACTGAAAATGGATTTCATCAAACCGATATTTCAACTTTCTTCGCCGATTTTATGTTTAAGTATAAAGCCTTATCAATACTTGGAGAATTTGCTCATAGAGATGCAGAAAACCCTATTGCAAGAGAAGAAGATGGAATGCCTACCGGGGCAATTGTAAATACAGGGAATTCTATTAATCTGCAGGGAGGTTATTTATTAGATAATAATATTGAATTTGTTGGAAGATTTACTAATGTTCAGGAGGATATTGCGGGCTCTCGGTTTCCAAATCAAAATCAATATACACTCGGAGTTTCTAAATATATATCAAATCACAAGCTGAAAGTGCAAACAGATATAAGTTTTAACGATAATCCAGAACCCGAAATGAACCATATTATGTACAGGCTGCAAATAGATTTCCATCTATAATAATTAATCTTTTTAGAGCTTTTGGCATAACTATTCAGGCGTGGAAGAGGTTTTAAAAGCAGTTTGATACTTTTTATTTTTCCTGGGGAAACTGGTTAATGACTTAAGCATATGAAAATTTTAATTATTGAAGATGAGCTGGATATGCTACAGAATATGAAAGATTTTCTGGAGAAGGAGAATTTTGTAGTAGAAACTGCCGATAGTGTATATGAAGCTCAAAATAAAATAGGGGTGTATTCCTACGATTGCATTTTACTGGATATCAATCTAAAAGATGGAAGCGGATTTAGTCTCTTAGAGGATCTCAAAAAAAATAATATAGAAGATGGGGTAATTATTGTTTCAGCGAGGAATTCTCTGGACGATAAACTTGAAGGACTCAACCTTGGTGCCGACGATTATTTGGCGAAACCCTTTCACATGTCTGAATTGAATGCCCGCGTAAAAGCAGTACTTAGAAGGCGGCAATTTAAAGGAAATAATAAAATTACCATTGGCAACCTCTCTATAAATCTTGATGAGCACGAAGTTAGTATAGATGAAAAACCCCTTAATCTAAACCGAAAGGAGTTTGAAATACTATTGTTTTTTACTTCAAATCAAAACAGGCTGGTTAATAAATCAGCCTTGGCGGAACACGTTTGGGGCGATCATATAGACCAGGCCGATAGTTTTGAATTCATCTATTCCCAAATTAAAAATCTCCGTAAAAAACTAAAAGCTGCTGATGCCGATATAGAAATTAAAGCGGTTTACGGGATTGGCTATAAATTGGTAGAAAGATGAAATTATTAAATTATACTACCAGTTATTTTGCTGCCATATTACTAGTACTTCTTGGAATATGGGCCGTAATTTTTTATCTGGAAATGTTAGATGAGATCTATGATAGTCTTGATGATGGGCTAGATAACCAGAAGATGCTGGTTATTAACCGAGCTAAAAGTGATCCTGAAATTATTCAGCGTTTAAATTTTGAAGACGGCAGTTATACAATTAGGCCAATTAGCAATAAAGTGGCGATGAATTTCCGGGATTCTTATCGGGATACGCTTATGTACATGCAAAATGAAAAGGATTATGAGCCCGTTAGATTACTGGAAACCGTGTTTAAAAAAGACGATGAATTCTACAAACTGAAAATCATTACCTCTATGGTAGAGGAAGACGATTTGATAGAGGACTTGTTGTTTTCTCTAGTTTTACTTTACGTAGGTTTGATTTTAAGCATCGTGCTGCTTAATAACCTAATCCTTAAAAAAATATGGAATCCTTTTTATGGACTACTGCAGCAACTTAAAAATTTTAGGCTGGAAAAAGATCAAAAAATCAATACGGTTTCCTCAAATATTGAAGAGTTTAATTTACTCAATACGCGCATAGAACAAATGCTTGAAAAATCTGTTTCAAGTTACAATAGTCAGAAA
Source organism: Salegentibacter mishustinae (assembly GCF_002900095.1). Taxonomy (NCBI): domain Bacteria; kingdom Pseudomonadati; phylum Bacteroidota; class Flavobacteriia; order Flavobacteriales; family Flavobacteriaceae; genus Salegentibacter; species Salegentibacter mishustinae. Next base: position 2,389,613 of record NZ_LLKN01000002.1, on the reverse strand, counting down.
CAATTTATTGAAAATGCGGCACACGAATTACAGACTCCTTTAGCGATTAGTATCAATAAACTGGAATTGCTTGTAGAGAATGAAGATCTCAATAATCAACAAATAGAATTAGTAGCTTCGGTCCTCAATAATTTGGAAGGATTAACCCGAATGAATAATTCTTTACTCTTACTTTCTAAGATAGAAAATCAGCAATTTCCCGATGAAGAAGATGTGGTTTTTAATGATTTAATTGAAGAATTAAAGCGGGATTATGAAGATCTGGCTGCTCATAAAAGCATTAAAATTAATATTGAAAGTACTTCAGTATTAAAACACACGATGAATAGAGGGCTTGCAAAAATTTTACTTTCTAATTTGCTTAAAAATGCGATAGTTCACGGGCAAAAGGAGAGCGCTATTGAAATTTTAATTTCTGAAAATAGCTTCAGCATCAGCAATTCTTCTAATCAGGCTTCGCTGGATTCTGATAAAGTATTTTCCCGATTCCAGAAAAATTCAGGCTCTAAAAATTCCAACGGCATTGGATTAGCTATAGCGCAAACCATTGCCAAAAAATATAATTTGCAGCTTAAATATTTCTATAGTGATAAACACAATTTTCAGCTAAATTTTCCCAAATAAAGTTCGGGGATCCTTTGAAAAGAACACTTCTGCTTAAAAATTCCAGGTTTATTCCAGTTTTGTATTTCACCTTTGTTTAAAATTAAAAAACAATAAAGATGAAAAAGACAGTTTTTTTGGTCCTGGCTATGGCTATGGTTTTTACCGCTTGTGAAGATGATGATATTCGAAATGCTGATATTCCATCTGTTGTGCTCAATGGGTTTACAGAACAGTTCTCTAACGCCACCGGCGTGGAATGGGAGAAAAAAGCCGATTTATATGAAGCAGAATTTGAAATTGAAAAAGTAGATTACGAAGCTATTTTAAGTTCAGATGGGACAATTTTAAAGTATAAATACGATATTTCTTATGAAGCACTTCCAGAAGCAGTTCAGGCCTCCATTACTGCAGATTATGATAAGACAAATATTGATGAAATTGAGCTAATTCAAATTTCAGAAACAAGTTATTACCAGGTTGAGTTTGATGCAGAGCCTAATGATAACAAGATTATTTTTGAAGAATCCGGGCAGGTTACTACTGAAATCACTACCTGGTAATTATCAAAAATAGAATGAAAATGGTAAATAAAATAGCAACTTTAATCGTAGTAGGAGTACTAAGTCTTGCAGGTATAATACTCTTTGGTTATAACGAGTTTGTAACCATAGATGAACTTCAGGACAAGCCAGTAGAATATGAAATTGTTACAAAGTGGCAGTTACCTGAAGTGCTCGATGAAGTATCTGGGATAGATTGGATAGGAGCCAATAAACTTGCCTGTATCCAGGATGAAGATGGGGTCATTTTTATCTTCAACCTGGAGACTTCAAGGCTGGAACAAAAAATAAAATTTGCCGGCCCGGGAGATTATGAAGATATACGTATTGTAGAAAATACCGCCTACATTCTTAGAAGTGATGGGGAAATTTTTGAAGTTAGAGATTACTTATCTAATAACCCGAAAACAAAATCTTATAGCAATTTTTTAACTGAAGATCAAAACCTGGAGAGTCTGGCCTGGGATAAAAGTAATGAGCGTTTGTTACTGGCAATAAAAGATAAAGAACCCAAAGACGATACTTACAAGGGTATTTACCAGTTTTCATTAAACCGTAAAGAATTACAGAAAAAACCTGGTTACCGCCTATATATGGAAGATAGCTTGCTAAAGGACAGAAAGACCAAGCTCCATAAAAAGTTAGAGCCTTCTGCTCTGGCTATACATCCCGTGAATAACAGTTTTTATATTCTGGATGGTAGGGCTCCGCAATTAGTAATTGCCGATAGTGATATGAAGCTGAAGAAACGCTATGCGCTGCGTGAAGATGATTTTGCGCAGGCTGAAGGGCTTACCTTTAGTAAAAATGGAAGAATATTTATTTCTAATGAAGGCAAAGGTGGGAAAGCAAATATCCTGGAAGTAATTTTTAAATAATTCTATGCAAGAAAAAGTAGAGAATGCCAGCGTAAAAAAGAGTAAAGCACCTTTAATATTTTCTTTAATTGTAATTGTGGTTCTGGTAGGAGGTTACTTTTTTGTGCCTTCTTTAAATGAGTTTTTCAATAAAGCCTGGGAAGTTCTAACCAGTAACGACAAACAAAAAATAGAAGCCTGGGTTTCAGATTTTGGTTGGATAGGCCCACTGGTACTCATAATAGCTATGATTGCCCAAATGTTTCTTTTGGTCATCCCTTCAATAGCATTAATGATAGTTTCAATATTAGCCTATGGTCCCGTTGGTGGTAGTTTAATTGTTTTTGTAGCCATATTTTGTGCTTCTTCCGTGGGATATTTTATTGGTCGCTATTTTGGTCCGGTGATCGTTCAAAAACTTCTGGGACCAAAAACCGAGAATAAAATAAGCGATTTTTTAGATGATTATGGTTTCTGGGCGGTGATTGTTACAAGAATAAACCCATTTTTAAGTAATGACGCGATTAGTTTTGTTGGCGGAATTTTAAAAATAGGTTACTGGAAATTTATAGGTGCAACCCTGGTAGGAATAGCACCGCTTACTATTTTTATCGCCATAATTGGAGATAGTACCGAACAACTGAAGTCAGGTTTGTTATGGGGTTCCCTGGTCAGTTTGGCGCTTTTTATCCTATATGTTTATTGGGATAAACGGAAACGGAAAGGGTGAAAAATTGTTGAAATTAGAGAATACGAAGCGGGGAGAGCCAGTTCTACATTTAAAATAAATTCACTTTATAAAGCCCATTTTTCTTTTCTTAAAATCCATACTTTTGCAGTATGAAAGTCCTGGTGGTTATTTTAGGAATTTTTTGTTTGCTTATTTCGTTATACCCTTGTTGTATAGACGATAATTGCGAGCCTACTGCTGTAGAAAAAATAGCTGAACATGAAAACGACCAGGAAAATAAGGAATGTGGTTTATGTTCTCCATTTATTAACTGCGGCACTTGTACCGGCTTTATTCCCGGCGCGGAAGAGGTTGTAACTGTCTCAGAGCCACAGCCCATAGTATTCTCAAATATTCGGACTTTCATTTAAAAGTGTAGAAGCAGAATACGCCGAGAGGGTTTGGCAACCGCCAAAACAGGTTATTATTTCTTAAGAACAGAAATTCTATAATAACCTAAATTTTTAAAATGATTAAGATCTTATTTAAACTTGCGATCTTCCTGATCGCGTTTAATGCTGTGGCTCAAAATTCCCTGGACGCAGTAATTAAAAATGCTGAAGACAATATGCCTTTACTTGGTGCAAATGCCGTTGTGGCGGGTACTAATATTGGAGCTACAGCAAATATTGACGGAGAAGTAACTTTAAGCGGAATCCCAGACGGAACACAAAAGATCGTTTTCAGTTTTGTGGGCTTTTCTATAGAAGAAGTTACCCTGAATTTCCCGAGGACAACTCAAGACACTCTCGAAATTTTTCTTCAACCCGGCGGGGAAGAGATGGATGAAGTGATTATTCAATCTACCCGATCCAGGCGCAGCATAGCCGATTTACCGACTCGCGTAGAAGTGATCTCTGGAGAGGAGCTTACCGAAAAAGGGAATATGAAACCCGGCGATATCAGGATGTTGCTCAATGAGACTACCGGAATTCAAACACAACAAACTTCTGCGATTTCGGGTAATTCAAGTATTAGAATTCAAGGTTTAGACGGGAAATATACCCAGTTGCTAAAAGACGGCTATCCTTTATACTCCGGATTTTCAGGAGGCCTTAGTTTGCTGCAAATTGTTCCGCTAGACTTGCAACAAGTTGAGGTGATTAAAGGTTCCTCTTCTACACTTTATGGTGGAGGCGCTATAGCCGGCCTGGTGAATCTTATTTCTAAAACCCCGGGAGAAGAAAGAGAGCTCAATTTTATGTTGAATGCGACTTCTGCTTTAGGATTGGATTTAAGCGGATTTTATTCTGATACCTACGGAAAGCTAGGTACAACCGTCTTTGCGTCCTATAATATTGGTTCGCCATACGATCCCGCAGATATTGGTTTGACTGCCATTCCTGAATACAATCGTTATACTATAAATCCCAGGATTTTTTATGAATTTACAGAAGATACTAAGCTAGATATTGGGGTAAACACTACTGTAGAAGAACGTACCGGTGGAAATATAGATTACTTGGAAGGAGAAGAAGTTGAAGATCCCTTTTTTGAAAGGAATAATACCGCGAGAACTACCTTGCAATCGGGTTTTGAACATTCCTGGAATGACAATAATCGTTTTAATCTAAAAAATAGTTTTAGCTTTTTTGATCGGGAAATAGAAACCGGAGATTACATTTTTGCTGGAAACCAATTTGCTTCCTATAATGAGGCTTCCGTAGTCTTCGGAACTGATAAAATGGAATGGGTTGGGGGTTTAAATTTATGGGTAGATCGCTTTGAACAAGATGTGCTTACCGATGCGCCCGTTGTGGATTATGAACATCTTACTTATGGAGCTTTTATACAGAACAACTGGACAGCTACCGATTGGTTTCAGCTGGAAACAGGCCTTAGAACCGATTATCAGAATGAATATGGATGGTTTGTATTACCCAGAATTTCAGCGATGTTCACTATTAGTGATGCCATAACCACCAGGATTGGGGGCGGAATGGGCTACAAAACTCCTTCTGTATTTACTGAAGATGCCGAGCGACTTCAATTTAGGAATGTAATGCCTATTGATGTGAGTTCTACCGAAGCTGAAAATTCTATTGGCGGAAATTTTGATATTAATTACCGTACAGAGCTTTTTGAAACCATAGAATTTACGAGCAATACACTTTTCTTCTATACAAAAATCGATAAGCCCATAATTCTCGAAAATACTTCTGAAGGAATTTTTGAATACCTACAACCCGATGGATTTATTGAAAGTAAGGGAATAGAAGCGAATTTAAAATTTGGATATAAAGATTTTAAATTATTCACTGGCTATACATTTGCCGATGTAAATCGTACAGAAAACGGGAATACTTTTGAAATGCCTTTAGTTTCCAAACATCGCTTAAATAACGTATTGATGTATGAACTGCACGAAAAGCTAAAAATTGGTCTGGAAGGTTATTATTTTAGTCCGCAGCAGTTAAGCAGTGGTGCTACGGGACAGGACTATTGGATTTTTGGTTTGATGATGGAAAAATTATGGGAAGATTTTTCGATTTTCCTGAATTTTGAAAACTTTACCGACACCCGTCAAACTCGTTTTGATTCTATTTATACAGGTTCTATTTCCAATCCACAATTCAGGGATATTTATGCTCCTGTAGATGGTTTTGTGGTAAACGGAGGAATAAAATTGTTTTTCTAAATTTTTAATTGATTTAATAATGAGAACGGAGCTTTTACAGGCTCCGTTTTTGTTTTATACCATATAGCAACCTATCTCATTACTTTTAAAAATTCTTTATAAAATAGTGCTAAAGCCTTGGTTATTAGGTTTCGAATAATGAGTTGTTTTTTGATACTTACAAAACATAATTTTTCTTTGAAATAAAGCCCTGGTTGCTAACTTCCAAAAAAATAGTAACTTAGAAGAAGCTGTGTTTAAAGAATTACGAACCTGGAGCAGAAGAAACTAAAGCGACATCCTATCTGTCACAATAGCAACTGCTTCTATTGAAGTAGGTATTATTTTAACTCAATTATTAATTAAAGCTAAAGCCGGTTTATTGGCTTTTCGGTCACCATTCCTTTTATGGCTGGCCGTGGTAGGCTTTTGTGTATTTAGCTGCGCTCCAAAGCTCCAAAATGTAGAAGCACCTATTGAGCAAGTTGAAGATTTTTCCTTTACCGGGACTGAAGCCATCCCCGAAAAATGGTGGACTTCATTTAACGATCCTGAACTAAATAATTTAATTGATAGTGCTCTTACAGAAAATCTCAACCTTGCCGCCACCTGGGAACAATTTATGGCAGCACAGGCCATTTTACGGCGGGAAAAATCTTCTTTGTGGCCAGATATTGAACTGGTTGCCAGAAGTGCCGTAAGCCGTCCTGAACCTGATTTTGCGGGTGGAGAAAACTTTCAGGCAGGGCTTGCCGCCGCTTATGAAGTAGATTTATGGGGAAGAATACGTGCCGGCATAGAAGCCGAAGAATTTAGAGCAGAAGCCTCTTTCTATGACTATCAGGCTGCAGCTATGACTCTTTCAGCAGAAATAAGTGCCACCTGGTTTCAGCTATTAACCCTTAAAAAGCAACTGGGTTTAACCAACCGCCAAATTGAAACCAATGAAGAAATTATAAGACTTATTCGCGCAAGATTTACAAGCGGACAAATTCGAGCAGTAGACATTTTGCGCCAGCAGCAGTTATTGGAGAGTACACGAGATCAAAAGATTTTCTTTGAAACCCAATTGCGACTTCAAAAAAATCAATTGGCGGTGCTGCTGGGACGTCCTCCGCAAAATTTATCTATTAGTGCGGAAAGCAACCTACCAGAATTACCTCCTCTTCCCGAGACCGGACTTCCGCTGGAGCTTATTAGGCGGCGTCCAGATGTTAAGCAGGCGTACAACCAGGTCCTGGCGGCAGACCGGGAAATGGCCGTGGCCATAAGAAATAAATATCCTCGTATCTCATTTGATATAATCGCCCAATCCAGATCTAATAATTATGGCAACCTCTTCCAGGACTGGGCATATACCCTGGCCGGAAATCTTGTAGCTCCTTTATTATACGGCGGTCGCAATAGGGCAGAAGTTGATCGTACCGAGGCTTTAAAAAATCAACAACTCTTTTTATACGGGCAAACGGTGCTGAATTCATTTAGAGAAGTAGAAGATGCACTTATCCAGGAACAAAAACAGAAAGAAAGAATTGAGGTTCTGAAACGCAGGCTGGATTTGGCCCAAAAAACGAATAAACAATTAAGAATAGAATTTCTAAACGGCCTTAGCGAATATCTGGACGTACTCCTTTCGCTAGACCAGGAGCAGCAGTTACAAAGAGATATTCTGGAGGCCCGGCAAACGCTCCTGGAGCATAGAATCACTTTATACCGCACCCTTGCCGGTGGATTTGAAACAGAACGAACAGATTCCGAAGAATTTTAAATAAAGAGAAAGGCAAATATGAGCACAAAAAAAATATTGATTATCTGTTTCGGTATCCTGCTTCTCGCAGTTATCGTTACTTATTTTATTTTTTCTACCGAACCTACGGCAAGTTCTGAAGGTGCTACGAAAAAAACAGCTATGCTCATAGATGTTGTAAAAGCTGAACAGGGAGATTTTAAGCCTGTTATTGAAGCTACCGGTACGGTTCAACCGGTTGAGGATGTGATGCTGAGTCCGCAGGTGAGTGGCCAGGTAATTTGCAGGTCTCCGGAATTTATTCCAGGTGGTTTTGTTAAAAAAGGGGCTGTATTATTGCAGATTGATCCTTCAGATTTTAGAAATACCCTGGAGTTACGAAAAAGCGATCTTTTACAGGCTAAAACCGATCTAAATATGGAAATGGGACGACAGGAAGTGGCAGAACAGGACCTGGAATTAGCCGGTGTAGACTCTCTTTCAGCAAATCAACGTTCCCTTGTACTTCGCCAACCACAATTAGATGCCATAAAAGCCCGGGTAAAGGCTGCTGAAGCGGCGGTAGCACAGGCTGAACTGGAATTATCACGAACCACAATAAGAGCGCCTTTTGATGCCCACATTTTAAGTCAGAATGTGACCGTAGGATCACAAGTCACCCCCGGCGACCAGCTGGGTCGGTTAGTGGGTAGCGAACAATATTGGGTTAACCTTACAGTTCCTGTAGATAAACTCCAATGGTTATCTTTTCCAAAGTCTGGTGAAGAGAAAGGATCTACAGTACAGATTAGAAATTCTGGTTGGCCAAAAGATATCTATCGAATAGGTTATCTGGATAAACAAGTAGGAGCATTAGATGACCAAACAAGACTTGCGCGTGTGCTTGTAAGAGTAAATGATCCGCTGGCGCGAGAAGATACTACCAATATTCAACGAGAACTTATAATAGGAGGTTTTGTTGAGGCAGAAGTACAGGCTCGGGAAATCGAGAACGTGGTGCGGTTGAATCGTGATTACCTAAGAACTAACCAGACAGTTTGGGTAAATGAGGACGGGGAATTGTCTATCAGGGAAGTGGAGATTATTCTAACAGATGCTAAATACGCATACATTAGTAAGGGACTTGAACAGGGAGAAAATATAATTACTACCAATCTAAGTGTGGTTTCTGAAGGAGCTAAACTGAGAACAAAAGCACCAGAAACGTCTTCTAAAAACAATGATACCCAGCAACAAAATATAGACGAATAATAGCCATGGAGAAGCCGGAGGATAAAAAAGTACGGAAGGAAGGAGCTATAGCCTTTATGGCCAGAAACTCTATCGCTGCAAACCTGTTAATGATCATTTTAATAGGTGGTGGGATCTGGACCATGTTTAATATTCAGAAGGAAGTATTTCCCCAGTTTCAGCTGGATTATGTAGAAGTAAATGTGGTTTATCCGGGAGCCGCTCCTGCCGAAGTGGAACAGGGAATTTTACTTCCGGTAGAGGAAGCTATTCGTGGCATTCAGGGAATAAAAGAGATCACTTCTACCGCTAATGAAGGTTCAGGAAACATACTTATTGAATTGGTTGCCGGTACAGATAGGATGCAGGCTTTTCAGGATATAGACCAGGGAGTAAGGCGTATCCAAACCTTCCCCGATGATATTGAGCGCCCACAGGTAAACCTCCAGGCTCGCCAACGGGATGTTATGGAAATAGCTATTTACGGTGAAAGCGACATCTGGACGCTACGGATCTTAGCAGAAAGACTTCGGAATCGTCTACTCGGCGATCCGCAGATTACACAGGTAGAGATAGGGAATGTACCAGATTATGTGACGCATATTGAAATTCCAAGGCACAATCTTAGACAATATAACCTAACGCTGGGGCAGGTGGCTAATATTGTAGCCCAATCCAGTGAAGATGTTCCGGCGGGCGCAGTAGAAACGCATTCGGGTGAAATTTTACTGCGAATGAAGGAACGCAAACAATGGGCAAAAGAATTTGGAAATATTACCATAGTTTCTTCACCTTCGGGCGCACGAGTTAGCCTGCAGGATATTGCTACCATTACAGATGGTTTCGAAGAGACCGGGTTCCACGGGCAATTCAATCAAAGCCCTTCTGTAGATCTTAGTATTTACCGCATTGGGGATCAATCTCCACTGGATATTGAAGAAACTGTTCTTGAGATCATGGAAGATTTTCAGCTACCTCCCGGAGTTCAATTCCGTATAGACAGTAATAGTGCTGAAGATTACCGTGAGAGGTTATCCCTGCTTACCGAAAACGGAATTATGGCTATAGTGATCGTCCTGGTAATCCTTGCATTGTTTCTTGAATATCGCCTGGCATTTTGGGTGATGATGGGGATGGCTATTTCTTTTATTGGTGGGATTATATTTCTCCCGCTTTTTGGGCTTAGTATTAATATGATCTCCATGTTTGGTTTCCTGGTGGTTTTGGGTATTGTGGTAGATGATGCTATTGTGGTAGGAGAAAACATTCACGAATACAGGCAAAAAGGATTAAGTGCGATAGATGCGGCCATTGCGGGAACCAAAGATGTTTCCAAACCGGTTATCTTTAGTATTCTCACCACAATTATTGCTTTTGTGCCCCTGCTTTTTATGCCAGGGGAAACAGGAAAATTCTGGTGGCCCCTACCGGCCGTGGTGATCGTTATTTTAGCTGTTTCACTTCTAGAAGCCCTATTTATCCTTCCCTCACACCTTGGTCATCTTAAAGAGAAGAAAACAAAGGGATGGACCGCCAGGCTAGAAAAATTACAGGAATCTTTTGCTAAAGGTTATGAACGGATTATCGATAAATATTACCGACCCTTACTGGACCTTTGTCTCAAATATCGTTATATCACTTTAAGTGCGGCAATAGCGCTCCTTTTAATCGTTGGAGGCTATGGTTATAGCGATCATATGGGAATGATTATGATGCCCGAGGTGGCAGCCGATGAGATAGAAGCAGGGGTAAGACTACCGGTAAGTACCACTCCCGAACAGGCTGCCCGGGTAGCCGAAGAAATAACCGAATCTACTCGTAGGATGTTTGAGGAACATAACCTTTACGAAGTAGCAGAAGGGGTGAAAACCAACGTACGAGGACAGAATTTTATTGATGTGGAAATTGTAATGCTTCCTCCCGATGAAAGGGATATGTCTGCACGTGAGCTTATTGCGCTATGGCGGGATAATATTGGGGATATAGCAGGAGTAGACCAGATCACTTTTGAAGCTGAACGTGGCCCCGGAGGTTACCAACAGGATATTAGCGTAGATCTTAGTCACGCCGATATTAATGTATTGGAGAAAGCAAGTAAGACTTTTCTGGAACAAATGGAAGCTTTCGAAAATACCCGAGACCTCAACGATAATTATGATAAAGGAAAAATACAGTACGATTTCAAACTTTTGCCAGAAGGGAGAAATCTTGGCTTAACGTCTAACGAAGTAGGCAGGCAGGTTCGGGATGCCTTTTTTGGAGCTCTTGCTATGCGGCAGCTTAGAAGTACTAACGAAATTGAAGTACGCGTAAAACTTCCTTTGGAAGAAAGAAGGGATATTGATAATCTGGAAAGCTTTCTTGTTCGTACTCCCAACGGCGTAGAAGTTCCGCTGCTGGATGTGGTAGAAGTGGAGCAGCGAGAAGCATTCACCAGCATAAATAGGCGTGATGGCCGTAGAGTGGTAAATGTAGGAATGGACGTAGAACCAGCTAATGCGGTGACCCAGGTTTTAGCTTCGGTTCAGAATGAAGTTTTACCGCAGCTTAGGGCGGATTATCCCGGGCTTACCTGGAGCTTTGAAGGTAGCCAGGCAGATATGCGTGAATCTACCAACTCTCTTTGGAGTGGTTTTTCTATGGCCATGCTAATCATTTACGCGCTTTTAGCTATTGCCTTTAGCAGTTATTCACAACCTATTATTGTACTTTCTGCAATTCCATTTGGGATTGTTGGAGCCGTAATAGGACATATTCTACTGGGGTATGATCTTTCGGTGGTTAGTTTAATGGGCGTTATAGCTCTATCTGGAGTGGTGGTAAATGATTCTTTGATCATGATCGATTATGCTAATAAACAACGAGAAACCTCATCTGTTTATGAAGCTATTCATGAAGCCGGATTAAGGCGTTTCCGGCCGATTATGCTTACTACATTAACTACATTTGGAGGGCTTACCCCAATTATACTGGAAACGTCCAGCCAGGCAGAATACCTCATTCCTATGGCTATTTCACTAGGCTTTGGGATCGTTTTTGCAACCTCAATTATCCTGGTAATTGTTCCCTGCCTTTACCTTGTTTTAGAAGATGTTAGCCTGCTAATTAAGGAAGGCCGAATCGTAAAGCGAAAAGCAGAAGTAACAAAAGCATAAATAACTTTAAATCATTTTGTCTTTGCTCAATATTATTGAATGATATATAGTAGAGTTTGATGAAAAATATTCTGTTAACTACCCATCATCTTCGATAAAACATTCAGGGCATTGCTGGTCATTACGCGTTCTACAATATGTTCAGGGGAAACAGATTTGTTTCTGGCCTGTAGGAGCGGACAAGGTTCTTTCACTTCTTTAATATAATTGTAGACGTGCATAAGCAGGTAATCGTCAAGCTTGTTTAATTCCTGTGAAGTCCAGTAACCATTAATAGGATCAATTATCCCGTCGAAATCGGTGCCTAAAGCCTGGATACCCCAGGCGTATTGGCCGTTTAAGTCTAAAACTTCGGCGATATGCCTAATCTGGTACCATACTAATTTAGACCAGCCATAAAGAATATCACGTCTTTTTATATTTCCACGAGCTTCTCGCAAAACCAGTTTAGAAGCGATTCTCCGCTCATCCAGTTGAATGCCGAATAGCCCATTTGAAAGCCCGATTTTTACAATTTCATCATCGTAAAAATTAATATCATCGGTCATAAACAGGCCCTGTTGTGCTGCCGGTGTTTGATTGATGCCGCCGGGCTCGGAAAGACCGGTAACTCCACCATGACTTACCAGAATAGGAATGTTTTGCCCTTCAAAATCTTCTAGCAAATTAAAGTATTCTAAACGTGATTTGCGGCTCATATGTTTTATGTCCACATATATAGGTGGTACGGGATTCCCATCTTGGTCATTTTCTTTTTCCAGCATGGCGGTAATGGCAAGTTTTCCGGCTTCAGTAAGTCCTTCCCCTAAAGCGTTTTGTTGATCTATTACGCACTTTACCAAACCTCCCAAACTTCGGGAGTGTCCACAGAGGCCGTTCCAGAAGTGGTGGGCGATTGTTATAAATACAGGTCGTATTAAGCCATTTTCTTCCCTACGCAATTCTTTTACTCTTTTAATAAGCCTTTTCAGTTCTTTTTTGCTCACCCCATCGGGATATTTATTCCAGGCTTCGTTAGGATTCATTACCTGGTCAAAAACATGTGCTCCTTCAATGGTTGGAACAAAGATGATTCTGGTTTCTCCCAGTTCCTCATTTCTTTCGGCCATTTCAATTTCAGCGTAGCTATTGGTGATCGAATAGCTTACTTTCTCACCATCGATAGTAACTTCATGGCCACTTTCCTGTTTTAGGAATTTCATTTCAAGTCGAAGATCTTCCCAATAGCTTTTTAAATCCTGAATATGATCTATCCTTTCCTGCCCAAATTCCGTAGCAAGTTTGCTGAGTACATCTGAAACAATTCCTTTCCCCAGTTTGTTCACGAAAAAGGGTTTTTCTTGAGGATAAAAAGAGAGACAAACCACAGCTACCCGTCCTCGTTTTAAACTGGTACCGTCACTTTGTACGAAGTTGGTAAGGGTAGCGATGTAATTCTTTAATTTATCGAAAAGTGAAGGCGCATCGTGAAACCACATAGAATGTTTATGCCGCGGGTTCCTGGATTGTAGGCCAGGAGTGTGTGCAAAAGATCTCGCGTAAGGTTTCATGGAAGGGTGGCAGTGGATGTCAACAAAAAAATGTGATTTCATAATAATAGTTTTTTGAAGTTGATTTAAGTGTTTAGATACATTCTTTAGTTTTGGCCGGAACGATCAAACCGTATTCTTTTATCTTTAAATTGATAGTATTCTTTAAAACCATTCATTTTAGACATAAAAAAGAGGTGTTTATCGGTCAGGTAAATTTTGTCGATCTTTCCCTTGAAATTTTTGACTTTTTTGAATGGTTTTGGTCTTTTTATATCCGTAAAACATTCTGGGTAAGCAGCCTTTCCATATTCTAAATGGAAATCTTCTTTATAAAAGATCATTTGGGCAGAAAAGGCGGAACTCAATCTAATTGGTGATTCTGGATTTGAAGGTGATATTGGTAAACTAACCTGGTTTACTTTCAGGGAATTCGCATCTTTTTGATAATACCATCTTGCAATTTTGCCAGATTTGTCTTTGAATTCCAACGTATGATCTTTAGTCTTTTTTCCGATGAAAATAAAATCGGTATCCTCTACAAAAAAAGTATCCTTAAATTCTGAACAATTAAAAACGCCCTTGTCTTTATATAAGTTTTTATGCGAAAATGAAGTAATATAGAGTACGGTATCATTCTCCAGTTGCCTGGGAAGTAAAAGGATATTTTGTTCAATAATCTTTTCTGAAGTATTTACCCTGCAATTTTCAAAAACCGGGTATTGCAGGAGTTCATAGTTGCCATCAGGATCCTCATTCGTATAAGATTCACACAGGTTAAAAACATAAATATCGTAATGACTAAGATCAAAACTGCTTTTTATATTGTTGGGGAAACTTGCATCCTGTTCATTTTTTACCCGGTAGCACAGGTCGAACCAATTACAGCGCAGGTTGAATAAACCACAACTGGGAAAGAACATCAAAATCGCTATATATGATAAGACTTTTTTCATTAAAACTGCTCGTTGATATAATTATAACTAATGCCAATGGCCGGTCTCCAATTACGGTCAGGATTGGGATGGTAGGCGGAATGAATTAGGTAATGGATAAGATCCTGCCCGTCCCTGGTTTGTATATCATAACCCGAAAACATAGCAGAAAAACCGTGTTTATTACTGCCAATTTTTAACCTAAATCTGCTCTGGTTGTAATAATAATTTCTATAATCTTTATAAGGCAGAAAATCGATTTGCAAGTGATTGGCCAGCTCGAAAGCATCTTGCTGGTAGCCAGTGAACTTATTAAAAGAGAATTCGATGAGGTTAATATCGTCTAAAAGTTCACCATAATAGGCAAAGAATCCACCGCCGGTAAAATAACGGTCATAGCCATCCCCAAGCCCTATAAAATGGAAAGGTGTACCGTCGTTATAATAGCTAAACTGGTAGGTTCGCTGAATATTGAGATTCAAAAAACCTATGTACTGAGCCTTTTTGAAAGAATCTGAAAAAAAGATATAGTTGGTGCCTAAAGAGATTGAGTTATAAAACGGATTTTGCAGGGGAGTAGCCGAATTATCGTTGAAAAAATTAATGGGGTTGAAGCGTTTTTCCAAATCTATAGCTGTTCTGCTTTTAATCCCGCCAATCATTAGAAACGATACTATGTAATCGATATTTAATTTTCGCTGTTGAAATACTGAAAGCGAGCTCCCCATTCCGCCCCGGTAAAGTTGAACTTCTGTATGAATGGTGGGTTGTAAAAATTCTATTTCATTGAATCTTTTTCCGGCGCCAGCCACCAGGCTCAACCTAAAATTCGAAAATCGCTGTACTTCAAAATTTAGTTTTGCGGAAAATCCATATTGAAAAGTAGGCAGCTCGGCAGGATAATGCGAAACCACCTGGGCGCTGGCCGTGTTGGAAATTCCCAACATTAATGCTATTTGTAACCAAAAAATACGAGCCATATGCTTTGGTGTTTATTTTATTCAATAAGTCCTCGTACAAAAGCTATTAGTGCTCCCGTATTAGCTTATCTACAATAAGGTCTAGTTCCTCCTTATTTTCGGTAACCGTATTTAGACCATCTTCGTGCAGCGCCAATATGTTTTCTTTCCTGGCATTGTCCATAGCGCTATCTGCATGGATCAGTTCCGGCTGAATACGATAGTCCAGAGAATCTCCAGGTTGCAGCGTTTCATAAATTTTCTTCAATTGATAATCTACGGTTTCTGAATTTCCGCTCATCATAATATCGATCAATGGTTTTATCCACTTTAACATGCCCGCATCGCTATATTCTTCATAAGTATAGGGCTCTTTAACATCTCCCGTTCCTATTGAAAATATCAACATATCTTTTGCGCTGGGTTTATCGGGTTTGTCGGGATTTTTCAATTCTTTAGAGAAAGCGATATTCCTTGCTTCTGCATAGGCACAGAGCGTGGGGTTATTTGCAAAAACGCCGCCGTCGATTAATGAATATGGCGTACCATAAATAGATTTTATACGGGTTGCTTCAAAATATTTAGGCGCTGCAGAAGCTGATCTGGCTACATCCTTTATATAAAAATCATACAACTTACTTCGTTTAGCTTCTATGCTCGTAAAAAAGTGAGCCCTGCGGTTTCTAATATCATAGCTGGGAACCAGGCAGGGTTTAAGGCTTTCAGATAAAGTACTTTTATTGAAGTAGTATTCTAAATTCTTTTCCAGGGCGGCTTCAGGGTATTTCTCATCTATAATCCCGCCCAGACTTTCAATTTTATTCTTGAGGGGAACATTGAAAATTTCTTCGCCTTTTTCCAAATAGATCTTTAAAGCATCTCTTGCACTGTATTTATTGATGCCATTTTCATCTGGAATAAGATAAATAAGCGTAAGAATTCCACCTGTACTGGTACCGGCAAAAAAATCGAAATATTCTGAAATGGAAGCATGAGGATTGTTGGTTTTCTTTTTTAGTTCATCTTCCAGATAGGTCAAAATTGTTCCCGGTAATATTCCTCTAATTCCGCCACCATCTATTGATAAAATTCTGATTTTTTTCATAAAGTAATTTCAGTTTCAAGTACTTTTTAATTTTTAGAGCTGATGGGGAATCGCTTTTTGCGGTAGGAGTATGTAAAGCTGATTTAAATCTATCAAAAATATCTTAAATTCAGATAAATAAAACGCTAAAAATCAGAATAATATAGGTTTGTTGTTTTGTAGAATTTAGAAACTATCCATCGCGCTCATATTTTATTATTAAAAAATCCAGAAAGCCTCATTTCATAAATCAGAAGATACATTCAGAAAACATTTCTAGCCAAACCTGTAGAATTGATTTCCTTTGAAAGCGGTTGAACGTAAATATTATTAAATCATTTTAAATGAATAAGGCTCTGGCAAGGATTGAATTAAAAGAAATTTGTATCATTATTGAAGAAAGTGAAAGCTATATTTAGCATCTGTTTAATATTTAATTATAGTGACGGTTTATGAAGAATCTATATTGTATAGTATTAATTATTTTTTCTTTAGCTACGATCTCGTGTGGGCTAGATAGAGAGCAAGAGGATATTTATACAATAGGCTTTGTACAAGCCATGACTACCGATAACTGGCGTAAAGAAATGAATAGGGCCATGAAAGTAGAAGCTTCAATGCATCCTAATCTTAATCTTGAAATTAAAGATGCTCATAACGATGTTGAGAGACAAATTGCCCAGGTAGAAGATTTTATTGAAAAAAGAGTAGATGTTTTAATTGTATCGCCCATTCAATCAGTTCCTATTACTCCGGTAATTGAGAAAGCTATGAATGCGGGTATTCCCACCATAGTTATAGATCGTAAAATTGAAGGAAGTAACTATACCGCTTATGTAGGAGCAAACAATGTTGAAATTGGTGAAAATGCCGCTAATTATATAATTTCCAATTCCACCCCTGGAAAGGAGCTAAAGCTTATCGAGATCACGGGTTTACAAGCATCTTCTCCTGCCTATGAACGTAGCCGGGGGTTTCGCAAAGTGATTTCAAAGCAGGAGAATATTGAGGTTGTAGGTACCATAGCCGGAGATTGGGAGAAAACTTCGGTGAATAAGGATCTTCAATCTCTTTTAGATTCTATAGAAGCTCCAGATTTCATTTTTGCCCATAACGACCGTATGGCCATGGGTGCCTGGGAAGTAGCGCGAAGTGAAAACCTAACAGATAGTATTCAAATTATTGGTGTAGATGGCCTTTTTGGGCCAAGTGGCGGTATACAATTGGTGAAAGAAAATATCCTTGCTGCCACGGTGTTATATCCAACCGGTGGGGCAGAAGCGATTAAGCTTGCTACCCAATTACTGGCCGGGGACAATATTGAAAAGAACAATATTTTAAATACGGTGGTTATTGATAAAGTGAATGTAGATATCATGCAGAACCAGTTCAATAAAATGAACCAGCAGCAAAATGATATCGAACAGCAACAGTCAGTAATAAAAGAGCAGTTGGCTACCTATAACTCGCAAAATTATCTTTTAAAGATTATGGTTGTTCTGTTTATCCTGCTTCTCCTACTGGGACTTTGGGCTGTTTACCTGGTATTTAAATTAAAAAAGCGTAAGCGAAGATTGGAGCTAAATAACAGGAAGATAATTACCCAGCGTAACCAAATTGAAAAATTTGCGGAACAGCTAGAGGTTTCCAACGAAGTAAAGATCAATTTCTTTACCGCGCTGTCTCATGAATTTAAAACTCCGCTTACATTAATTACCAGCGCTATAGAAAGCTTAGGTCAAAACCCTAATAAACAACTTAAAGATTTTGCTTATGAAACCAGCCTTATCAGCAAAAATTCGGGTAGATTATTAAGGCTTATTAACGAGCTTTTGGATTTTAGAAAGTTAGAGAGTGGTAGTTTTAGGCTCAAACCTTTAAAAACCAATTTATATGAATTTATAGAAAATATCTACGAAGATTTTAAATCTGAAGCCTTAAAGAAATCTATTGATTTAAAGCTCGAATCCAACATTAAGGAAGTGATGGTTTATATTGATAGGGATATGATGGATAAGGTGTTTTTTAATATGCTTTCCAATGCTTTTAAATTCACGCCAAAAAACGGTCAAATTAATATTAGCATAGAAGAAATCGGGGAAGATAAAGTAGAGGTTCGATTTAAAGATTCAGGAATAGGAATTCCTAAAGAAGATTTCAATAAGATATTTGATCCTTTTAGGCAGGCGGGGAATAATGCCAAACCCAGCTCGGGACTTGGGTTATATATTACCAGGCAGTTTGTAGAGCTTCATAAAGGCAAGATTTCGGTTTCCTCCCACCAGGGAACAGAGTTTAAAATAGAATTGCTGAAGGGTAAAGATCATCTGGCTGCATACGAATTTGTGGAGGACACTTTAGAAATTGAGAAAGAAGTATCTGCAAAGGAACTGGAAAGCAACTACATTCCCGAAGAGCTTTCCCAGTCTATAGATGAAAATGCTGAAACAATTTTAATTATTGAAGATAATACAGATCTTTCTTATCTTCTGAAGAAAAAATTACTGGTAGATTACAAAGTAGAACTCTCTGATGGTACCGATGCCCTGGAAAAAGCTCTTGAAATTATTCCAGATGTAATTATTTGTGATCTAAATCTTCCAGAAAAAAGCGGATTTGAAATCTGTAAAGAACTTAAAAGCGATCTGCGTACCTCTCACATTCCTACTTTAATTCTTACTGCGTTAAGCGATGAAGAATCTCGTTTAAAAGCTTTAAAAGCTGGTGCCGACTCCTATATTACCAAACCTTTTAACTTTGAAATTCTAAAAGAGTCTTTAAGATCGGCTTTATTTAACAGGGAAAAATTACGTTATTATTATACCAACAAAATAGATCAGGTTAAAGACAATAAATTTGAAGATTCAGAACAGGCTTTCTTAAAGGAACTTAATTCTCTTATAGAAAAGAACCTAAAACAAACCGGTTTTAATGTAGAAGACCTGGCACATCAACTGGGGATTTCCAGAGTACAGCTTTACCGAAAGGTCAAAGCTATTATGGGTATAAGTATAAGTGATTATATCAATGCTCAAAGACTTAGTAAAGCTAAAAGCCTGTTGCAGGAAACCAATTTAAATATTTCTGAAATTGCTTATGAAGTTGGTTACGCTTCTCCCGGCTATTTTTCTACATCCTTTAAGAATAAATATGGTACTAGCCCAAAACAGTTTAGAAGTTAGTTACATTTTACTAAAACGATTTCGAATATCCCTTTTGTTTAGGTAACAAAATTCAACTTTTTGTATCAAAATTAAAACTATAACGGTTTCGTGAATTCTGCAAATATTCTTTAAAGCACTGTATAACAGGTGTTTTTAGATTTATTTTGTTTTAATTAACAATTTTATAATCATTTTAAGGATTCCTAAAATACGGTAGGGAATTTTAAACATAGCTTAGTTTCACACTTAAGAAATTACGATATGAGTAAAATTTTTGCCTGGTCAATTAGTGCTGCTTTAGCAGGTTTTCTTTTCGGATTTGACACCGTTGTTATTTCCGGAGCCGATAAACAGCTACAGGAACTATGGGGAACCTCAGATGCTTTTCACGGGTCTATTGTTATGGCGATGGCACTTTGGGGAACCGTAGTAGGTGCCATTTTTGGAGGAATCCCCACCAATAAGTTTGGTAGAAAGAACACGCTATTAGTAATAGGTATACTTTACCTTGTTTCGGCACTGGGTTCAGCATTTGCAAACGATCCTATAACTTTTGCAATTTTTCGGTTCTTAGGAGGATTAGGTGTTGGAGCCTCAACCATTGCAGCTCCTACTTATGTATCAGAAATTGCCCCGCCTAAAGACAGGGGTAGGTTAGTATCGCTGTATCAATTTAATATCGTTTTAGGGATTTTAATCGCTTATCTCTCTAACTATTTACTTCGCGATACCGGGGCTCAACCCTGGCGTTGGATGGTTGGGGTAGAAGCTATCCCGGCATTCATTTATATCATTTTTGTGGTATTTATTCCTAAAAGTCCGCGTTGGCTTATTTCTAAATCCAGAACCGAAGAAGCGGCTAAAATACTTGAGGATATTAATCCTGAAGCCGATCTCGAAAAAAGAATGCTGGAGATTAAAAAGCAATCTGAAAACCAAATTATGGGAGAGAATATCTTTATGAAGAAATATCGTTTCCCTTTAATTCTGGCTTTTTTAGTAGCATTTTTTAATCAGCTTTCCGGAATAAACGCATTCCTGTATTACGCTCCCCGAATTTTTGAATCAGCCGGATTAGAAGCTAATACAGCTCTTCTAAGTAGTATTGGAATCGGTGTGGTTAATCTACTTTTTACGCTTTTGGGAGTTTTCCTAATAGATCGGGTAGGAAGAAAAAAACTTATGTTCGTAGGTTCAATAGGGTATATCATTTCCTTGTCCCTGGTTGCCGCAGCTTTCTTTTTGAATTGGGGCGGACTTTGGGTTCCTATATTTCTTTTCCTTTTTATTGCGGCGCACGCCATTGGCCAGGGCGCGGTAATTTGGGTATTTATCTCTGAAATATTCCCTAATCACTTAAGAGCATCGGGACAGGCATTTGGATCTTCTACGCACTGGGTGCTGGCGGCAATCGTACCTTCTTTAGTACCGGTACTTTTTACCACAATTGGTCCTGGTTATGTTTTTGCCTTTTTCGCCTTTATGATGGTACTACAACTAATCTTCGTGATTTTTATGATGCCTGAAACTAAAGGTAAAACCCTGGAAGAACTGGGTGAAGAATTATCTCCGAGTACTAACAATCAAGCTTTTCAACAATAAAATTATCAATTATGAAAAATAAATTTATATTTCTTTCTTCTTGTCTTCTTAGCGCGATGCTACTATTTTCCTGTAAGGACAACAAAAAAGAGTCTAATGAGGAAACTTCGGAAGTTACGGCTCAAAGTGATACCGATTTCCGACCAAACTTTCACTTTACACCAGAATCTGGGTGGATGAACGATCCTAATGGGATGTTCTACCATAATGGATATTTCCATCTTTATTTTCAGCATTACCCAGATGATAATGTATGGGGACCTATGCACTGGGGCCATGCGATAAGTACCGATATGATCACCTGGAAAGAGCAACCAATAGCGTTATATCCAGATGAGAAAGGATATATTTTTTCCGGTAGTGCAGTAGTAGACCACAATAACACCTCCGGTTTCGGGGAGGAAGGGAAGACTCCTATAATTGCCATGTTTACCTATCACGATCCTAAAGGTGAAAAAGATGGAGAAATAGATTATCAGTCCCAGGCTATTGCCTATAGTCTGGATGAAGGAAAAACTTTCACGAAATATGAAGGAAATCCTGTGATTGAGAATCCGGAAATTCGTGATTTCCGTGATCCAAAAATAACACGTGATGAGGTTCATGATCAATGGATTATGGTTCTTTCTGCCGATGACAAAACCATGTTTTATACTTCTCAAAATTTAAAGGATTGGGAGTTAGCTTCTGAATTCGGCCGTGGGTTAGGTGCTCACGGTGGGGTTTGGGAATGTCCAGACTTTATACAAATGAACGTGAAAGGAACAGATGAGAAAAAGTGGGTGCTGATTCAAAGTTTAAATCCCGGCGGATTCAATGGAGGTTCAGGTACACAATACTTCGTAGGCGATTTTGATGGAAAAACTTTCACTTTAGATGAGTCTATGAAAGGAGTAGGTGAAGATCATTCTTATTGGATCGACTTTGGAAAAGATAATTATGCAGGAGTAACCTGGGCCAATATCCCTAAAGAAAATGGGAGAACGCTGTTTATGGGGTGGATGTCTAACTGGTTATATGCACAGGAGGTGCCAACAGAAACCTGGAGAAGTGCTATGACCATTGCCCGCGAATTGAGGTTAGAGAAAGAAAATGATGCTTATACTATTTCTTCCATGCCGGTAAAAGAGCTTAAAAATTATAGAGGGATAAGCTATCAGGAAAAGGATATAAAAATTGAAGAAGAGACTAAACTAATAGATTCTTCTAAAATTGATCTAACCAGTGCTGAAATAAGGTTTAAAATTTCTGATCTTCAGCAATCTAATTACAAATTTAAACTTTCCAATAGCCAGGGAGATGAACTTATTTTTGGATATAACCATCCTAAAAAGGAATTCTATTTAGATAGATCTGGGGCGGGACAAACAGAGTTTTCTGAAGATTTTGCGAATAAGATTTCCGTAGCACCACGTATTTCAGAAGATAAAGAACTAGACGGAGTTATTATTCTGGATAAAACTTCAATAGAACTATTCTATGATGACGGAAAAACTGTAATAACAGAAATAGTTTTTCCTAATTATCCCTGGGAACAACTATCTATAATACCAGAGAATGGTGAATTAAGCCTGGATGAAATAGAAGCCTACCAACTAAAATTTTAATAAAAACCTAATTATGAAACTAAAACTAAGCTTTTTTCTGTTTCTCTTGCTGTGTGCTAATTTGATCACAGCACAAGAGATACAGGTAACAGGAAATGTAACTACTGCTGAAGAAGGAATGCCCTTATTGGGAGCCACGGTTTCAGTAAAAGGAACATCAACAGGAACCTCAACAGATTTTGATGGAAATTATAGTATTGATGGAGTCTCTCCAGATGCGACACTGGTATTTACTTTTGTAGGTTATAAACAAACAGAAGTGCCGGTAGATGGCAGAACAACTATTGATGTAGTAATGGAAGCCGATGCTGCTTTACTGGATCAGGTAGTATTAACAGGTTACTCTCGGGAACGAAAAGTAGATGTTACCGGCGCAATAACCGTAGTAGATGTTGCACCTATTGAAGGTCAAAGCCGAAGTTCGGGTAATGCAATGCAGGCTCTTCAGGGTCGTGTTCCTGGGTTATTTGTTGAAAAATCTGGAGATCCAACCGGGGCAAGTAGCCGAGTACTTATTCGGGGGGTTACTACTCTTGGCAATAACGATCCCCTTTATGTTATAGACGGGGTTCCCACCCAGCGCCAGGAAGTATTTTCATCTTTAAATCCAGATGCCATTGAATCTATACAGGTGCTAAAAGATGCATCGGCTTCTTCTCTTTATGGAGCAAGAGCTGGTAACGGGGTAATTGTTGTAACTACTAAAAATAGCTCTGGATCTGCAGAGAAAGTAAGCGTAAGTTATAATTCTAACTTTTCTGTGCAATCTGAAAAGCAACAACGTTATGATATGTTAAATGCTGTACAGCGGGGCCAGGCCCTCTGGAGAGCTTCAGTAAATGATGGTGCCGATCCTGCTTCTGGATATGGAGAGATCTATAATTTTGATTGGAATATGGATTATGATAATCCAATATTAAACGGAGTTAGCGTTCAGCCTTTTGTTGGAGGAGACGAAAATGTACCCGTTGGAGATACAGACTGGCAGGATGAATTATATGAGGTTGGATATGTTTATAATAATGAACTTACCGTATCTGCAAATTCAGAGAAGTCTTCATTTTTTGTAAACCTTGGTCATTTAAAAAATACCGGGATATTAAAGCATACCAATTACGAAAGGTACACGGCTAAAATAAATGCTAATACTAAGCTTTTTGATGATAAAGTGAGGTTTGGGGTAAACACTCAATTTTCTACTTCAGATGAAACCCTTGCTGCGCAGGATGTTGGGGGAGCTCCCACCCCTGGTCTTGCAATTTCTTTAGCTCCTACCATTCCGGTTTACGATGCAAATGGAGATTTTGCAGGGCCGTTAGGT
This sequence comes from Salegentibacter mishustinae, assembly GCF_002900095.1. Taxonomy (NCBI): domain Bacteria; kingdom Pseudomonadati; phylum Bacteroidota; class Flavobacteriia; order Flavobacteriales; family Flavobacteriaceae; genus Salegentibacter; species Salegentibacter mishustinae. Next base: position 2,365,910 of record NZ_LLKN01000002.1, on the reverse strand, counting down.
GCTGGGTATTCAGATAGGAATAATCCGTTATTAATGCAGTATTTAAACCGTTGGGATAATGCTGAAAAAAATAATTTCTTCGGAAATATTTATGCAGAAGTAGACCTAATGGAAAATCTAACTTTTAGGACTAGCCTGGGAATAGATTTTAGTGATTTTAAAAGGAAAGATATTGAACCACGTGTAAACAATGGCTTTATTACCAGAAGTAATAATAGGCTAACATTTGATACAAACAAATACACAAGCGTAGTTTTTACAAATACTCTTAATTATAAACTGGAGTTAGATAATCACGAGTTTGGGGTTTTACTAGGTTTGGAATCTGTTAAAAATGACTTTGACTCGGTTATTGCCAGGGCAGATGATTTTGCAGTAGAACAAGAGTCTTATTTTGTTCTTGACGCTGCCACCGGAGCAAGAACCTCAAATGGAAGTTCTTCTGGAAATAGATTATTATCACAATTTGGTAAACTTAATTATTCATTTGATAATAGATACTTAGCTTCGGTTACAGTGCGTAGGGATGGATCTTCAAGATTTGGGGAGAACAATCGATATGGAGTTTTCCCTGCTGTTACTGCGGGTTGGAGAATAAGTAATGAAAAATTCCTGAAGAACAATGAGACGATTACTAATCTTAAATTGAGAGCAGGTTATGGTGAAGTAGGAAATCAATCTATTGGGGATTTGGCTAGATTTGGTCTATACGAATCCAGGTATGGCCCTACACTTTCACAGTTTACGGGAGGCTTTTTTGAGCAGTATTATAATATAGGTACAGCTTATGATATTAATGGCAATGGAACAGGGAATTTACCTTCGGGCTTTGTATCTGTGCAGGCCGAAAATCCCGATCTTAAATGGGAAACCACTAAAGAATGGAATTTTGGTGTTGATTTTGGACTTTTCAATAATTCACTTTCAGGCTCCTTCGATTACTTTACCAGGGAAACAGTAGATATATTGACTACTCCACCAATTCCATCTGTATTAGGTGAAGGTCAACAAAGGGTGCTAAATGGTGCTTCTACACAAACCAGAGGATGGGAGTTTGCTTTAAACTATAGCAATACCCTGGAAAACGGATTAACATTTTCTGTTTCAACAAATTTCTCATCTTTCAAAGACGAGATTACCTTTCTTCCTGAAGAAGTACGACCGGCTTTCCCGGGAACCGCAGAAAACTCAATTTTGGGACATTCTCAATTTTCAATTTTTGGATATGAAACCGATGGTCTTTTTCAAAGTGAAGAAGATATTGCCAATTCACCAGAACAGGTTGGAGCCAGGCCAGGAAGTTTAAAATTTAAAGATCTTAATAACGACGGGGTTATAGATACCGATGATCGTGACTTTATTGGAACAACTTTACCAGATCTTGAGTACGGGATACGTATAGATCTTGGTTATAGAAATTGGGATTTTTCAGTATTTGGTTCAGGGGTAACGGGTAGAATTGGTCAGGATCCTTATATCTTTTGGAACAACTTTGTGCAGGGAAGAGAGAATGCAGGTATGGGCGTTTTAGATGCCTGGACACCTAATAATACCGGGAGCACTATTCCATCTTTATCACTTGCCTTTAATGATCTAAGAACCTCAGATTATCTGTTCAGAAATAATTCATATTTCAAAATTAGAAACATGCAGCTTGGGTACACCCTTTCTGATGGTTTGATTGAAAAATTAGCACCATTACAGAATTTTAGGATTTACCTGCAAGGTGAGAACCTTTTCTGGTTTACTCCAGAAGATTACATAGGCTCAGACCCTGAAAGAACAGATGTGAATAGAATACCTGTACCTACCGTAGTTTCTGTAGGTCTTAATATCAATTTCTAATTAAATAGAATCATGAAAAATATAAAATTTATACTAACAGGATTATTACTTGCTTTTACTTTAGTTTCCTGTTCCGAAGACTTTCTGGAATATGAACCTGAAGGGGTTCTTTCCAGCGAAAACGTTAAAACGGCTGATAATGCCGAATCACTTGTGATCGCTGCTTATGCAAGTATTGCCAATGATGATATGATAGGTCCGCTAACCAATATGTGGGTATATGGTAGTGTACGTTCTGACGATTCCTATAAAGGAGGAGGAGGTCGTGGAGACGTTGGTGAAGTAGATAGATATGAACAGTATTATTTAACAGTTCCAGATCAGGGAGAATTAATGGCGCCGCGTACCTGGACCAATTACTATAAAGCAATCTCAAGAGCTAATTTTGCATTGTCAGTAATCAATGATATTCCGGAAGAAGAATATCAAATAAAGACCATAAGACAGGCTGAACTTAGATTTTTGCGAGCACATTCTCATTTCATGCTAAAGCGTATTTTTAAAAAGATACCTTACATCACAGAAGAACTTTCCCAGGAAGAAATAGCCGAAACAAGTAACGATATTCCTAACCAGGAGCTATGGAACAAAATAGCCGATGACTTTAAGTTCGCATACGATAACCTTCCACAGGCGCAGGATGAGGTTGGACGAGCAGATAAAAGCGCAGCAGCAGCATACCTGGCTAAGGTTAAACTATATCAGGCCTACGAACAAAATGAAACACACCAGGTTGTGAATATTAATCAAGCTATGCTTGAAGAAGTAATTCAATATGCCGATGAGGTTACAGGAAGCCTTGAACCAGATTATGGGAATAATTTTCTTGTAGAATATGAGAATGGTCCTGAGTCTATATGGGCTGCTCAATTCTCTATTGATGATGGTACTAGAGTAGGAAGGGTAAGTTTTGTGACCGGGCTAAATTCACCACACGGTACCGGTCTTTACGGATGTTGTGGGTTTCACCTTGCCAGCCAAAACATGGTAAATGCTTTCCGGACGAATAATGAAGGATTACCATTATTGGACACTTTTAATAATTCAGATATTCTGAACGATGTACAGGAAGATGGTACAGTTGAAGTAAATTCTGGTCTATCTGTAGATCCAAGACTTGACCATACCGTAGGGATACCAGGGAGACCTTTTAAATATAGAAATACGGTAAATTCAGAGGGAGATATGATCTATAATTTTACCTGGGCAAGAGACCCCGGAGTTTATGGGTTTTTCGGCAATATGAAAGAACAGCAAGCGCCAGATTGTTCTTGCTATGTTAAGGAAGGTCCTTTTGTGGGAACTTCAAGAAATGTGATTTTCATACGCTATGCAGATGTGCTTTTATTTAAGGCAGAAGCTTTAATTCAATTAGATAGATATGAAGAAGCGCTTCCATTGATTAATGAAATAAGAGAAAGAGCAGCGGCCAGTAGTACAAGACCTGTAGAAGCAGGGGCATCTAATATTTATAATGTGGAATTATACGACTCTTTCCCTAGTAAAGAATTTGCCTGGAAAGCTCTAAAATTTGAAAGAAGACTGGAATTTGGGATGGAAGGACCAAGGTTTTTTGATCTTGTAAGATGGGGAGAAGCTGCAGAAACTCTAAACGCCTATCTCGACGAAGAAAAAACAAAAAGAGATTTCCTTGCAAACGCTGTTTTTACAGCAGGAAGGGACGAATATTATCCAATCCCTCAGCGTGAAATAGATTTTACAGGTGGATTGTATGTTCAGAATCCCGGCTATTAGAGTTAAAGTTTTATATACAGGCAGTTGAGACTGCCTGTATATATTTACGCTAAAAATTAAACCGCTAATAGTAGTAAAGTACACTCTATACAGTTAATTGTATTTTTTTTATAGGAGCAATTTTTCTATTTTATTATTTTAAAGCATAAAATTTACAATATGTCAAATTACCCTCAAGCTATATGTTTCGGCGAAATATTATACGATGTTTTTCCGGAGAGTGAAAGAATTGGAGGTGCACCCCTAAATGTAGCTTCCAGACTTTCGGGATTAGGAATTTCAACCGAAATGATTAGCAAAGTAGGGGACGATGAAAAAGGAGAGAACCTACTCTCTTATCTCAAATCTAAAAATATTAAAACCGAAAATATTGCCAAAGATACTGACCATTCTACCGGGGTGGTAAATGTAACATTATCTGCAGGTGGTTCTGCTACTTATGAGATCTCACACCCGGTGGCCTGGGATAAAATTGAAATTTCAGAAGCTATAAAAACTGCCGTAAAGAAAGCTGATGCTTTTATATTTGGAAGTTTGGTTTGCCGCGATGAGGTAAGCCGAAATACATTATTTAATCTCTTGCCTGAAGCAAAATACTGTGTTTTCGATATAAATTTACGTCCTCCGTTTTATGAAAAGGAAGTATTGGTAAAACTTTTGAGCCAGGCAGATTTTATAAAATTTAATGACGACGAACTATTTGAAATTGCCGAAATGATTGGCTCTCCTTACAATTCTTTAGAACAAAACCTACAATATCTTTCCGAAGAAACAAACACTCCCACTATTTGTGTTACCAAGGGTAGACATGGCGCAGTGTTGTTAAAAGGAGGAAAACGATTTTACAATAGCGGATTTAAAGTTAAAGTAAAAGATACAGTTGGTGCAGGAGATTCCTTCCTGGCCAGTTTGATTGCTGGCTTGTTAAAAGAAGAAGATCCGCAAAGTACACTCGATTTTGCCTGCGCAATGGGGGCACTGGTAGCAGGAGAAGAAGGTGCAAATCCTGAAATAAAAATTGATAAAATCAATAAATTTTTGAAGGGGAAATGAGAGCAAGTAAAGCGAGCACCTCTATAATTTGGATATAAAATTAAAAATCTGGATTTCCAGAAAAAGTGTGTTAGGTTTCAGTAAAGGGTTTAATGAAATACCTATGAATTAAAAAGATGTTTCGCAGAAGAAATTATTCAAAAGAGGAAAGCAGCATCAATTAAAATCTATTTTAGTGAATTTCCTGAGCTTAGGGATTAGAAGACTTAATTTGCCAGAAAGTATCTTTTAAAAAAGTACATCCTCAAAGGAAATATCTTCACCAGCTAATACAAATATTTTATTTTTAAGGCTGGAAGTATTTGCCTTTAGCTTTTTATAGTAATCTACATATTCGTCATCAGGCTCTTTTAAACCTAGAAAGACCAGATCGGCTTTACGGCTCGATTCGGCAAGAATTTCTGGAAAATTTCTATCACCGGCTATAATAAACTTATAACTGGCATTAGAGCGCATTTTCTCGATCATTTCGATCAGATTTTTTTCAGTTCTTATTTTGGCAGCTTCGTTGCGCACAACCATTTTGATGGTTAGGTCTGCGTCTGACCATTGCACACTTCTTTGTAACAAATGCGCCATTACAATCATAAGAGCCCCGTTTAGCTTTAACCCTCCCCACCAGAGATCAATTTTTTGTTTGGGATTTGCCTCATAATCATCCTCCATATCAAAGATCATTATATTGCGTTGTGACCTGTAGAAATAATGGATCATATCGCAGTAATCTGGCAAATGGCTTTCTTCCTGGGTATCACCCAGAATAATAGTATTAGGTGCGAGGCTTCCTAATCCATAATGGTCTACCATTGTTTTAGCTCCAATATATGGATTGGCTGCTGGTACGATACGTACCAGACTATAAATCCCTTTTTTAGAAAGAAATTCCCTGGTATGTCTCTCCAGTTCGATTAATCTTTTCTTATGAATATCCTTTTCGGTAAGAATGGTTGCTACGGTCATGATAGCTTTTTCCTGAACAAAACTATTAGCCATTGCGATTAGGTGCCAGCGGTTCATAGGAGCCCCCGATAAAACCAGGAAATGAGGACGCCAATTCTTGGGGTCTGATACTTCTCCAAGCTGCATAAGGCTAGAGCGAATGAGGCTTAATCGAATTCCTCGTCCTACTCCTCCCCAGGTTTTTTCAAGGTTTCTGCGTTTAATCCAAAAGAAAATCCCAAATACAAATATAGCGGCAATAAATGTGGCCAATGGATTAATAAGTATCATAGCACTAATACAACCGGCTGCACCTAGAAGGGAAAAAAACCAGTGAACTTTAAACCGAGGTCTAAAGGAAGGAGATTTTAATATATTTTCAACTCCAGCAGAGATGTTTAATACTCCATAGGCAGTCAGAAAGAACATGGTTAGTATAGGAGCTATTATATTTAAGTCTCCCAGGAGTACAGCAGTTATTGTGAAAATAAGTGTAAAAATAGTGCCCATTCGGGGAAGGTTTTCTTTGCCACTTCCCTTTCCCAGTCGGGCCATGGAACGAGGTAAAACACCATCACGCGCCAGGGCTTGCAACACCCGTGGTGCTGCCATAGTGCTACCAAGAGCGCTTGATAGGGTTGCACCCCAAACTCCTATTAGAATGGCATCGCCCCAAAATGCGATTCTTCGCATAATCATGGGGTCTTCTACAAGGCTAATAGCATCAGCTCGCGTAGCAAGAATCACAGGTAACACCATATATACCACATAACCTACACCTACAGCGAGAAAAGTGCCCTTTGGAATTGATTTTCCTGCATCTTTTAGGTCCCCAGACATGTTAACGCCCACGTCAATACCCGTTACTGCAGGAAAAAAAACTGCAAATACCACCCAAAACGGAACCGAATTTTCTGGAGATGCGCCCCATAATTCGATTTCTGTAGATTCTATGGGACTTCCGAAGATTAGGGAAATAAGGGAGATACCAATTGCGATAAGAATAAAATATTGCACCCTACTGGCTGCTTTAGCCGAAACCAGAGCTACCCCTGCAACAAAAAGAATAGCAGATACTGCAATTAGCTTCTCATTTAATACTGGAAACACTTCCACGATACTTTCAGCAAAACCTACTGTATACATGGAAACAGACAGGGCCTGGGCCAGATAGAGAGAAATTCCAACAGCGCCACCACTTTCAATACCAAGAGAACGGCTTATCATATAATAAGCTCCGCCTATCTTTACTTGTTGATCTGTGGCTATAGCTGCTAGGGAAAGGGAGGTTAGGAAAGTGATAGAGGTCGCAAGGCTTACAATAATAAGACTGCCTAATAACCCAACATTACCCACTACCCAACCAAATCGGAGGTACATTATAACCCCAAGAATAGTAAGAATAGATGGTGTGAAAACACCTGCAAAAGTGCTTAGCCCGGAAGATTTTACGGGGCTTACCGTCTTTTTATTTTTATTTCCCAAGTTGCAGTGAATTAGGTATGTACAATATAGAAAAGGAGTTGGAGAGACGGAAATAAAAAAAAGAAATAAAATTATTTCTTTTAAGTATTCTAATAAATACAAAGCGGATATAATACTTATTCCAATTCCAAGGACTTTGTAAATTTCAGTTTTTGAGGAATATTCTTAGTACGGCTACTTTTAATCGCTATCGGCCGTAGATCACGTGTATTTATATTGCTCGTCGACTTTTCAGAATTCTTACAGGAAAATATAAGAAAGGAAGTAAAGATTAGGTAGAATGCCTTCCTGTGTAATTGCTTGAAATTATTTATGATGGTGCTGATTGAATTTAATAAAACTACTGACTTTTATTTCTGAACCAGGTATTAAAGCGAGTTGGCATTTCAGAAATAATATCTCCAGATATAAAATAGAGGTCAAAACTACTATCTTTCTTGAAAGATAGTTTAAAAATTTACGTCAAACATCATAAAAAGAAAAGATGAAAGTAAAAATATGGTCAGATGTAAGGTGTCCGTTTTGTTATATAGGCAAGAAAAAATTTGAAAATGCCCTTGTTGATTTTTCAGGAAAAGATCAAGTAGAAATAGAGTGGAAAAGTTATCAGTTGGATTCTACTCTAAAAACAGATCCCAATTTAAATACGCTTGAATATTTTATGAAAGTAAAGAATATAAGCGAAAGCCAGGCGCGCGACATGTTTAAAGGTGCCACGCAAATGGCCGAAGAAGTAGGCCTGGATTTTAACCTGGAAGGTTCTGTATTGGCAAACTCTTTTATGGCGCATAGACTTATTCAATTGGCCAAGTCAAAAGAAGTGGATAATGAGGCTGAAGAAGCTTTATTTAAAGCCCATTTTACAGAAGGTAAAAATATAGATGACCCCAAAGTAATAGAAGAAATCGCTACTTCAGTTGGAATAAATTCTAATGAAGTGAAAGATATGCTGGCCTCTGATGCCTTTAGCTATGAGGTGAAACAAGACGAAATGGAAGCACGAAATATAGGAGTAAGAGGAGTTCCCTTTTTTGTTTTTGATGATAAATTTGCTATTTCGGGAGCTCAGCCTTCAGAAGTTTTTTTACAAACTCTGCAAAAGGCCTGGGAAGAACTTGAAACTAATTAAAAGAAGAAATACAGGAAATTTTTAGTTGAACTGTATCAACTGAAACAATGGCTCTAAAGAAAAAAGGACCTCAAATATTTTTTAAGGTCCTTTTTTATAAACGGGCTGATTTTTTTCAGAATTTTCAAAACTTAAAATTAAAAAAACTGTTCTGGATACCAATAGTTTGGGGGACTAAGAGTTTTTCCTAACCTCTTTTAACAGCTTTTTTATATCCCGGTTATTCCCGTATAAAACCATAATATCTCCATAATGTAATTTAGTGTTCCTTGTAGCTACACCCTGAACATCAGATACCTGTTTAGCGGCTCCTATTTCATTTCTACCTTTCATATATTTAATGGTAGTAAGCACAATAACATTATAATCTTCCTTTAAACCAATTTCCTCTAATGTTTTGCCATCAAATTTTTTGGGGATCTCACTTTCTACAATGCTGTAATCTCCTGTAACTTCAAATGAGTCAACTACGCCTTCCAGGTTAAGCTTTTTAGCCCAGCGTTCTGCAGTTTCCTCTTCAGGATGAATTATTTCTTCCACACCCATTGCTTCTAAAACTGTTTCCTGTAAAGGAGCCACGGCCCGACTAATCAACCTCTTAACTTTAAGTTGTTTCATTAATGCGGTTGTCATGATATTAGCACCTTTATCCTCTCCAATACCAACAATTACTATATCAGTATCTTCCAGCGGTAAGTTAGTTACCGCATTAATATCGGTAGCATCAAGACTTATAGCGTGGGTAATTTTTTCTTTAATGGCTTCCACTTTATCCAGGTTACTATCTACGCCAATCACCTCGTTTCCCATGGAAGTTAATTTCTCTGCCAGGGAAGCACCAAAATTGCCTAAACCTATAATAATATATTTCATGTAGTTTGCTTTAGTTGATTAATATCTCTTCTGAAGGGTAACGATAGTTAAGGTGTTTAATATTGCGCAATATGGCTATAAGTAAGGTAAGCATGCTAACCCGGCCTATAAACATGGTAGCGATTATTACCAGTTTAGAACTTGAACTTAAACCGGCAGTGATTCCCATACTTAAACCTACCGTACTATATGCTGAAAAAGCTTCAAAAGTAATAGGTATAATCGCTTGAGCTGGTTCAAAAAATGATATAAGCGATAAAGAAATTCCAATGACTAAAAGAGATAGAGAAATAATAGCAAAAGCCCTTCTTATAGAGATATTAGATACCTCTCTTTTATATACCTCTATTCTATCTTTTCCTTTAGCAAGACTGAAAAAATTTAGAGTAGCCAGGGCAAATGTACTTGTTTTTATTCCCCCTCCTGTAGAAGCTGGAGAGGCACCAATCCACATTAAAAGAAAAATCAGCATTAAAGTTGAAAAATTTAAAGCCGAGGTGTCAATAGAATTGAAACCTGCTGTTCTTGGAGTTGCAGCCCCAAAAAATGCCGTAACAATTTTACCAAATTCACTATGCCCGCTTAGCGTATTATTGTATTCAAACATATAGAAAAATCCCGTGCCCACCACTAAAAGAATAATGGTAGTAAATAGAACAATTCTCGAGTTAAGATTTAAAACCCAGGGGATATAAGTAACTTGTTTAGGATCTTTAAACTTCTTTAATTTTTGAATAAAATAATACCTCAAATATTTATAAAGGTTTAATAGAATAGGAAATCCAATACCACCCAAAATAAATAAACAGGCAATAATTAGGTGTAGCGGATAGTTAAATTGAAATCCAGGTTCATATAAACTATTTTCCAGGGTAGAGAAGCCTGCATTACAGAAACCCGAAATACTATGAAAAACAGAAAAGAAAATACGCTCAGATACTGAGTTTATTAAAGCTTTATCTAAATTGAGGTAAATAAAAAAGGCTCCTACTGCTTCAATACTAAAGGTTAAAAGCAATATTTTTTTTAAGACTACAAAAACTTCACCTATTTTCTCTGAATTGCTGATATCCTTTAACATAAGCTGATTGGCATAAGAAGTATTACCCCTAAAAAAGTAGCTAAAATAACTGGCAAAGGTCATAATTCCGAGACCGCCTAACTGAATTAAGATCATAATCACTGTTTGCCCGAATGTGGTAAAGTAACTTCCGGTATCAACTACAATCAATCCTGTAACACAAACAGCGCTGGTAGAAGTAAAGAGAGCATCTATTAAACCTATCCCTGAGTGTGTTGCTTTGGGAAGTAGCAGTAATAAGGTGCCCAAAAAAATTATTAAAAGAAAACTGCCAACAAACAATTGAGCCGGATTCAAATATTCTTTCTTAAAGTTTACTTTAAAAGAAGAAACTTCTCGGATAAAAAAGAGGCAGAGTACTAAGTAAATCCACCCCATGTGATTAAAAACCTGTAGAAAACTAAAATTTTCTATTATAAAATCTGTTTTAATTAGAATGAGTAACCCAAAGATAATACTGAGCGTCCAGTCGAAAAAAAGTACTTTTTTAGGGATTGTCTGTTTGGGTATTAGACTTCTAATTAACACAATTAAAAACCCAACACTTATAACCACATAATAAAGGTTCTTTAAAAAAAGTTTTTCGCTTGCCAGGTGGGTAAAACCCAAATCGAAAATGAGAAGGATAATTCCAAATATGCTAAAAATCCCTGAGACTTTATTCAGGTTATATTCCTGATATATTTTTGGCAAAATATTCTTGAAAAATGATGACATCCTATCTTTTGTTATATAGTTCCCTGACGGGTACAGTGATCAAATAATATTATTAGAATTACCACTAAGACTCCAATTATAATTGCTGGCCATTTAAGATGGAAATAGGATTGGTTGTTCCTGGTTTCTGATTTTTTCTGAGGTTTCGCCACAGTACTCTTATTAAGTTGTACTGCAAAGTTAGTTTTAAGGTTATAAGTAGAATATAAAATATACGCCAAGGGAATAAAGATTTTATAAAGATTAGACAAAACGATAACCTACACCACTTTCTGTAATTAAGTGTTTAGGGTTATTAGGATTCTTTTCAAGTTTTTTTCGAAGTTGTGCAACAAAAACCCTGAGATATTGGGTTTCGTTTTGAGAACCCAGGCCCCAAACTTCTTTTAATAAAAATTGATGGGTTAATACTCTACCCTGGTTTTTTGCTAAAAGGGCGATTAAATTATATTCGGTAGCAGTTAATTTTATAATATGCTCATCTCTCTTTACTATTCTTGAGCTTAGATCTATTTCCAAATCGCCTGTAACCAAATTTGGCTGGGAATCGGTATTCAAACTAATTCTCAGGGAAGCTCTAATCCTGGCTAAAAGCTCACCGGTTCTAAATGGTTTGGTAAGATAATCTGATGCTCCATTATCAAGAGCTTTAATGATATCTGCCTCGTCGTCCTGTACAGAAAGTATGATGATAGACTTATCATACCATTCTCTAAGATCTTTTAAAACTAAATGGCCGCTTTTGTCGGGGAGACCCAGGTCTAAAATAACAAGATCGGGAGTATGATTTGCTACAAGATGAACACCTTCTTTACCTGTTTCGGCTAAAACCACTTTATAATCGTTGCTTTCCAGGGTAATTTTGAGCAATTTTCTAATTTGTGGCTCATCATCTATAATAAGAATTTCTGCATTATTCATTTTGATAATGTTTTGGGTCGGTCATTTTTGCAGGAATGGTAATAGTGAATTCTGCACCACCTTCTACTTTATTTCGTAATTCAATTTTGCCATTATGAGCCTGGGCAAATCCCTGGGCTATAGAAAGGCCAAGGCCAGTTCCTCCGGTAACCGATTTTGGTAATCGATAAAATTTTTCAAAAACCCGTTCTATATATTCCTCTGGAAATCCGTTCCCATTATCTGAAATTTTAATAATACAAGCTAGATCTGTTGCTGTGGCATCAATTTTAATCGTGGATCCTTCAGGAGTATATTGAATAGCATTATGAATAATATTATGTAATATCTGTTCAATTAAAGTTCCATCAAATTGAAAAAGGGGCAGGTCTTTAGAATGATAGATTATTCTATGCTTATTGTCGCCTATTTGGTTATGGTCAATCAAATTATAAATAATCTCATTTATATCATACCAATTAAGTTGTAAGCTAATAGCTCCACTTTCTAAACGACTCATATTGAGGAGGTTTTTTACCTGCCCATTTAGTCTATTTCCGGCAATTTCAATTTCATTGTAGAGATCCATGGTGTTTTCTGCAGAAAGCTTTTGCGTATTTTCCTTCAGCGTGTCTACAGATCCAATTATGGCAGCAATGGGTGTTTTTAATTCGTGCGAGAGCGAATTAACCAGCGTATTATATAAATGGATAGTTTTTTCTTTTTCCTTTCTTTTCCTGGCCTGGGCTTCTGCCTTTCTTATTTTGGTTGTAAATACCGCATTCATGACAGCGATCACAAAATACATTAAAAACAGAAGTGCATCTTCAGGGGTGTTTATTTTAAAGGTTAATTGAGGTTGAATAAATAAAAAATTCCAGGTTAAGGCACTCAACTCTGCCACGATCACCACTGGAAGAATCTTAAAAAACATGGCTAAAATAGAAACCATTAAAAGTAAGACTAGTGCCACTACGTGATAACCAATAAAGTCAATAAAGAGATAAAAATAAAAGAGATCAAAAGAACAGCTCCTATTCCAATAAGAAATTGAAGGCTCCTATTTTCATTTATATTTTTAAACAAGTACAATTATTCAGGGTTTAATATTCAAATATACAATGAGAATATCACTAAATATCTTTGATTATATATTTTTGATTTTAGTTTTCTGAAACCGGAAATTAGATGAGGTTTTAATTGTTCATCGGCATTTTTATCTTTAACAACTCTTTCTATCTATATTTGCTAAAAGAAGCCTTTAGAGATGGATGCCCAAAGTATTTCGATAGAAGAAAAGTTGCAAGAGCGAATTAAAGAACTCTCCTGTCTTTACCAGGTTTCGTCTGCCTTAAGAGAATTTGATGGTTCTTATGAAGCTACTTTGAAATCTATTCTGCAAATTCTTAAAAATGCCTGGCGTTTTCCAGAGTTGGCTACTGTAGAGATACAATGTGAATCTTATCATTTAAGCTCCAACCCAATTCCAAAAAAAGCTTATTCCCAGAAAAGTATAATTAAAATTTCTGAAAATGAAGTAGGCTTTATTAAAGTGCATTACCCGGCTTCAGATTTATCTAAAGCGCATTTTCTGGTAGAAGAACAAAGACTTTTGGATAAGATAGCCTATGAGATCGCCCTTTTTTTTGAACGTCAAAATATTAAAATTCAGGAAGAACATCTCAAACTAATAGCCGCAAGAAATGACCGTTTAGCTATATTAGGAGAAATAACCGCGGGAATAGCTCACGAGCTAAATACTCCGCTTGGTAACATCCTGGGGTTCGCCGAATTTATTGAAGAAAAAACTTCTGAAAAACAAACAAAGCGGGATGCACAAAAGATTATTAATTCAGCGATTTATTCCAGGGAGGTAGTAAAAAAACTGATGTTTTTCTCCTGTGATATGCCGCAAGACATTAAAAAAATTGAAGTGGAACCGGTAATTACCCAGGCACTTTCGCTTTTAAAGCCTAATTTTAAGAAAGCGAAAATTCGGTTTAAATTTAATATTCAGGATCCTGCTTTAAAGGCACAGGTGGACCCCATACAACTAACCCAGGTCTTTTTTAACTTGGTAATTAATGCGATTTATTATTCACCCGAAAATTCGCAAATTCTTATTTCGGTTTATAGCGACCAAATGCATTATACTATTGAAATTGCCGATGAAGGAAAAGGAATTGATCCTGAAGTAAAAGATAAAATTTTTGAACCTTTTTATACTACTAAGCCGCTGGGAGAGGGCTCCGGGCTTGGTTTAAGTGTGGTCCACGGCATTATTAAAAGTCATAAAGGAGAAATTAGTATTGCCCCAAACAGCCCAAAAGGGAGTATCTTTAAAATTAAATTACCATTAAACTTCTAAGATGTCTATACGCAAAGAAAACTTACTAATCGTAGATGATGATTACGATATGCTGGAAGTACTGGATCGTCACCTAAAACAGGAGAATTACCATACTTACAAGGCAGGGTCGGTGATGGAAGCTATAGATATTTTAAAGCACAGCAGTATAGATTTATTAATTACCGATCTACAAATGCCGGAAATGAACGGGATGGAATTAGTGAAATACGTAGACGATCATTATCCTGAAATTCCAAAACTTGTAATTACCGGTTATCCTTCTATAGATAATGCACTTACAGCAATAAAATCTGGCGCGTTGGATTATTTGCCAAAACCTTTTACAAAAACCGAGTTACTTACTTCAGTTAAAAAATCTTTAGTTAACCGAACATCAGCGAAAAAAAACTCCTCTACAAACGAAATTAGATCCAATTACGGCGGGATGGTTGGCTCTTCAGCAAAATTTGAAGAATTGGTAGATATTATAGAGAGAGTGAAAAATAATCGGGCTACAATTTTAATAAGAGGGGAGAGCGGTACCGGGAAAGAACTGGTGGCGCGGGCAATTCACTATAAAGGATCTTTTGCCCAAAATCCTTTTATCGCGGTGAATTGTGGTGCTATTCCAGAGAATTTACTGGAATCAGAATTATTTGGCTCCACCAAAGGAGCTTATACCGGTGCTTCAGAAACCCGTGAAGGTTACTTTCAGGCGGCAAATGGCGGTACTATTTTTTTAGATGAAATTGGTACGGCTTCACTGGCGGTTCAGGTTAGATTATTACGTGTACTTCAGGAAAAAGAAGTTCGAAAACTGGGTGCCAGAAATTCAGAAAAAATCCAGGTTCGGGTAATTGCCGCAACTAACAGTGATTTACGCGAAATGGTGGAAAAAGGAACTTTTAGGGAAGATCTTTATTATCGTTTAAATGTGGTAGATATTTTAACACCGCCTTTGCGGGAACGAAAAGAGGATATTTTAGCACTTGCCAAAACTTTTCTGGATAAATACCAGCGAGATTACGGAAAGAGTGGTTTAAAGTTATCTGATAAAACTGTTGAAATTTTAAAACGTTATAATTGGCCGGGGAATATTCGGGAATTAGAGAACGTAATTCAACGGGCCATAATTATGAGTGAAAACGAAATTCTTCCGCAAGATTTACCTCCTTCAATAAAATACCAGGTTCCCGCTGTAGACGAAGAATTAGTTGCTTTAAAGGAAGTCGAAAAAAAGCATATTCTAAAAGTTCTTGCCGCGGTAGATCAAAATAAATCTAAAGCTGCAGAAATCCTTCAAATAGACCGTAAAACCTTACGCGAAAAGATTAAATAAGCTCCGGGTAATTATCTCCCATCCGGGTAATTTCTTTTCAGTAGAGAAAATAAGAAGAATGCTATTTTTATTTTCTTTTCATTGATAATCAATCGATTAAAATTATCCTACTCATTTTTTAATTTTTAGGGCACAGCTTTAGCTTTAAGGTCTTCCAAAATACAGATTCTATGAATATAGTTGAAATGGAAAGACCATCAGTTATGGAGGAGAGCGAAAAGGAGCTACAGCACGCAGGTAGTGAACTTTTTAAAACGCTTTGTTTTAATTGCGATTTAAGGCACCACTGCTCCTGGAAAGACAACCGAAAAATGTATTGTGAACATTTTCAATAAAATTTTAAAAGAATGATAGCGACAAAGTCAATGCCCAAACAAAGTATGTATGATACGGTTATTAAACAGTTTAATAAAACGGCCGAAATCATTGATCTAAACCCGAATATTAAGAAAATACTTGAAATTACCAATAACGAGATAGTGGTACATTTTCCGGTGAAAATGGATAATGGGAAAGTAGAGATTTTTACCGGTTACCGGGTGCAACATAATAATGCCCTGGGACCATATAAAGGCGGTTTACGTTACCACCCAACGGTAGATGTAGATGCTGCCAAAGCCCTTGCCATGTGGATGACCTGGAAAACCTCTTTGGCCGGTTTGCCTTATGGCGGCGCAAAAGGAGGAATCCAGATAGATCCCCGAAATTATTCTGATGCAGAACTGGAACGAATTACCCGTAGATTCACCTATGCCTTAGGCGAAAATATAGGTCCGGAACACGATATTCCTGCACCAGATGTAAATACCAATGCGCAAACCATGGCCTGGATTGCAGATACTTATATGTCTACAATTTCTACTTCAGAACGTTCGCAAAATCAGCACGTAGTAACCGGAAAACCTGTGGGTTCAGGTGGTTTGGAAGGCCGCGACCGCGCTACCGGTTTTGGAGTGTATTTAACCACCAAGGAACTTGTGAAATCTCGGGGAGAATCTTTAAAAGACAAAACATTTATAGTACAGGGATTTGGAAATGTAGGCTATTGGGCTTCAAAGTTCTTGATAGAAGATGGTGCCAAAATGATTGCGGTACAGGATGCGCACGCCACCTTATTTAATGAAGAAGGAATTTCAGTAGAAAAATTATTTGAACATTCGAGTCCACGAAAAGGTTCTATCCAGGGCTTTACTGAAGCAAACGAGATGGATCCTGCAGAATTCTTCGGTTTGGAATGCGATATTTTAATTCCTGCCGCTCTTGGTAACCAGATTACAGGCGATAATGCTTATACAATAAAGGCCACTATAGTTGCTGAAGGAGCTAACGGTCCTACAAACGAAGAAGGTGAAGCGATTCTTTTAGAAAAGGGAATCACCGTGATCCCTGATATTTTATGTAATTCAGGAGGAGTAATAGGTAGTTATTTTGAATGGCTGCAAAATAGAAATGGTGAATTATGGGAGCTTGATGAAGTGATGCAGAAATTAGAGAAAAAATTACTTCAGGTATTTAAAAAAGTTGAAAAAGAAGTTGAAGAACGAAACACCGACTGGAGAACAGCGGCTTATATTCTGGCTATTTCCAGGATAGAGACTGCTTATAACCAGCGCGGTATTTTTCCTTAATTAATTGTGGTGAAGAAATGAAATATGATGTCATTATAATTGAAGAGGTAGAATATGAGCTTTTAAAGCGTATAGTTTCCATGGCGCAATATTATAAAGATAATAGTTATCGTGCCTCCATAGAAAAACTAAAGAACGAGCTTGATTTAGCTAAAATTGTGAGTGAAAAAAATATGCCTGAAGATGTGGTGAGATTCAACTCTAAAGTTGAAATCGCTACTCCCTTTGGTGTAAATAGAACATACCAGATTGTCACTCCAGATCATAGCAATATCAAAGAAAATAAGATTTCTATACTTGCTCCTATGGGCCTGGCTTTATTTGGTTATGCGCAGGGAGATGAGGTAGAATGGGAATTTCCTACGGGCAAAAACCTTATCAATATTATAAAAGTGGAGCAAATGAAGAGGGAAGTAAAAATGCAAAAATAAAGGAAGATGATGGAAAAATTTCAGGAACATCATAATGATGAAGAAATACAAATTTTAAGTATCCAATCGGAATCAGAAGACTGGGAAGACCGCCTTGTTATTATTAGTGAGGAAATTGATTTCTTTAGCAATATTCTGGGATCGGGCTTGAAGGAAACTGTAAGTGTAGCGATAAATAAAGAAGATGCCTCTTATTTAAAGAAGCAACTTGAGCTAATAAATAAAGCAAATGAGTTTCACTTAAGCACTTTCTTCGATTACAAAAATAAACTGGAAGGCTTAAAAGAATGTGACGATGTGCAATGTGAAAACTTTTACTTAAAAGATCACCTGGTTTTTAAAACTACGCTTCGCAAACATTTTAAAGATTTTCGACAGCTTAAAGCTTTAATCTTTAAATTCTTAAAAGTTAGTTTCAACTAGTTTTTAAATTAGACTGTGTTTGGTTGACTAATTTGGGGCGGTTTTAACCGCCCTTTTTTTGTAATAAAATTCAGGGGTTATTGTTTAAAGTGCTTTCGGAGGGGACGACCGGAATTTCAACTTTATAGTGTTTACAGGTCCTCCCAAAGGGGTGAAATTTATTGGTCACCGAATTGGTCTCGCTTTAACAAACTTTAACGTTTCGACTCATGTTTTCTAGACATTTTCAAGTTAAAATATACCATTCTTTTTTAAAATAAATTCAACTCAATATGGCCAAAATATTAAAACTTAAATCAGTTGAAGATCTTTCATTATGGATACCAAATGAGGATTCGTGTTGGCGTTAAACTCTTCTCTCAAATCTTTTAGTCTTTTTTCAATCGCACTTTTACTGCTGGGCTTTATATTCAGAGTTTTTAATTCCTCTTGCATTTGATCCTGGGTAAGTCCGTTGGAAAGAAATTTTACAATATTGATCTCAAAATCGTTTAGAACTAATAAATTATTTTGGTTTAAAGCCTTCTCTATTGCTGGGGAGTTATAAGTTTGCCCTTCCCATAGTTTTTCGATCGCTATTTTTAGTTCTTTTAATCCTCTGCGATCTTTACAAACATAGCCGTCTATATTACCAGATTCCCATAATTCTCTTACCGTTTGGGGATGATCTTCTATAGAATTCACAAGAACTTTAAGATCGGGATATTCAGATTTTAAAAGAGCGATCAATTCTTTACCTGATTTGATCTTTTCATCCCAATGATCTTCTTTAAATGAGAGATCGCAAACAAGTAAATCGAAAGGTTCGTCATCTTGTGAGGCTTTTTTTGCCAAAAGCCATGCCTTGTCACAGTATTGCGCGTGAGTTATTTCCGGAATATTCAATTCATTTAAAATAGATGCTACAGCGTGGTTAATGCTGTCCATATCTTCTGCAACTAATACCTTTTTAAACATAGCCTTAATCTATAATGGAATTTGGATGAGTATTTTTAAACCACTTTCTTGTTCGGTATCAAATTTAAGTTTTCCATTTATAGAAAAAATACGGTTTTCCATATTTTGAACGCCATTTCCTGATTTAAGGCTTTCATTTTTAACACCAATCCCGTTATCGGAATATTGAATTTTTAATAGATTCTTTTCAGAAGAAAATATAATTGCCACCAAACTTGCTTTGCTGTGTTTATTCATATTGACCATGATTTCCTGCAAAGCCCTGTAAATAACGAGTTTCTTTTCGGTATTCAAATCATTCCAGGCAATGGTTTTTTCCCCGCTTAAAATAAGTCTGGCATCTCTGGGACAATTAGAAGATAGCGATGACACTAGCTGATCGAGATATCCCTCCCCGGTATTAATTTCATTGTTTTCCCTGGAAATATTTCGGGTGCGGTTATAAATATGTTCAATTCTGTCCATCGTTGCTGTAGGCGCAATTGCTTCCAGGCTACTCATCACATTATAAACATCATTGGCCAGCTCATCGTGGATCTTCTTAGAGATCCTGGTTTCTGTTTTATGGGTCTCGCGAATCTTCTCTTTTCTATGTTTTTCTCTTAGATAATAAACGATGAAAATTGCTAATGTAATTGCAAGTATTGCGATAAATATCAAGATGTAATTCCGAGTTCTAATCTTCTGGTTTTCTAAGGCCTGTACAGCCGCCGAAGCCTCTAAGCCGGAAATCTGCTGTTGTTTTCGTTCCTCATCAAATTTTATTTTGGCAAAGGTATTTTTGGCCTGTAAGTTTATCTTCTTTAAACTATCGCTAAGCTGAATATAGTCTGAAATATAATCCTTGTCGCCAGGAGTAATTACGAGAAGTTGTTTTAATGCATCTATTTGAGCCTGGAGATTGTTATTTTCCTTAGCGGCATTCAACCATTTTTCAGAATATTCAAGAGCTAAATTTTTATTAGTCTTTTCGTAATACTTCGCTAAATTCTCATAACTTGATACAATTCCAGTATTATCATTTGAAGATTTTCTCCATTCCAGAGCTTTTAG
This sequence comes from Salegentibacter mishustinae, assembly GCF_002900095.1. NCBI lineage: Bacteria > Pseudomonadati > Bacteroidota > Flavobacteriia > Flavobacteriales > Flavobacteriaceae > Salegentibacter > Salegentibacter mishustinae. The sequence continues at coordinate 2,345,952 of NZ_LLKN01000002.1, read as the reverse complement.
CAATCCTGGAGAAACATCCTTATCATTATTTTCTAACCATTTCGTAAATTCCAGATTGTTTAAATATCTTGCTTTAGAACTGTAGTCATTCTCAGAAACCTTGGAATAGCTTTCCTTAAAAATTGAAATTGCTTTCTCGTAATTTTCTAAGTCCCGATATACTAATCCAATGTTGTTTTTATAGGTTAAACTATCATCTAAATTAGAGGCGTAACGAAGGGCATTTTCATATTCCTTAAGGGCATCTTTATAAAAGCCCTGATTTCGATATGCAATCGCTATAATGTTATGCGCACTGCTTAGATACTGAAGATCTTTTTCTTTATTAAGATGGCGTAAAGCTTCAGTAGCTGATTCCTGGCTTCCAGTATAATCCTGCATCCTACTTTGAGCTATTGCCATTTCCAGGCTTCTACGTGCTGCTTTTGCACCATCCCCTAATTGAAGATAGCTTTTACGTGCCTCAAAAGCATATAGAAAAACTTTTTCCTGATCATCTAAATCACGGTTAATAACTGCTTTTCGGTAAAGCGCAAGAGCGAGCCACTCTGTATCTTTTTTGAAAGTAGCCAATCGCTCAAGACTATCTGCAAAAATAAGCGCGCTATCATATTCCTTTAAACGCTGATGATAATATATTTTATAGTCTAAGAGGAGAGGGTAAAGGGTGTCGTTTTTATCCGCGATGCTTTGAAGTGCCTTATTGAAATTAGAGATTTTTCCCCTGATTTCTTTGGAATTTTTTCCCTTTTCAAAATAGGTAAATGAAGAATCTGTCTTGGTTTGTTCATAAGACTCAGAAGACATCTTTTCATTGGTGCAGGAGCAAAGCAGGAAGAAACATAAAATGCTATAAAAATGAAGGAGGGGGCGTAGGTCCATAAAGCGAAATTAAATAAAAGCCGCTAAAAAATAACGGCCTGGCTTATTATATTAATTAGCGTCGGCTGGTGTTTTGCAGGTTTATAGTAGTATTTTTTTTCAGCATTAATTCTCTCACGTCATAGTTTGGCGTCCTTTCCTTTCATCTTTGAAAATATAAGTAGCGAAGTTAATAGCTTCGTGTTGTTTAATGTTAAGAATAGATCCGCTTCAGTCTGTGACTTTTCCAATATGTAGGGGTAAAGGAAAATTAAAGGACGAAGCGGAATCTTATTCTGATTACAAAACCGAAAGTAATATTACTATGAACTATAAGAATAACAAGGAGCCGGATTTTTTGCTGTGAGGGTTAGTTTCTGTAATGCCTTTTTAGGAATTGATGAGTATATTAAAAAAATAATAGTAATTAATTAATATTCAATGGTATCGGAATAAATTCAATAAAAAATGCGGATTTCCGTAATAAATCCTTAAAATTAATTTTATCTTTAACAAGATTTTAAGTCCCTACCCTCAAAATCCCCAAATAACGAAACCAGAACATGAAGCCTGCTTCAACCTATTCAGAAATTTCTGAAGGAGCTCTTCTTTTGCATCAACAAATCGTAGGGTTAGCAAAAGAAAATCCTGAAATCCAATCTTTATATAAAGGCTGTCAATTGCTGTTCAGTCCGCTTTTGGAGCGACCAAAGATCCTTTTGATCGGGTATAATCCCGGAGGAGGATACTTCAACTGGCATGGTGAAATTATGGAAGAATTCACGCAATCTGCTCTATTCCCTTTTTTAATCAATATGAACACAAACCATGAAACAAGAAAAAAATACAAATAAGGTTATTAAATCCCTATTTCCAATTCATTCAATGATTTTTGATAATATAAAAAAATCTCAAGTTATATCCGAAACCATATTAGAAGGGGGAAATATCCTTAAAATACAAGCGGAACTAAATAAAAAAAGAGCAGAGGCAGAAATGAATGAATTAAACGCCAAAGTAAGTCAGGAACTTGCCATTGCTCATCGTATTGCAAATGCCGTTGATGTTGAAATAGAAGAAATTTACGAGGATGATAATAGTGGAAAGGTAGTAGGTAATTTCAATGAAAAAAATCCCAATATAGAATTGGGTGGCGAGAACAGAAAAGTTGCTAAGAGAATATATAGGTTTAAAGGTAATATTACAACGTAGGAAGTATAATATAAGAGTAACTAAATAAAATAATAATTTTAAAAATATTGAATATGCAACAGAAAATTGATCCAGACGGTGAAGTATGTAATCACGATGATTATTTCTTTAATGGGGTTTGTTACGAGTGTAATAATTGCGGATATGAATGGGGATGTATAGAAGAAGACGAGGAGAATTAGTGTTTAATTTTATATAAAATAAATCGAGTAATGGTTACTCTGGATATCAAAAAAATACGAAAAGAGAAGTTACTAAAAGAAAAATATGGTCCTCCTGATTCCACATTTTATGATAAAAAGATCAGATTCCATAATGCCTTTAAGTAACCACACCTTATTGCTATTTACATCCAAATGTGTTCAAACAGAAATAAAAAATGCACTTTGATGGATTATGTTTTAAAATCCACTCAGCAAACCCTGTTGCGCCAATGAAGATTTAGGAATTAATGAATAATTATATTCAGTTTTTGAATGAGAGTTGAATTTTCCTACGATAACTTCCAGGATCCACACATTTACTAATTGAATATATAATGCATTAGCCTAATTCTTAGATTTAATAAAGAGAAGTATTTTAGAAATGAATAATTGATTATTATATTAATTAAACAAATGAGTGAGATTTCCAATATTATCAAGTATACCTTTAGTTTATGCTCAAACAAGCTTAATTTTTTCGGTGATGTGTATCTAGAAGAAGAAGGACAGCTACTATCATACGATGAAAAACGGATTATAGGTAGAAATGCTTACAATAAATTACTAATTGAGACTAATGCTGCATTTGAAGAGGAAGAAAATTTAATAGAAGCCGAAAACAATTTATTGCTTGCTTTCGTCTTTAGTTTTTCAGACGATCAATCAAATTTCTGGGAAAGCAAAAATCTAAATTTTTATGAATCACTTCTAATAGTTGAGGAAGGTATTATTAATTCATCAACTATAGAGAATGAAAGTAACGGAAAGACAGATTACCAACAGGCAATTATATTATGGGAAGATATCGATCTTGTAGAGCTTATGTATTCGGACGATGAAGAATGTTTTTTTAGGTTTTATTATAAGAATGAAACTCATCATTCAGATATATACACGGGCGAATTTTGTACAGATGATTTAGAAACTTGTAGAATTTTAAATGATCTTTTCAATGAAATTGTAGATTATAAAAAACAAATCAGTTTTGCTTCCATCAATGAACATAATGAATCAAAAACAAAAATTATAGATCTGATTGAAAATAATAATTTTAAGGAAGCCTTAAATACCTTGGATGATTTTAGAAACACATATGAAGTTGAAGACATATCCTATGAAAACACTATATTTTACTATATAAATAGGACCTTATCCTTAATCAATTTGGAAGAATTTGAAGAAGCTTTAAAAGTAATTGATAGATACATTGAAAAATATCCTGATAATGACGAGGCGCCTCCATATTCTTATGAACTGAAGGGTGAAATTTTAATGAAAACAAATAACTTTTTACCGGCAATAAATTATTTAGCTAAAAGCGAAGAGAATTATGAGGAAGCGAAGTATAAAAAAGACGCTTTTATTCTAAAAGAGGAATCCTATAGTAAACTCAAGCAAGTCTTTTCAGATATTTCGTATAATCAACGCAAATTAATTTTTATTGGAGAAGATATCCACTCTACAAAATCGAATGAAATTGTTATTTTAAAGAAAAATGACCTTCCATTAAATATCAAATTTCCTATAGGACATCCGCATCTTAACGAGATATATACCTGCCACCCTCATAAGCAAAACCTTTATCTACCTTTAAAGGATTATAGTGAAGAACTTTTTCTCGACAGAATAAATGAATTTAGTTATCTCCTCCAATGCCTGGGCGCTAAAAGTTTAGAAATTTCTAGTTCTAAAAGTAACTCTTCAGATCAAAAGGCGACATCCAGTACCGAAGTAGACGCCAAAATTGACTATAAAATTAACAGCGCTCATGTTAACTATAAAGGAGAGAATACCGAAAACACCTTGATTGATGGAAAATTAAAAATTTCAAAGAAACAAGTTTTCAAACCAGTCAAAGCCCCTTTTGTTCCAACAAATTTAATCTGGTACCATTCTGACCTAAATTGGCAAAGATTAGTTGATCAAAGATTAAATGGTAACATTATGGCACATAATGAAATAATTTCTAGTTCTCAGAGTGAAAATATTTCTTCTCATGAGTTGAAACAAATTGATGCTGAATTAAAATTATTATTGCCCAAAATTGGAGTTACCTATAATGGTGAGAACGAAATTGCTACATCTTCGAAAAACACACATGAATGGATCCTAACTGTTGAATTTGAGGATGTCGAGAATTTGCAGCCAAATAAAAACATTGAATCTAAACTTTTAATTGACGAAAACAATAATAATAAGGAGATCGATACAAATTTGAAAAAGTATAGAGAAGATGTGTTGGTTATGATTGAGGATGATGGAATCATAGATGATATGGAAAGGAATATTTTGAACCGAAAAATAAAAAGGTATGGTATATCCGAAGAAGATGCGTTAATTATCGAAAATGAAATACTGACAACAGGTTATGCTGAAAATGAGTTGAATTATATTCAAGAAATAAAGGAATTTTTAGAAGACGGTGGAATAAGTAACATTGAAAGGAAAATTTTAGATCGATACGCCCTGAAATTTGGCGTAGATAAAGACAAACAAATAGAAATAGATAAAATCTTTATTAATTAACCTATATATTATTAAAAAATCTTCTAGGCCTTCACTACCCAATCTTGTTTGCATTATACCACTATTGAAATAATATTTAATAGTTAAATGTTTTTTGGAAGATTTGAATCTTAAGATTTATATAAGTCCGATTTACTATTTCGAAGAAGTTCTAGAGGGATGTTTCATTTTTAATTGTTAGTGATGACTAATATTTTTCTTCAAAACGACAGGTTCTAGCTTTTGGACTTATTATTTTTAAGAGTTATCTATAAACTATTTAACATGCCGTCTCCAAGATATCTAACTAAATCCCGTTTTAAACTGGCCCTAGATTGTCCTACCAAACTTTATTATACCCGTAAGGAAGAGTATAAAAATAAGAGCGATTCCGATTCATTCCTGGAGGCACTTGCACAAGGTGGGTTTCAGGTTGAAGAACTCGCAAGAATGGATTATCCCGATGGCATTGCCATTATTGGAGATGATTATAATTACGACCTGCTGGCTGAAAAAACACGAAAACTTCTTGAACAGGAAAATATAACAATCTTTGAACCTGCATTCCTGGTCGATAACCTTTTTGTAAGGGTAGATATACTTGTGAAAAAAGGAAATAATATCAAACTTATTGAGGTAAAAGCCAAGTCCATCAGGAGTGTAGATCATCAATCCTTTATTAAATCAAATGGGAAACTGGGCGGTGGCTGGGACCTTTACTTATATGATATTGCTTTTCAAAAATATGTTATTCAGTGTTGCTATCCTGAATGGGACATATCTTCCTATCTTAAACTTGCCGATAAAGATGCCGTAACCACTGTAGATGGACTGCATCAATGCTTTAAAGTTATTTCCAACTCAGATTTGCGCACAGGTATCGAGAAAAAAGAAGGGCTTACCAAAGCAGATCTGGGTAATCCTATTTTATTTGACATCAATGTTGATGAAGAGATAGATCTGATCCTGAATCAGAATCCGGTGGATGATACCCGCTCTTTTCAAGAAACTGTAGAACATTTCAGAGTGCATTACCGGGAGGATTCTAAACTGTTTACTGAGATAGGCCCGCATTGTAAAGGCTGTGAGTTTATCACAGAGAATCATTCCAATGGCTTCAAAAGCGGTTTTCATGAATGCTGGCAGGAGCAATTACAGATATCAAAGGAAAGGATCGATCAGCCCAAAGTTTATGATGTCTGGTATAATCCGGCAAAACAGGCTATTGAAGAGGGTCGTTACTTCATGGATGAGTTAACCGAAAATGATATTGATATTCGGCCGGCAGCAGGAAAGTTAAGCCGGTCTGAGCGACAGTGGCTCCAGGTAGAAAAACATCAGGAACAGGATGATTCTCCTTATTTTGATATTGATAACCTGCGGGAAGAACTGGGTTCCTGGAAATATCCGCTGAATTTTATCGATTTTGAAACTACTGCGGTGGCAATTCCATTTGTAGCCGGAATGCATCCATATGAGCAGCTGGCATTCCAATTTAGCCATCATACTGTTTACGAAGATGGAACGGTAGAGCATTTCAGCGAGTACCTGAATACTGAAATTGGAGCTTTTCCAAATTTCGATTTTATTAGGGCGTTAAAGAATTCCTTATCACAGAATGATGGCAGTATTTTCAGGTATCATAATCATGAGAACACCATAGTAAATGTGGTCTATAATCAGTTACTCACCTCTGATGAACCGGACAAACAGGAGTTATTGGATTTTATAGAAACTATTAGCCACAACACTGGTAAAAATGCAAAAATATGGTGTGGTGATAGGGATATGATAGATCTTCAAAAGACCGTGGTAAATTATTATTACGATCCTGTGACCGGCGGATCAAACTCAATCAAAGCAATTCTCCCAGCGGTTCTGCATTCCAGTGAATTCCTGCAGAAAAAATACCAGCAGCCAATAGCCAATTTAAATCTCACCAGCAGGAATTTTACAGATGATCATGTATTTCTGAAGTTCGAGAACGGAAAGCCGGTTAGCCCATATAAGGCATTACCCTCGGTCTTTGATGGCTGGGATAATGAACAATTAGAAAAAGTTTCGGAAAGCCTTACTGAAATCAAGGATGGAGGAGCCGCTCTCTTCGCCTACCAAAAATTACAGTTTAAGGATGTACCTAGAATTGAAAGAAAAGCGATCAGGGAAAGTTTACTCAGGTATTGTGAACTAGATACTCTGGCAATGGTGATGATCTATGAGTACTTTAGAGAAAAATGTAAAAAAGAATTAAACATTCCGAATTAATCAATCTTAATCACACATGAAAAATTGGATACAATCTATTTTAGGAATCGATAAATTAAGAGAAAACAATCTCGAAAACCTAGAGAACCAAAAACTTTTAACTGCGCAAAATGAGAAACTAATAGCAGAAATATCATATCTCAAAGCCAATCCAACGAAAACAGAGATAAAATATCTAAATGCTCAAAACCCTGAAAATGAAGAAGAGGGACATGAAATTAAATTGCCTATCATTCGTAAATTTAGTTTAGGAGGTAAAAATGAAAATAACCAAATTAGCTTTTCACTTAAGGAAAGTGAATTAATTTCAAAAGACTTCTTTGAAATTGGACATTCGCAAGAGGGACAATACCAGCTTTCTTCGATGATGTCAAGCTTAGCATCTACCGGAGCCTCCATAGGGGGAGCTGCGACCCAATCTACAAAAGGTCTATTTCAAGCAACTGTTAGTCCTGATAAATTAATAAGATATCAAAATGGTACTTTTGGTTCTATTACCCGAGGTGGAAATGGCCAATTTCAACAACATGCTGGGTTCACCCAGGCAGGCGGATCTGCCTTCAATCCTCTGCTGGCAATTCAGTTTGCCAGTATCCTGACAGGCCAGTATTATTTTAATGGTATTACCACCCAATTAAATAAAGTACTAGATAAACTAGATAACCTTGAAAGAATGCATCATATTGAAAGAGAGGCTAAAATGAAATATGCCTTTCATCAATTGCAGAAATACAGTAACAAATCAGCTTTTACTATAGAAGATTTTGTAAACCTGAAACAAATATCATACGACTTACAGGTTATCAGAAATGAATATTTCATTGCTAGCAAAGAAGCTATTAACTCACTTATCCAATTTGTGCGACCAGAAAATTTTGAATTAGAACAAGGAGAATTAGATTTGAGTGACGCAAACAATTTAGAAAAAGCTCTTATTAGTTTGAAGGGAGGAGTAAATGGCGCTGTAGATAAAGTTTCAACATCCAGCATTGGCCGTCGTTGGAAATCCGTTAGTGGTTCTGTGGGGAAGGTGCTTTCAAATTCAAAAGGTAAAGTGAAAAAGATTAATAATAAGATAGATGATTTGGCTCCTTTCTACACCTTTAAGTCTGCTATCACTGCAGAAGAACTTTACCAAATTTCAAGACTGATTGAATTAAAAATGAATCTCGCTGTAAAGGACTTATCAGGTGACAGGATAGCTAAAATAGGAGAACTGAAAGCTGAATTAAGCAGTTTTAAAAAAGAAGATTTACTACATAGCTCCTTAGATAAAGAAGTGAAAAACTTTCAGAAAATCATACTTACCAGATTTACAGAATTAAAATCAGAAAGTAATATTGACAAGGCAGATATTCAGTCTTTGATTCAGACCGCTCAGGAACAATTCGACCTTCTTGGTGACATTAATAAAAAGAGTATAGAGACGGTTCATTCTTTAAACTTAGAGGCATTAAACAGTTTCTCCAGAGAATCTGAAGTACTTATAGATAACAGAGGTCCAGAGCCTAAATTATATATGAAGGCTGGCTAATATTCATCGGTTAAACAAATTAAAAAATGAAAAAACTTATAGAAGCTCGAATTGAGGAAATGGAAAATCTTTTAGAGGATTTCGACTATGATGATGACGAAAAACTACAGGATTTATATTATCAAATTCAGGATATGTTTGGTAATGCTTGGGAAGGTGAATTTGACGATAAAAAATTACAGGAACTCGAAATTTTGCAGAATCGGTTTGACAGGCTTAATAAAGAATGGGAAACACCAGATGAGCGTAGAGATGCAACCTTAAATATGATGTTTCCTGATGAAGACAGCAGGGAAGGGTTTGATGTTGATGATTTCTTTGGATTAGATTAATATGAATGAGATAATTAATTTTAATTCAGAATTTAAATCTTTGTGGACAAAGACCAGAAAAAGGTTTAATGATGCGAATATTTACAGCGCTATTATTAATGATTTCAGGTTAAATGCTGAATTTATTAGTGGCACAAAATATAGAAGGCTATTCAAGAGGTTTGGTATTTATGTATTTTACATCAAGCCTTTAAAAGCCTATTCTCTTGAAGAGTTATCAGCAGATTGGAATTTTGATGGTTATAGTAATTATCCCAGGATTATAAAATCAAAATTTTCCTTTTACGATGAGATCAACACCGAAAACTGGTATCCATTTTATATTGGTAAAGCTGAAAATTTAGGTAGCAGAATAAATGAACATATAAATCACAAAGGCGAAATTACAACCTATGGATTAAAGCTCAAGGATAGAAAGTTTTTCACACCTCAAAACATAAAATATTCTTTTTGGGAGCTACCTGAAGATTTGAAGGATAGTCCAAAAGACATCAAACAATTCTTATTAAAGCATCTAGAAAGGGAGTTAAGAGAAAAAATGAAACCCTGGATTGGTAAACATTAATTAAACAGATGGGGAGTTCAGCATTTCTTTCATAGCATTTTCATGACACTCCACAATTTTCTCTTCTGCCCATTTATCCGCATCAGCCATCATTAAATGCAGTTTTAGGCTATCAACGTTAGAAGTGTTTTTATAGAAGCTTACTTTTGCCAAAGGTTCATTATTACTTAATTGAGAATTTTTCCCTCTATCAATCAAACAGAGGTTTCCAAATTTATCAACATTATAAGTTGCTTTCAGACCTGTGTTCGGATTTCTTGGATAAAAATGTTCCACAGAACTCCTAAAGGTAAATTTAAAGTTGTTGATTATTTTAATCGAATTCTCAGGCCATGTTAATTCATCTCTTTTTTCCCATAACTTATAATCCAACCTGTTGAACACAAAATTCTTTGTATCAACCCCCATTATAAATGATTCTTCATTAACAGAGTCCTTTTCTGCCTCGCAATTATTTTCAAAAATTATTTTACGATACGGCAGAGGTTCTGCACCATCACGATCAAAATAGAATGAATCACTCATTTTCATTAAATGGGTTTTGAATTCATCACCTTTTATTTTGCCTCTATTTTCATTCTTGTATAAATAATTTAGTACTGCAGTAAACCAGTTTTTATAATTCCGGGTAGGAAAGGAAACATGAAACATTGATTGTAACATAATTATATTCTCCTGAATATTATCATTCTTATTAGCACCAAATGTCTCAACCCAATTGTAACCTTTACTGTAGGGTCTGATTTCTCTTAATAGCCACTCAGTTTCATTATTTTCTTCTCTATTCCTTATTATATATTTATCAAAAAGAAATTTCGATTTGAAAAGGGCATAACAAAACTCCTTCACAAAAACTTCCGGGAGTGGGAATTTATCCATCTTACCTGAATAAAAAGGTTCAAACTGTTCTAGCAACCTTTTATCATCCAAAGCAATATCCGTTTCGGGACAAAAAACACTGAGAACCTGCAATAAAAAATTAGGAAAATTTATTACTGAGGTTAAACTACTCCATTCTTCCTGATTTTTGGACTTTTCTGGATCCACAGCCACCTTGGCTTTTAATAATTCTTCCAAAGAAAGATCATCTTTCTTCTCTTTATTCTTCTTTTCAGAATCCAATTCCTCCTGAAAGTCTGCATATTTATCAAATAACTCTTCATATTTTGAAGGCAGTTCATTCCAATTCTCACCAAAAACTTTTTCAATATCCTTATTAGTTTTAACCAGGGAAAGCTGCAAATATTTATTCATATCACTGCATGAATCCCACACCTTCGAGAATAGATTTCGATCCTGTTCAGTCTCTAACCTTTCCATCAACCTCGATTTCAATACCTCGTGCTTTTCTAACTGCTCACCTCGCACATTCATGATTTCAAAATAATGATTTAAATCAGTATGCTCAGGAACAAAAACTTTTAACAATTGAACCTTATCTTCAAGATAGTCAATGAACTTATCAGTCGAAAGAGAAAACTCCTTACAAATGTTTTCGAACTGCTGTTGAATAGATTCCCAACCTGCGAGAATATTTGGTTCTGCGTGATCAATATCATTATCCCCATTAAATATTGCCCTTAAGGTTCTGGTTGATCGGTCTCTCGAATCGAAGCAAATAGAATCCTGAGTGAAATTTCTACTTTCCCGTGTTTTTAAATGACACAGTAACAGGAATAAGGTTGTAAGCCGTTGCTGTCCGTCTATAGCTTGAAAGTTTTCACCTTCATCAAATAAAACTAGCGTGCCTAGATAGTAGTTTGTCTCAAAGTTTTTCTCTGCATTACTTGCTATATCTGAAAGTAGTTGAGAAATATGTTCTATTGTCCAGGCATATTCTCTTTGGTATAAAGGAATGGAATATTTACAATCTTGGAAAAGCTCTCCTATGGGAACAAAAACAGGTTGGTTCATTATGATTTTAACTTATTATATTTCTCAAATATTACATCTAATCCGTAGACATTCTCAAAATTAAATTTTACTGGTTTTAATTGGTATAAAAGTAATTCAGAAGGATCAAGCGCTTCCTTTATAGTGTGGAAAAGACTATTGTAGTGATTCGCATGATTATTGATAGTTTCATACCTCACGGCTTTCAGGTTTAATCTTTCTCTGAAGGACCATAAGAAAATTATAGGTAGTATCTTTTCTAATTGATGGTTGTGAAACTTGCTATAATAATATAGTATGGTATTTTCAAATAACAATTTACAATATTGATCTCCCTTTCTATTTTGGCCACCATTACCTCTTAAAAATTTAAGAATATTAGAAGTTTGATTAGAATAAATTGCATTCCAGAACTCACTATCATAGTTCGTAATAAACTCAATATTAGCCAGGGTCTGATTAGTAAATTCAAAAAATCGTTTTCCATTTATAATAACCCCATCTAATTGTTGTGGATATGCAGGGGGATTAGAATCTTCAGAAAATTTATCATAATTGTTTAGAAAAGTATTATTCATTTCAAAACTTCTGGCATAAGGGAATTGCTCCGCCTGACTCAGTTTAATACCTTTAAAAATATCTAATTCATCATTTGTTAAGTCCATTGCTGCTTTACCTTTAGACCACTTTCGAACTTTATATAGATAGCTTCCAAACAAATTTTTTAGTTTTAAAGATTCCGTTGCATCCCAATTCTGAACAGCATTAATTTTCTCATCGTCGCTTGCGTCCTCCATTTCTCTTAAATGAAATGCTTTTAGCAAATTATGAGGATACAAAGCTTTTCCTCTTGAATTTTGAGAATCAAAGAATTGAAATGCCTCTCTTATACTACCTATAGAAACCTTCACCAACTCACATTGGTAAAGGAAAAATTTTATTACCTCTGGTTTGAAATCTCCAATTCTTGTCAAAATATGTTGGTAATTTCTTAAGAGGTTCATTCTGGAAATAGAATGTGTAAAGTCTTCTTTTAATAGAGGAATTTCAAACTTATCTGATTCTTCTAGCATTGATTTTTCCTCTAAGGCTTTCGAAATAAGTACTAAGGTTAATAGTCTCTGTTGACCATCAACAATTTCGTCAATATCATTTGACCTATCGATAATTACCGTACCTAACCTGTAAGAAGGTTTTTTTGAACTAAAAAATATAATATCATTAAGTAAATCATCCACATTTTTCAATCGCCATTTATATGGGCGTTGATAGCCTGGAATTTCAATCTTAGTGGTAACTAAATTCTTTACAGATATAATTTCTGGAGGGCAAATTTTTGACATTAGTAAAAGGCTTGGATTAAACTTCGAGATCTTCAGGTGAATACTGAGTTTGGAGTTCTTGAAAAATTTTCTCTATTTCAATATAATTGGGTTCATCAGCTAAATTTGAAATATCATACTCCAGACAAAATTCCAGGTCCTTTTGAGACAAATAATGTTCATGTATTAAAACCTCATTAATTTGTTCCGAAATATCAACATATGGCCTTGTCTCTTCATCCTGACTTTCAATTAAAAACTTCTTAAAACATTCCTGAATAATTGGCTTACTGTAAGATTGAATTTCTGCAGTATATCGAATTATGTCACTAACTCTTGTCTCTAAATATGAGCTAGTCCTGAAAGGAATTGACCCATTTGCGTGTGCAACTCCATTCCTCTCTTTTACAAGCTTTTTATACTGTCCAATTAAAGATTTGACATCTGAATGGGAAGCACAGGTATATCTTAAGAGATCAAGAACTCTTGATTCATTCTCTTTGCTGAAATTAAAGGGGCTGGTAGCATTTCCGAAATCTTCATTAAAACCTAACCGAATTTTATGAAAATCGTCTTCTCTAATAGATTTTATTTGCCAGACATTGAAATAGACAGAGCTCATAAAGAGCATATGGTAAGCCATAAATGAAAACTGGTATTTCTCATTTTGATAATTACTCTCAAAAGCTTCCCACAGAAATTTAATATATTCTTCTTCAGTAGCTTCCTTAAACCGAATGGGCAAATAATCTAATATTTCGTAAGCTTCTTCCATTATTCCCCCCAAATTTTAGCAATTCTATCTTTTATTTTTTGCTTAAAAATCTCAATGAGCTCATGATTAGCATCCACTAAGGTTAGTTCTTTTTTTATTTTATTTACGATTTTAATTTGGATCTCTGGAGTCGGTATTGGTATATATGCATTTTTCAGGCTTCTTATTGGTAATTGAGGTTGAGCAGCACCGGATATTATTTTCTTGAACTGAGACTTACAATTTTCAGATTGGAAAAAATAATATAAGTACTCAGGTAATAATTTATTCTGTTCGGTTCTAAATATCAGCATTCCGGAATTTATTCGAATGTTATTATAGGCTACTGAACTATCATAGTACGCCGTATTTCCAACTGTCCCCCTTGTAGTAAGTAAAACGTCCTCTCTATCAAGCTTTCCCTTTCTTAATGCCTTATCTTTTTCCTCAGAGATAAATGATAGATCTTCAAATAAAAAACCGTTATCTCTAACATTTTTTGTACTTAGGAATAAGCAGAACCCTTCACTATTAAAATCTGATTTTTTTGGATAGTTTTTTCCTCGATCACCGTCGATAATTTCCAGAGGTGCATCTTTAAATTCCACCATCTCCCACTTCGGATCAATTTCAATTTTTGGTTTATAGTTTTCTACTACCGCTTTAGCCCCATCAATAATCTTTTGATAGCCTTCAATTTCAGCTACAATTTCCTCCTGAATGGGTAGAGGTGGTAGGGGAATTTCAAGGTTTCTTATGAAAGTTAAAGAGATAAATTTTTGAGTTGAACCTGACGAGAAATTTTTATAATTTTCACTAAAATAATCTGATGCAAGAACTGCCTTTAAATAGTGATTATTGATTCTTGATCTTTCTTCAAATTTTATAAGAGCCAAATTTTTTATTGCAAATTCCTGTTCCTTTTTCACAACTATAGGGTTACCTATAGTACCTATCATTGGCATAATAATATCTCCATCGTCAACAAAAGACCTTTTATTTACTCTATTAAGGTCCTCTTCAGATATATTATTAACATTTGAAAAATCAATATACCCATCTTTAATATTTTTAGAAGTAATTAATGGATATCCATTTTCAACATATTTTGGACTGTCGTGAGTTCCATCTCGGACATCACATATTTCTGAAAGTTTGACAAATTCGAACTTAGAATTTACAGCATCAATATTTTTATATCTATCTCCATTTAAATTATACTCCCCACTTTTAGCAATTTCCTTTTTATATACTGAATGAGCGAAGGAAGTATTTGCAAAATCCTCTCCTTTTGAAATTAAATTTTTAAAAGCTTTAGCGGTAATAATAGCTTCTTCTAACTGACCTCCTTTCATAGCAGTTCTTTGTGCACCAAGATTATAACCGTCATTTTTGATCTTGATAAAAAGAACTTCGTTACTTTTTTTAGCTATTTCAGCATCCAATAAGAGAATGGAGGTTTTTACTCCACTATAGGGATTAAAAACTCCGGCAGGTAAACTAACAACTGCATAAAGTTGGTTTTCGATTAACATTTTACGCAGATCCTTATAGGCTGTTCCGCTCTGAAAAATAACCCCTTCAGGAACAATAATTCCGGCTCGACCTTTTGGATTGAGATGTTCCGCTATATAATCAACAAAAAGTACCTCACTTCGCTTACTACTAATCGTAAATTTCTTGTGTGGTCTAATCCCTCCTTTAGGACTCATAAAGGGAGGATTCGCCAGGATCACATCAAAATTTTCATTCCATCTCGCTTCACTACTCAGGGTATCATATTCATGAACATGTGGTTCAGGGAACCCGTGGAGATATAAATTCACCAAACTCAGCCTCACCATATCAGGCGAGATATCGTAGCCAGCAAAATTCTGCACAAGCTTCTTCTTCTGGTCTGGTGTTAGATTATCTCCGAGATTATTAAAAGGTGGTTTATCATTTTTATTATTATAACTATAAATGTCAAGCCCTTTTTCATTAGCCTTTGCATTCTTTAATAGGATATGTTTGTAGGCAGAAATTAGAAATCCTGCCGTACCACAGGCTGGATCGAGTATAGTATCATTCTTTCCCGGATCTACAATTGCAACCAGGAAATCAATAATATGCCTCGGAGTTCTAAATTGACCTGCATCTCCCTGAGAACCCATCACCTGCAATAAATATTCGAACGCATCTCCCAGCTTTTCACTATGAGTGTATTCAAACTCCCCAATCGTTTTTAAAAACATCTTAAGAGTTTCGGGATCGCGGTAAGGCAAATAGGCGTTATTGAAAATATCTCGAAACAACTGAGGTATGTTCGGGTTCTTTTCCATATTCTCAATAGCTTCAGAATACAGTCGCAGCATCTCTGCAGCCGTCACTTTGCTATTGAATAAATTATCCCATCTGTATTGTTCAAATTGAACAAGTTTATCCTTTGAGCGATCTTCCGGATGCTCAGGATCTGGAAGTTTGAAATTAGAAAAGAATTTAGGCTTTCCTCCTAATTCAATCGCTTCTTTATCCATATCGTCCATAAACTTGTATATCAAGCCTATGGTAATCTGTTCAATTTGTGCTTTGGGGTCCGGTAATTTTCCTACTAAAATATCACGACAATCGTCAATCCTCTTGCGAGTAGTACTATCTAACATATAATCTTTATCAGGCAGCGAACTGCTTTAAATTGATATAATCTTTTATATAACCCGGAATTACTTCGCGGTATTTGGCATCAACCTTTTTAAATTGAGCTATGGTTAATGTAGGGTTGGTTTGTAAGGCGTGAAAATCCTTTGCATTGATAATCTTACGAATATCCTGATCTACTATATAGGCTTTAAAAAAGTATTTTAAAGCTCTGATGTTCACATCCTCCCCAGGTGGATAAAGAGACATAAATTTGGTAAACTCTTCTTCAAGTAATTCATCCTTAGATTTAAATTTTGGAATAATTCCAAATATTTTTTCCACGACTTCCCTTATAGAAACCTTTCGGTCTATTTTTGCCGCTTTTCTAAGCTTTTCCAGATCAAAATATTCATCTGGTTTATCAAAAATCTCCTGCTGGATGTGTGTGACCACTTGCTCCCAGTTCCCTAGTTCAACATTCTTTTTTATAATGTCATCCATTACTATTCGATCCTCAAACTTTTTAAAGAGCATACGATCAATTTTCATTCCCTCGTAGCCTATTGTCTGCTCGTTAACCGTGAGTAATGGATCAGGTTTGTAACTCGTATATTTCTCTAAATTCCTTGGATCACCTTCGCCTCCATCATTCCCTTTCTTTGGTTTTGGAAGGTTTAGTTTTTCATCATAATCGAATTTCTCTTCAAAATATTCACAGTTCGCAAAGAAATCAAACAGCTTGAAAATCTCTTTTTCAAATTGAATTTTTTCTTCTTCCCCCAGGTCGTTTTTACCAATAAACTCAAACGTATGCTTTCGGGTTCCTCTTCCTTTAATCTGAACAAAATCTGCAGGACTAAAAATAGGCCTCATCATACAGATATTCAGAAGATCTGGACAATCATAACCAGTAGTCATCATCCCTACCGTTACGCAAACCCTTGTTTTGGATGATTTATAACCTTCTAACCAACCGGTTTTTCCGTTAAGATTATTATTGGTGAAATTTATGGTCATTTGCTGTGCATCTGCGACCTGAGAAGTTACCTGTACTGCAAAATCAGAATTATATTTACCAGGAAAAAGTTGTTCCGCAAACTCATTCAGAATTTCGGTGATCTTTCTAGCGTGGTTCTGGCTTACTGCGAACAAAATAGATTTACCGATCTCTTTGGTAATGGGATCACGAAGTGCGTTATCCAGAAAGCTCTGACAAAAACTACTATTTGTTTTTTCTGAAAAGAATTTCTTTTCGAAGTCTCTGGAAACAAAAACTTCTTCTTCCTCTTCACCCTCCTCATTAGTTATAGTAACTGCATAACCTTCATCAGTTAAAAGTTGGGTTGTAATTTCTGTTCTGGCATCAAGAACCTTCGGATTAATTAAATATCCATCTTTTACTCCGTCCAATAGAGAATATCGAAAAGTTGGGTCTCCACCTTCACACCCAAAAGTTGAGTAGGTATCTCGAAGCAATCTCCGTTCTACCTCACGTGGATCATTCTCTCGAGTTTTATCGATATTAACCCCTTTTAGATAGTCCTTTGGAGTTGCTGTAAGACCTAATTTATATCCATGAAAATATTCAAAAACAGCGCGTGCATTTCCAGAAATGGATCGATGTGATTCATCTGAAATTAATAAGTCAAAATCAGTAGGTTTAAAATAATAACGGTATTTATCATTGAACATTAGTGATTGAATTGTAGTAACGATTATGTCGGCTTTTCTCCAATCACTTTTATGTTCTTTGTAAATGAATGTACTGTAATCAGGTTTTAAGTAATTTGTAAATGCTTTCCAAGCCTGATCTTCAAGTTCTAACCTATCAACAAGAAAAAGTACTCTTCTTGCATTTTCGGTTCTTAAAAACAATCGGATTACAGCCGCTGAAGTAAGTGTTTTACCCGTACCTGTAGCCATTTCAAAAAGGAAGCGATCATTACCCTTCTTTACTGATTCCTGGAGTTTTTCGACTGCTTTAATCTGATATTTTCTTAGAAATCGTAGACCATTCGTCCAGATAAAATCCTTACTATCCTTAACCGAACCTTTCCATTCTGGCCTCTGTGCATAATCGGGCATCTGCACTTTGGCAATATAATCTTCTGAAATTCTTTCCTGTGCTAAAGCCTTCCTATCTGGTTTCCATTCCTTAATTGCTCCAATCTCATCAGCAGAAGGAAATTGATAAATAGGTTTAGGATTTCCTTTTTTCAGATCCCAGAGAAAGTGAATAATTCCGTTAGATAATATTATAAACCGAGAGTCGACAGACCTGGCATATTTCCTTGCCTGTTCCTTAGCGGTAAGTGGATGAAGGCTTTCTTTCTTTGCTTCCAGAACACAAATTGGCTTATCGTTAGAATCGAGAAGCAGAAAATCTAAGGAACCATCTGTGGTTTCTTCATAATCATTCCCCCAGGCATCCATCAATTCCTGGGTAATCTTCACACGGTTTTCCAGAAGGATATTAGCCTTCCCCTTGCCATTATCAAAAAATCGCCAACCTGCTTCTTCAAGCAGTTTGTTGATTTTTATTCTTGCATGC
This sequence comes from Salegentibacter mishustinae, assembly GCF_002900095.1. Taxonomy (NCBI): domain Bacteria; kingdom Pseudomonadati; phylum Bacteroidota; class Flavobacteriia; order Flavobacteriales; family Flavobacteriaceae; genus Salegentibacter; species Salegentibacter mishustinae. The sequence continues at coordinate 2,327,336 of NZ_LLKN01000002.1, read as the reverse complement.
GCTTCGTTCTTCATTGACAAAGACATGTTTTGTGAAATAATAATTTCATTTTAAATCGGTGGTTGGTTGAAAGCCACATAAAATCAAGGAGTAGGGGGCTTGATTTAAAATAGGATTGGTAAATCTAAATAAAATCTTAAAGCTTTAAAAGCTATTTAAAGAGAATCGCTGAGTTTTTACTGTGAAAAATTATAGTTCATTTTCAGTTTTTACCGTATAAATCTTTTAATAAGGTGAAAAAGAGGTTTTTCTCTGGAATTTCTCTTTGGATTCCGCCATTAATAATATTGTTTATACTTAAACGATAATACCTTTTATAATCTGAAAGATCAAGGTCGAGTTCTATTTGAATAATAGCAGTATGTAAATGTTTAATGGTTTCCATGGCCTCTTTGATTTCAGCAAGAATTTCATGGTCTTCTTCGATCAATATAAAGAAAAGATATTTTTCATTATTAAAAGTAAGGCAGCGATTATCGTGATTTTCTATTATAAAAGAATCGGGATCAAAATCCGATAACACACAAGCCAGTAGCGCTTCTTTGATAGTGAATTCTGAAAGTTTTTCAAATGATTGTGTTTTTGATAGTCCGCTGAAGAAGGGTATAGCTTCCATAATTGTCTTTATTTATTGCGGCTAATATGGAATACGTTAAAGACAACCGGTGTCGTAAGCTCGTAAATTAAAATTTTCAAATCATTCCCTGGCAAGATCCAGCAGAGCTACCAGTACCCATTTATCAGGGATGCCTTCAAAATAATAAACCGGTTCGCCGTATTTATCTTTTCGTTTTAATACTCTACCATCTAAATACCAGATTTTAGGACCGTACTTATCACGGTACCGGATATAATATCCATCAAACTCATATAAGCGATCCCCATATTTATTTTCCAGTTTTACCGTGTTACCATCCAAAAAATAAAGGCTTTTGCCGTATTTATTCTTCAGTTTAATTTCTTCGCTATTCCAGTAAAATAGGTCCTCGCCATATTTATCCTTTTGCTTTAGCGTATTGCCCTCAACAAAATAAAGCTTCTCTCCATATTTATTTTCTTCTTTTACTGCCTGAGCCAAAACGTTAGCATTGATTACACAGCTGATGAGAAAAATATATACAATTCATTTGATAATCATTTTAAAATTTAATAGATAATAATTTATAATTGTTCATTTTTTCCAGTGTTGAAAAACGTATGTATTCCTATGGTTTCACTCGTGGATTCAAGTGAAATCTGTGCTTATCCCTTGACTTCTCTTTGGACTGACTACTAATCATCTAAATTTAAGAAGGGTTTAAAATACTTTATAAAGCGTAGTTACTAGAACTCCTTTAAATCTGGTTGACTTAATTGCTAATAACTGTTTTTCCTCCTCAGCCTTAAAATTAAATGGCGGCGCTAAAAGGTTTACACCACTTTGCTTTTTTAATCTGATTCCCTGTCCGGAAATAATATCTTGATTGGGTTCAAAGTTCCCTTCCGGTAAATGCTCGGTTAGAATAACATATTTATAATCATATAACTTTTCTACCACACTTTTAATTTCGGCATTCGATAAATGTTGCAAAACCTGTCTTAGAATGACACAGTCTGCGGCAGGCAATTCATCTTCTGCGATATCCAAAGAATGAAATTCTAAATTTTCTGTTTTAAATGTTTTCTTGTTATGCGCTATAAGCTCTGGAACTATGTCTATGGCAATATACTCTTTGGAAAGCTTAACCAATTCTTTACCAATATTAAAATCACCACAACCCAGATCACAAACCACCGGAGGAGTTTTAAAAGCAGTAAGAAAAGAGGTCAAAGTTTCTAAATATGGATTTATCAACTCGGGATTATGCGAGCCATCTCCAGAGAAAAATTCTGATTGATTACCGCCCCAAAGGTTGTTTTCATATATCTGAGCCATAGCATCTTTAGTTGGCCAGGGCTTTTTTAGTTGATTCTTCTTGGTCATTATGTTGGATTCAGTTGACTTCTCTATTAGATAAGCAGCTATTCATAGTTGCCTAAACAAGACTTTAATTCTTTTTTGATTTCCGATTTTAGACTTTCCGGTTCTATTACTTTTATTTGGTCGCCATAAGAGAGTATTTCCATTCTAAAATCGTAGGTAGGACGAATAAAATAACTAAACCTGATCTCCTCCTCGTTACTCAAAATTAACTGCTGACTATGGTGTAGTGGAAGTGATTCTACATACCTGCCTTCCCTGGGGGTAAACGATAGGATAACCTTAAGCGGCTCTTCATTTGTGCCGTTTATTATTCCGAAGCTATCCTTGAATTCTTCGTACGCCTGGTATTCAATTGGCTTAAACTTGTCTTTGGTAATTTCCAGGTTTTTAATTCGATCGAGCGAAAAGTTTTTAATAATATCATCTTTGGTATCTTCAGCAATCAGGTACCAACGGTTCCGGGCTTCTTTAAGCGCAATAGGCTTAACCCTGCGATTACTAATTGATGTATCCCAGAATTTGTGATATTCAAACTTTACTTCTAAAAAATTCTGACTGGCGTGTAATAAACCCGCTAAATGATGTGTGCCCAGGGGTTTTCTTTCCTCAAAAATAAGTTGGTTTCCAAAACTCTTGGAAAGTCTAATGGCATTTAAAAGGTCAAAATTTTCCCGTAATCTTTGAGAATGCGTTTCCTCAACATCCTCGTTGATGTAATATTTATTAGTACTTCGATTACATTTTATTACAATGTTATGTATAGATTCTATATCCTCCAGGTCTCGTTGAAAAGTACGTTGAGAAGTTAGTAGCTTTTCCTCAACAGAACAGGGATCATCAGCCATTTCATCCTGAACATCCTCATAACTCATAGGGCGTAACCTAAGCAGAGAGATAATTTTATAATGGCGTTTTATAGTTTGGCGTAAAGACATAGTTTTTTGTTTAATAGAACGGTAAATCGCAGTTTAGGTTATTTAATTTTGAATATTCCTAGCTCAGCTTAATCGTCACCCTGAACAGGTTTCAGGGTCTAAGTTGAGCATGGATACTTTTATGTTAGATGCCGAAACGAGTTCGGCATGACGTTTTTAATTAAGCACAAACATCTTTAAAGAATTCTTTAACCTGATCAGTGAAAACATCTATAGGGATACGATGACCTAATTCCGGTAGAACTTTGATATTCAGTTCTGATTTTTGCAGGTTTTGTCCTAAAAAGTTTAGGGTTTTAGCGGCATCTACTACATCATCACTTCCACCCAGTAAAATATGTTTTGAGGATAATCCGTGGGTGAATTTATGGCTGGCTCCTCTTTCCTCATATTTAATTAAAGGCGGATTAAACAATAAAGCCGACCGGCCTACGATTTCTGAAATAGCATAGGCATTTAACGCACCCATACTACTTCCCATTACCACATTGAATTCTGTATTCGGGAATTCCTTTAGGATAAGATCGGGTTGAAAATGTTTTTCTGAATAATCTATATCAGGTGCTAAAACCTGGCCGTATTGTTTCAGTACTTCTCTTTTTTCGTCACTTAATTTACTATGGAGTCCGTGGAGGTAAAGTATATTCATTTTACTTGGTTTTTTCTTTCTTGGTTAGATCTGCTCGGTAAGATTTACCGTCTTTTTCCCAATTCCAGCGATCGGAAACTTCTTTTTTCTGCGGAAGCTCTTCTTCTAAAACTGCTAATTTTTCTTTTACGATTCTTCGTAATTTGCGATTGGCTTTTTGCTTTTCATCTTTTTCAGACGGAGCCTTACCATTGGTAAGAATTGGCGTTTTGCGTTTAGATCTACTCACTCTTTCATTTTTGATATAGCAAATTAAACAAACTGGCACGACAAAATATGACGCCTATAAATAAATTTTGGCTTTTGAAAATGTTCGAAAAGCCTGGAAGGAATAAATAATTGGATAGCGCCGATTAAAATCTAAGTTTATACTTTTTGAGTTTTCCATTTTCCCCGGGTAAAAAGCCAAAGTGTAAAGATAGCCGCGCTTGTTTCTGAAAAAAACACAGCCCAAAATACACCAGAGTATCCCCAATCCTGATTTATTGCGAGGAAATAAGCCAGTGGAATCTGGATCAACCAAAAAAACACAAAATTAATTTTTGTTGGAGTGGTGGTATCTCCAGAGCCATTAAATGCCTGGGTGGTTACCATCCACCAACCATAAATGAAAAAGGAATAGGAAAGGATCTCCAACCATTTTCCTCCTACTTTAATTACTTCGGGAGTATCTGAAAAATATCCAATAAGCCTTTCATTAAAGAAGAAGAATACAATTGACACCAGGAGCAAGAAGATCATATTATATTTACCGATTTTCCAGATGCTGGATTCTGCTCGTTGAGGATCTTTCGCGCCCAGGTTTTGACCTACAAGGGTAGTGGCTGCATTAGAAAGTCCCCAGGCAGGCATCATACAAAATAACATTATTCTAAGTGCAATGGTGGCTCCTGCCACAGCTTCGCTTCCTATATCTGCCAGGATCCGCATTAAAAATATCCAGGAAGTCATCCCTATGATCATTTGACCTATGCCGCCCATTGATGTTTTTAAAATAATGAGCATAGCTTTGGTATTCCAATACAATTGTGAAAGTTTCACCTTAATGTGTTTTCCTCCTCGGAATAATATCCATAGCTGCACGAGTACCCCCAGGCTGCGACCAATATTGGTTGCGATGGCTGCACCTTCCAATCCCATAGAAGGAATTGGTCCCCATCCAAAGATCAGCAAAGGATCCAGAACGATATTTATTCCATTGGCGATTCCCAATACCCACATGGCTATAGCTGCATCTCCCGCCCCGCGAAAAACCGCATTAATAACAAATAGCAACATTATTACTACATTCCCTCCTAACATCCATTGAAAATAGGAAATGCCATTAGTAAGAGTCCAATCGTCTGCTCCCATTAGGCCTAAAAGTTCTTCAGCATAAAAAATCCCCGCTATGGAAAATGGTATAGCGAATAGAATGGCAAGGATGATGGATTGCACGGCAGATTCAGCTGCATTTTCTCCTTTCTTCTCACCAATTCGCCTGGCAATGATTGCTGTTACTGCCATAGCGAGTCCCATTCCAATAGAATATAACAGAAACAAATAGGTTTCAGTAAGACCTACAGAGGCCACAGCTGAGGCTCCCAGCTTACCAACAAAATAAATGTCAACCAGTGCAAAGGTTGATTCCATAACCAGTTCAAGAATCATAGGAACGGCTAAAAGAAATATAGCACGATTCAGACTGATTGTAGTATAATCGACCTCTGTACCTTTAATAGCTTCTAAAAGTGCTTTCCACAAATTCCTTTTAGGCGACTTTACCGGTATTGATTGAGAACTTTCTTCCATTTCTCAGCGGATTAGATAAAACCGTGGTTTAATGGGAAAGATAATTCAAAATGTCTTTAGTGTAATCATATGTTTTAAAAAAAAATTAACGGTTGTAGACCCTATATTTAGTCAGTATCTGCCTAAATTCTACTTTTTAAAATCAAACGATAATTACGACTACATTTTTCTTCCTTTTTTCAATATCTATTTAAAAGATCACTATAGCTCTTCGGTATTGGATCATTAGGTCAGGTTACAAGGCTAGAACTGAAAATTTGTTACCGGGAAAGATAATAGCCAATCGACATTAAAATTATTATTTAATCCAAGAATACTTATTATTATGAAAAACATGGATAATCCAGAAAACCTGGCTCAGTGTCCTTTTAGAGGAACCAGAGTTGGCGGAGCGATGGGAAAATCACCGCAACTTGACGACTGGTGGCCTAACCGATTACAGGTAGAGTTACTTCACCAGGAACAACCGGTAGCAAACCCGTTGAGCGATGAAAATTATAAGGAAGCTTTCAATAAAATTGATCTTCAGGAATTAAAGAAAGATATAAAAGCAATGCTGGTGGACTCCAAAGACTGGTGGCCGGCAGATTATAATAACTATGGCCCTCAAATGATTCGAATGGCCTGGCATTCTGCCGGGACTTATCGTATTGCAGATGGTCGTGGAGGAGCAGGGCAGGCACTGCAACGTTTCGGTCCTATTAATTCCTGGTGGGACAACGGAAATATCGATAAATCCAGAAGACTACTTTGGCCTATAAAACAAAAATACGGAGCTTCTCTTTCCTGGGCAGATCTTATTGTACTTACCGGAAACTGTGCTTTGGAGATCATGAATTTCCCAACATTCGGTTTTGGAGGTGGGCGTCGTGATGCCTGGGAGCCCGATCGCAGCACTTATTGGGGACCTGAATTCTGGAACGGTAAGCCTTTTAAAGAATCTAAAGTTGGGGAGTATTATGACGGGCACCCTGAGGAGATGGTAACCCAGAATTTACGCTGGAAAGGAGAACCATCAGATCCGAACCGTGACCTGGAGAACCCATTGGCCGCAACACACCAGGCTCTGATCTATGTAAATCCTGAAGGTCCCGGCGGAAACGGCGAACCTAAGGACTCTGCAATGGCCATTCGTGAATCTTTTAAGCGTATGGCGATGAACGATGAGGAAACCGTTGCATTGATCGCAGGTGGACATGCCTTCGGAAAAAGCCATGGAATGGCGAGCGCAGATAAAATTGGTCCTGCTCCAGAAGCAGCACCAATGCAGGCTATGGGTATGGGCTGGCAAAATTCTGAAGGAACCGGCTTTGGAAAATACACCATGACCAACGGAATTGAAGGTTCCTGGACGCCCGACCCTACAAGCTGGGATAATAATTACCTCATAAATCTTTTCAAATTTGAATGGGAAAAGACTGAAAGTCCTGCCGGAGCAATTCAATGGACTCCCAAGGATCCAAATGCTCCCAAAACACCGGATGCTCATGAGGAAGGAAAGATGAACGACTTGATGATGATGACCTCAGATATTGCTCTAAAAGTAGATCCTGCTTATAATGAAATCTGTCAAAAATTCCTGAATGACTTTGAGTATTTCACCAACGCCTTTTCAAAAGCCTGGTATAAATTGACTCATAGAGACATGGGTCCAAAAGATCGTTACCTGGGGCCGGAAGTTCCAGAAGAGGATTTAATATGGCAGGATCCGGTACCAAAAAGAGATTTCGATCTTATTGAGGAAGCAGAAATCACCAGCCTAAAACAAAATATTCTGGACAGCGGCCTCTCGGTTTCGGCATTGGTTTCAGCAGCCTGGTCTTCTGCAGCTATTTATCGTGATTCAGATAAGCGTGGAGGAGCCAATGGTGCTCGTATCGCGTTGGAGCCACAAAATAATTGGGATCTAAACAGACCTGATGAACTCAATAAAGTTTTGTCAACGCTAAGATCGATCAAAGATGATTTCAACGGAAACCAGTCTGGAAACAAAAGGGTTTCCCTGGCAGACCTTGTAGTGCTTGGCGGTTGTGCAGCTATCGAAAAGGCATCCAAAGATGGTGGCTTCGACGTAAATGTACCTTTTACTCCAGGCCGTACAGATGCCATTGCAGAGCAGACCGACGTGGAAAGTTTTGACTGGCTGAAACCAGTTTCAGATGGTTTTAAAAATTATCACAATGATAAAGTGGGTTACAACATACCTGCTGAAAGAATCTTCCTGGATCGCGCACAGCTACTTACGCTAAATGCACCGGAATGGACTGTTCTAACTGCCGGCCTTAGAGTTTTGGATCAAAATTTTGATCACTCCAAACACGGAGTTTTTACTGATCGTCCTGGAACTTTAAGCACCGATTTCTTCAAGGTTCTTTTAAGTATGGACTATGAATGGGTTCCTCAGAACGACAGGGAAATGCTTTTTGACATTAGAGATCGAGAGACCGGAAATATTAAATATACAGCGACCCGTTGCGACCTGATTTTTGGTTCTAATGCACAACTGCGAAATATCGCCGAAGTATACGGCGCTGATGATGGAAAAGAACGATTTATTAAAGATTTTGTGAAAGCATGGGATAAAGTGATGATGCTGGATAGATACGACGTTAAAGACGATTAAACTTCATTCAGCTTATATTCAAAACCCGATATTATCAATGATAGTATCGGGTTTTTTATATCAGTTAAGAACTTATTCTCCAGGTTAGGCGATAGGCCATAAAAAGGATTATTAAGCGTTTATTCCTGTTAGTATAGAAATATCAATAAGCACTTTAATATAATTGGACTCCAATACATTAGGTTTGAAATCGAGGTTTCTAGCAGCTGCCTTTTCTTTCTATCCTTTAGTTATCGGAAGATTGTTTATTAAGATTTTTAAAACTCCACTCCACTTCGCCCAGATCTATTTTATTAATATAATTCATCTCCAGATAAGTATAGATATTAGGCACACCAACGTGAAGCGTAATTTCATAGCCTCCCATCGTTTCTTCTTCAAGGTTTTTCCTGCCGCCATATTGGATCTCTTCCTGAATATGTTGGTATTGTTCTTCGGAAAGTTTTATTTCTAATGTTCGCATCGCTTTTATTTTGTACTGCAATAATATATCTAACTGGCGACAAAATATGGCGTCTTCTTATTTGTTTTATCCTAATGAGCTATAAAATATGGCGTCGTAAATATAATTTCCCTATTTGAGTAGTCTTTAATCAAGCTGGGTAATTGCTATATAATAAGGGTAGGAAAGCTAGTTTCACCCAATTTCTGGACGAAAATTACCTGAAATTTTTAACAAAAAGTGAACCGTGAAAATGAGCTATAATTTTCGGTAGGTGAACGTAACTCCGAAAATGCAATTTCTATTCCCTTTTTAAAATTTTTTCTCTTCAAAATTGTCCAAACTCCTCAATTTCAGCCTCATTTACGTCCATTTAGGAATGGTGTTAAATTTTCTCGTAGTCAGGTGGAACTAGTGAAATTATTTTCTTAAAGCTACTCAAATTTGTATTAGAAGTCAAATCAACAAAATCCCGCCGTGTAAAAAGTATAACCATCGGTGGGATTTTAAACTAAAACCATTTTAAAAATGCCAAAAGAAATAATTACCACCGATGATCTAATGAATTTTAAGCTAGAGTTATTTGAGGAGCTTAAAAAATTACTGAGAGAGCATTCAACCGGAATCCATAAAAGGTATTTGAAATCTTCTGAAGTGAGAAAACTGCTAGATATTAGTTGGGGAACTTTACAGAATATCCGAATAAATGGGAATCTTCCTTACACAAAAATAGGGGGTACCGTCTTTTATGACTGGGAAGACGTGCAACGATTAATGGAGAAGTATAAGATAGATAACAGTGATTAATATGAATTACATAAAACATCTTACCGAGGTTTTCTATCGATTTAATGAAGACAAACGGTTAAATCCCTCACACGTAAGTATTTACTATGCTTTATTCCAGTATTGGAATGTATTTAGGTTTTGTAAACAATTCTATATACAAAGGCAGGAAATTATGGAAGCTTCAAAGGTTGGTTCGCTTTCAACTTACCATAAATGCATTAGAGAATTAAGTGATTGGAATTACATTTTGTACTTGCCTTCTAAAAACCCCTTAAAGGGTAGCCAGGTTAAGATGTCCATTTTTTGGACTAGTGAGGAACAAGCAGAAGATGAGCATTCAATTTGTAGTGTAGATGATCTGGATAAGTTTGAAACTTTTTTAGAACAGGTTGCAGAAGAGTCCGGTAAGAGTAGCGAAATAGCTTCGGTATATGAAATAAACAATATTAAACATATTAAACAGAATAAAACTTATTGGCCAAAAAGTGAATTTGAAGTTTTAAAATATTTTAAAGAAAAAGGTTGGCCAGATAATGAAGCTTCTAAATTCTATCTACACTACGAAGCTGTAGGTTGGAAAATTAATCGCGATACCCCAGTAGTAAACTGGCAGACTTTAGCACATCGGTGGATGAAAAAATCTAAAGAGATTCAGCAGAATTTAAAAATGAAAAATCCTGATTATTTAAAAATTAAAAAAGAAAAGAACTATGGAAAACCCTTGTGAAATAATAGAAGGCGGAGTGGTTTATAAGATTGGAAAATTTAGAGGAAAAGAAGTATTTTATGATTTTCCACTGATGCTAGAATATCTCCAGGTAAAAGGCAAGATGCTCTTTGGAAAAGAATTTCAGCTGTACAGAAAAGATGAAAAATTACTTTTCAAACTTTGTAATTACATCATTGCGGATAAGGAAAAATGCCAGGAATTCGATCTTGATCCTGCAAAAGGAATTTTACTAACCGGGCCTGTGGGTTGTGGAAAAACAAGCTTTCTTAAGCTGTTACGATACCTGGTGCCCCACCAAAAAGAATATCAGGTTATTCCCTGCAGAAATATTGCTTTTGCTTTTCACCATTTAGGGTTTAAAACAATTGAAGATTATGGAAATAGCAGTTATTTATGCTTTGATGACCTTGGTGTTGAACCGGCAGGAAGGTTCTATGGTCAGGATTGCAATGTGATGGGAGAAATTCTACTTTCCCGATATGAATTGTTTCTTAGTCATAAAATAAGAACTCACGCTACAACAAATTTAGATTCCGATGAACTTGAAGAGCGCTATGGATCGAGGGTAAAAAGCAGAATGCGCCAGCTTTTTAATTTGGTCACTTTTGATGAAAAAACTGCCGATAAAAGAAAATAGCTTGATAGTTAATTTTCAGTATGTACCTTCAGAACCTAATTACTCCTTTCCCAATTGTGAACCTATAAAAGGTATTCTAGGAGCTAAAAAATAACCTGTGAGACTTGCAAATAAGATTGGGATAATATGACCAAAGCCTGTTAAGGTAGCCAGTAAAATGGTTGTACTCATTGGTGTTCGAGTTACACAAGCATTTATTGCCGCCATACAACTTACAATCGCTAAAGACAGGTTAATAGACGGAAATAGATGATGGATAATTATTCCTAAAGTTGTACCAACAAAAAATAGTGGAATAATGAATCCACCTCTCCATCCCGAGGTAACGGTTATTGAAATAGCTATGATCTTAAAAACTAAAATTGCAAACAATAAACTTAATGAGAAATTTCCTGTAAGTAACTCGTTGATCTCATGATGTCCAAAGTATCTTGTTAGTGGTAAATAAAAGGCTATGATACCAAGTAAGATCCCGCCAATTAATGTTTTGATATAGATAGGAAGTGGTTTTTTTTCAAAAAGTGATTTGAAAAATTTGGTGCAAAAAATAAACGCCCATCCAAAAGCAGCCCCAATTACTGCGAATAAAACTGCATAAGCGAAATCAAAAATTCCTGAGTATTGATAAGCAGATAGATCCCAAATAGGACCAAGACCCAAATGAATAATTAAGGCAAAAACCAAATAACTAAAACAACTTGCTACAAATGCAGGAATTATGGCTTTGTAATATTCTACTGCGTGCTTGTGATGAAGTATTTCTAAAGAAAATAAACTACCGCCTAAAGGTGCTCCAAATAAAGCAGTAAACCCTGAAGCCATTCCTGCGATACTTAAAGACCTTAGTTCTTCGCCCTTGAGCCGAAATAATTTTCCTAACCAGGTACCTGTTGACCCTGTAACTTGTACCAAAGGTGCTTCTGGTCCCAGACTTCCACCTGATGCAACACACAAAAGGGAGGAAAGCACCATTGAAGGATTATTTTTTGGGTCAAGTTTTCCCTTATTAAATCGAATATTATTTACAATCAAATGTATTTCTCCTGGGTCTCCTATGAAATGAATTATCAACCCGGCTAAAAGTCCACTAATGGCCATTACAGGAATTACCTGCCAACCATTAAAAAATGCTAATTGATGAGTTAGAAATTCAAGTCCAACCCAATAAACTCCAGCTATTACACCACCAATCAATCCAAGTAAAGCCCATAGTAAAAAAGCTCGACTGAAAACGAAAGGATTGAATCGGACAGGATGGTCTAAAATATTTAAATACTTTAATAATTTTTTCTTCTGTTTTAAATTCATCTTTTCAGGAACCTATAATGTAATATTTACTTAAGACAATTAATTTTTGCTTTGCAAAGCTAATATTTTAAATATTTGTGAATGGAATATTAGAGATTCTAAAACAGCTAAAGTGGGGTTTACTTTATTCTTTTCCATATCCCTGGTTATTGCGAACACTGCATTAATTCTTTTTTTGATAAGGTTTTCCAGAGTCTCCATTTTTAGACCCATCATTTCAGTGGACGAAATACTATTCATTTCAAAAAAAAATCAACCATCGATAATAGTGTCATTGATTGAGATTTAGATAAAGACCTGCTGAACTGTCTAAATTTTTTGGCTACGGAAGTCTTGATCTTAAGAGTCTCGAACTAGTCTTTTCTATATTCTTCATCCATTTTTTAGTAATATTTCTGCCATTTCTCAATGGTTTTCAAAGGTTTTTAGTAATAAAACAACTTCTTTTTAAATTGAACCCTTGAATAAAATTGTTTAAGTAACTAATAAACAGTTATTTGTATTTTAAAAGGTAGTTCTTAACGGGGCTCTGCCCGTTACCCTCTTGCTCTACCTTTTCGTCCCGCAGGGACAAAAAAGTTGACTATTAAAATGAATTTAATAGCCTTTTAAATGTTAAAAACTGAATTCTGTTTTTTATGATTTGAAAAGAAAATCTTTAAAGTTTAATATAGAAAAATAATCAAATAATTGAGATTTATATAAACTATGGTTTAGCTCGATTTTATATTTTATTACTTCATAATTGCTTTTTGAGCTTTTTTGAAGTGATTTACTTATTGTATCCTGAGCGTTTTCCTTTTTCGATTTTTTAATTCCGATTCCTTTTTATGGATTTTGTATGATTTCATTTTGTCGATATTAGATTTACTTCCCGCAGAGCCTTCACTGTTACCTTTTTCTGATGCTGATCCATTTTCAAGGTTTAGAATTAGGGAGGACTTATAAAAAGGGAGCAAAGCAACCGGCTTTATGCAGTCCGGACTAACTTTTAAATCTTGGTATTTTGCATTACAGAAAAAGGTAAAGGCAGTAAAGGCCGGGAATATTATATATAAGGAAATGGAAGAGTAGAGAAGGAGCAGGAAGCAGAATGTAAAGAATGATGGGTATGGTAACCCTTAAAATATGAATTTTATTTACACACTTAAAAACCTGGATGCTTAGAAATTTTTAATTTTTGTAATCAATACTAGGGTAAATATAAAAGTAAAGAGTAGGAATAATATAGTAAGCTGATTGTCTAGCCAAATCGAATAGTAAAAATTCTTGTGCAGGTATAAAGATGAGCCCAGTGCAAGCAGGATGCATAGAGCCAGTATTTTATATATTTTTAATTGCATAATAACTCTTATGGAAAACGTATAATGCTAAGTCCAAATTATATACCTGTATTTAAAGATACTTATTAAGTAAGAGTGTATGTTTCTTATTTACAGTTATTTAAATTCTTATATAATAATTTACGATTTTTTTTAAGTGGGGCGAATTGTACCAGGTGGAGAGAAATTTACCAATATGGGAAATGCAGGTTTTTGCTAATTGCCTATTAATATAGAAAAGATTCAACTGCTTTAAATTTGACGGTATTCTTTTGATTAATGTAGAGGCTATAGTCGTTTTTACTTCTGTATTAATTTAAGAAATGAGCTTAAATTAATGGTTGATATTAATCTTAAAATAGCGTAAGTGATGTCCGGTAGTTCTTCGGATAGGCAATTGGAAGAATAGGCAAGGAGCAGAAAATAGAATTATATTAAGAAATTCAATCTGGCGGACTTCCTCGAAAAATTTCGAACTTTAATGGAGTGTTCCGATTTTTCATCGAACTAGCGCAATAAAAGTTGAAATTTGCGAAGGTGTCCAGGACCATAGTAGTGAAACGTCTTTACCGAAATGAAGCTTTTGCGAAATGTAGTGGAAATGCGCTGAACGGATATTATCATATATGCGATAGTTTACTTAACCAATTTTTACGTGAATGTCCTATATATAGGAATTTACTTTGAAGAACATATAGGAATATCTAAACTTAAAAATCTTTAAAATTTAAACGTTCATTCCAATTCCTTCTTGATGAGTATATTCTAGGAATACGATTTTTTAAATTCATAGGTCTATGCTTTAATTGTCAGTATATTAGGTAGATGATTCTAAGCCTAAATCAAAAAGAAGTCTTAAATTTATACTAACCATTAATTTATTGGTAATGAAAATCTTTAGAAATATTCGCCAAAGACTACTTACAAAAAATAAGTATAGCAAGTATTTTCTTTATGCGATTGGCGAAATAGTACTTCTTGTTATTGGGATCTTAATTGCCTTACAAATCAACAATTGGAACCAGACCAGGAAAGATAACCTGGCCTTAAATGAGTATTTAGGCAAAATAAAAGTTCATACCTTGGAAGATCTGCGCATTCTAGATACATTATCTAAGTATAGAACACAAACAGCCACACAATGTAAAAAGGCTCGAATACGCATATTAGATAAAACAGAAGATGAGGACTTACTTTTATTGATGTCTTGCGGCGTTGCCTTTGCAGATTATTACTTCAAACCTAATACCGGCGGATATGAAGCATTAAAAAATTCAGCCTATTTTGGAAAGATCAATAATACCCCTTTAGATTCTCTTTTGATCAACTACCACAGTATTATAGAGGACATAGCGGAGAATGAAAAAAGTTATAACGACTACGTAGTAAATCAGGAGACCTATCTTTCTACCCAATTCGATACCTCTTTAATTCTGGCTTCAGCTTTCCTTCCCCAGGACTCCCTCAAAATAAGAGCTACACCCCAATCTGAGTATTACCAGGTCTTTTCAGAATATACTGCATCTGCTCCTTACCGAAATGTTATTAGCTTAGCCGCCTTTCAGTTAGAAACTATGGTTTATCAGTATAGTCAACTAAAAAAAGTAGGTCAGGGGGTACTAAATGAAATAGATGCACAAACCAAGGATTAACTTTCTTATTTTGCATTCGAAAACCTATTTAGTAAATCATAGCAAAGTTTAAGGAGTAATTATCGAATGGCATGGCTAAAAAAAGAGTAAAACGAATACTTAGAATAGTATTAATAGTTGCAAGTATATCCTCTTTATGGTTTGTTCCCTGGATTTTAGTAAAAGCCTGGATTTTACCGCTTCCTAATACAGTACAGGAGCAACTGGAAGAAGGAATTGATCATGGATTTGATGGAATGATCGTGTATGTGGACCATGCAGGAAAACCTCCGGAATTTTATGCGGCAGGCTGGCACAATCGAGAGGAGAAAATACCTGCCTATCCGCAAGCCTTGTTTAAAATCGCTAGCATTACCAAGCTCTATGTTGCTGTGGCTACCGCAAAATTAGTCAAAGCAGAACGTTTGTCTTTGGATAAAACACTCGCTGATTACTTTCCAGAACTTGCAGGAAGAATTGAAAATTCAGAAGAAATAACTTTGAGAATGATGTTGCAACATAGGAGTGGTATTCCAAATTTTGTAGATCATCCCGACTTCTGGATAGAACCTCCAGAAAGTAGACAGGAAACACTTGAATACGCATTAGATTTACCGGCTAATTTTGAACCTGGAGAAGATTATGGATACTCCAATACTAACTATATGTTGATCGAAGATCTAATTGATAAAACACTGGGATACTCAAATCAACAATTTATCAAAGAAGAAATTTTGATACCTCTAGGATTAAAAAACACTTTTGGTTCGCTTCAAGAAGTGGATATCGATAAGGTTATGAGTGGCTATTATGTTGGAATTGATCAAGATTTTAAGTTTGAAGATACAGGTCTAATGCTGGCAACAGCAGAGGATGTGGGTATTTTTATAAGATCATTAAACGATGGTTCGGTGTTTAAGGAAGGAGAACAGGAAATTTATTCCTCTGTTTACGTTTACAATCATACAGGACTAATCCCTGGTTATCAAAGTATAGCGGAATACCACGAAGATATTGATACAGTTGTTATACAATTTAATAATACAACTAATTTCAATGGATATGACTGGAATTTAGCGGAAATTATTTATAATAGAATTGTGAAAATAGTGAAGAAAAAAGAATAGTCGAAAATTTAAAAAAATATATTAATTTTATTAGGTAAGATGCTATACTGCAATAGTTTAATTTCTTTTCTCAATGCTAGACTTAGGGAATTTTTAAAATTTAATATGTTGAAATGGAAGCAAGAAGATTATCAATAATTACCGGTTTAAGTTATTGGATAATTTTTTTTGCTGCCATATTCGCCAATTTTTTTGTTCTTGAAGCTATCATTGAATCGCCTCTTGAAACCGTTCAGAATAGCGCTTTAATAGTCAGATTTGGCATACTGGCATTCCTGATCACTGTTGTATTTGACGTCGTAGTTGCCTGGGGGCTTTACAAGTTATATCAAAGAAATCTCTGGACCGGTTTAAGTATATTTTTCAGGATGATGCATGCTGCCATTATGGGTGTAGCCATATTTGCGCTTCCAATTGCACTAAAATCTACCACAGAAACTGAAATTTTAAGACAAGTTGATATTTTTAATACCATCTGGCTAATTGGTTTATTCTTTTTCGGAATACACCTGATCCTTTTAGGCATAATTATCAAGAAACCATTGATTATTGCAATTTTTCTTACGCTTGCAGGAATAATGTATATGCTTGATACTACTGCACATTTTTTAATTTCTAATTATAGCGATTATCAATCCACATTTTTAATACTGGTCGCTATTCCCAGTATTATTGGCGAAATGTCGTTTGCCATTTGGCTCATATTAAAAGGAGGTAAGAATTCCACTGAAATTTAAAAGGATGATAAGATTTTTCAGAAAGATCAGGTTGAATTTATTGTCAGAGAAAAAGTTCACCAAATACTTATTCTATGCCCTGGGAGAGATCATCCTGGTGGTAATTGGGATTTTGATAGCGCTGGCGATCAATAATGCTAATCAAAACCGAATAAACAAAAATTATGAACACACATATTTACTTGGTTTAGAACAAGAATTTGAAACCAGTAGAATGAAGTTAAAAGAATTGATCGCAGTAAATAAAAGCAATGCTAATAATTCCAGGAAAATATTGCAATACATAACCTATAAAAATGAAACTCCAACTGAAGTAGTGTTTTCAAATCTTTTGTATAATACTTTCTCTAATGATATCGCATTTAATCCAAATAATTCACTCCTGAATGAAATGATCAATTCCGGTAATCTTAAGAACCTTTCGAATACTGAATTAAGGAGGCAACTAACTAACTGGCTGTCTACCATGGAAGATATTTCAAGACAGGAGAAGGAATTAAGTGTTCAAAGGGAAAAGGTCCTGGACATGTTCAGAACAGATAAGAGCAGTCTTAGAACAATTTTAGAACAAACAAGCGTGTATGATCAGATCGGTTTACCTCAAAGTGAAAATGAGATTAGCAATTTACATTTATTAAACTCTACAGCATTTGAAAACAATATTCTGATGTTTATTTTCACAAGTTACGCGACCGAGCGGGCACATTACTTACCTACGATGCAAGACCTGGAATCTATTTTACATTTGATCAGAAAAGAAATAAAAGAATGAAAATCAATTCTGGTAATATTCTGTTTTAATTCGTATGCCCAGTATAGGATTGTATTCTTAGAATCAAAATATAGATTATTTTAGATGCTATTATTCCAGTTATAAAAAAAACCTAACACTCCCATATATGGAGTGTTAGATTTTTTTAAAGTCTCATTTATTGAAGGTTAATACTTAACCTGGCGAATAGAAACCTTCCTGAAAAACCAAACTGCTGTGCGCTTCGAGACCAATCGAACCTTCCGCTGCTACGGTTGTCAAAAGCAGGATCTGCTGCTTCAGGGTAGATATCAAAGATGTTATTAGATCCAAGTGTTAAGGTTAAGGCATCAGTTGCTTTAAACCCTACAGAAAGATCGGTTATCACTTTGCCATCAAAAACCTGTTGACGGGTTGGGTCTGAAACCGCTTCAGTCACTTTTCCGAAGTAAACATTTCTAAGGAAAAAATTGAATTTTCCGGCGATAAGACTATTGCTTAAGTTAAGTTTTGTTCTTGGCACCGCTTCTTCTAAATATATACGGCTGTCTTCTGGGAAATACGTATCTACTAAACCTGCTCGCTCCAATTCTGGAGAAGCCTGGATATCTCCAACTTGTTGTGTTTTAGAAAAAGTAGCAGCAAGATCTGATTTCAAACGAAGGTTTTCACCCAGAACAGTATTATGGGTAATTACCGCATCTATCCCTTTTGATTCTGTATCTATAGCGTTTGCAAAAAATGCAGCTGCTGTGGCATTAGCCTGGGATAGCAACTGGTCTAATTCTGTACCTGTCCCGGGACCCCTAAACTGGCCAGTATAAACAACCCTATCATCTATAGCTACAAAATAACCATCTACGGTAAAAGAGAGGTTTGCTTCAGGGATTTTTGCGGTTATCCCAACACTTACACTCCTGGAAGTTTCTTCTTTTAATTCTGGGATGCCCAACAATTGTGCTGCACGGCTATCGTTAGAGAATGTTCCCACTTCTACCGGAACACCTTCATCATTAAAAATGGTAGAGGTAGAATTAAAATTAAGTTGGTGTAGGGAAGGAGCTCTAAAACCAGTGTTAGCCGCAGCTCTAATATTTACATTCTCACTAAGTTTGTAGCGGGAGGCCAGCTTAAAATTTAAAGTAGAACCAAAATCTGAATAGTTCTCAAATCGGGAAGCAAAAGTTAATAGAAATTTATCGGTGAAATCGGCTTCTATATCAAAATAACCTGCGACACTGCTTCGTTCCCGGGAAACTTCGTTTTGCGGACTAAATCCCGGAAAAACCTGAGAACCTCCTGCCCTTGAATTTCCGAAGAAATCCTGTGCTGGAATTTGATCGGCACTTGTGATTACCTGGCCGTCTTCGGTATACTGCTCATAAGAGGCTCTTTCTCCTGCCGTGATCTCATATTTTTCCCAGCGATGTTCTGCACCAAAAGCTATGTTAAGACCTTCAAATACATTTTCATAAAATTGAGAAACATCGAGGTTGGTGGTGTTCTGGGCAAATGAAAATCCTCCGGCATCGAAGCTGGTTGCAGAAGCTCCTTCTAAAGAAGCATTGGAGGTATTTGAAATTAAATAATCAAACCTGTTTTTTCCGAAAGTATTACTGAAATCAACACTCCAGTCACCAACCATTCCCTTAATCCCAACTGCCAGGGATTGATCTTTGATTTTTGAATTTATACGCGGAAGAAATCCATCAATATAAATAGGAGTATAGGTTCGGCTTTGATTAGGTAACCGGTAGAATCCTGCAGATTCTCCTCTTCTTGAACTAATTCCAGCAAAAGAATATAGTTCGGTTCCATTTTCATCTAGCGGAAGCGAAAGGTTAGCAAAAAAACGTCCGCCCCGAAGAGCCGATTGTCCAACCCGCATATTATAGTCACTTCGCTGCTGCCCACGTGCATCCAATTCGGCTTCGGTTACATCCATACCAAGTAGATCCTGTAAGGTAGACCTGTCTTCCGCTGTAGCGATCTGATTTTGAAATTCAGAATCAAAATAAGTAACCTGCTGTGCAAATTGCTGAATTTGGCTATTGCTTAAATTAGAAATATCTGCACCATTATTTAATCCTACGCGTTCTATGGCGTTATATGCATTAAAAATGGAACCTTCCCATTCGGCCATTCGGTTATAAGGCTCTCGATAATCAAAGTCCCCTGAGAAATTTACAAACCCTCCATTATCACCAAGATCAATTCCATAACTTGCTGCAACGTTTACAGTTTCGCCATCTATTCCACCTGTTTGTTTGTTAGCGTTTTTCGAGAAATTTGCTCCTGAAGTTACATTCAGGTTTAGCTCTCCGACTTCTTCGTTCAAAACTATGTTAATAACCCCGGCAATGGCATCAGATCCATATTGTGCAGCTGCACCATCTCTTAAAACTTCAATCCGTTGAATAGCCGCAGCGGGAATTGCATTTAGATCGGTTCCTACACTTCCACGACCAAAAGATCCATTTACATTTATTAAAGAAGAATTATGCCGCCTTTTGCCATTTATGAGCACTAATACCTGGTCTGGACCAAGACCTCTTAAAGAAGCAGGGTCAATATGGTCTGTTCCATCAGCAATAGTTTGTGTATTGGAAGAAAATGAAGGGGCTACATAATTAAGCATTTGGTTAAGATTAACCTGCGGTACTGCAGTTTGTATTTCCTGAATATCCAGCACATCTACCGGTACAGCAGATTCTGTTACGGTTCGGCTTCGGCTTCTGGAACCCACTAAAACCACTTCTCCCAAAGCGGTACCGGCAACCATTTGAACATCTATGGTCGTTTGGTCTATTTTTACTTCCCGGGCATCAAAACCTACAAAAGTAAAAACTAATGTTTGCCCAAGGGAAGCATCAATGGAATACTTTCCATCAAAATCGGTAACAGTTCCCTGGTTAGTTCCTTTAATCGCAACCGATACGCCCGGTAAAGGTTGGGATTGATCATCTACAACTGTTCCGCTAATTTCCTGTTCTTGTGAAAAAGCAAGTGTTCCCAGAAATAGAAAACAGATTAGGAAGTAATTTTTCATCATAATTCAATATTTTAGTTAATAAAGGTATGTAATTAGCCTTAAAAACTGATTAACAATGAATTACAATTCTGTATTTTAACACTTTCAATCGTTTTCGCTCAATAACCTTTAGCAGAATCGTCTCCTCTTTTATCAGCACCGCCTTCTAAACGACCATTAGGCAGAACTTTTATAGCGTCTACTTTTCCAATAATCCTGGATTCTCCTTCGTTTATATGATACCCTTTTTGTTCTAAGGAATCCAGGATGTGCGCTTCAAAACCTTTAGGTTCAAAAAGAATTTCATCAGGTAACCATTGGTGGTGAAAACGAGGGGCATCTACCGCTTCCTGCATACTCATCCCAAATTCTTTTACATTCAGAATGGTTTGTAAAACAGAAGTAATAATGGTAGAACCCCCCGGTGATCCGAGCGTGATCCATAATTCACCATTTTTCTCTACGATGGTAGGAGTCATAGAACTTAGCATTTTCTTTCCAGGTTCTATAGAATTAGCCTCTGCACCAATAAGCCCAAACATATTAGGTACCCCAGGTTTAGAGCTGAAATCGTTCATTTCATTATTCAGAAAGAAACCAAGTTCTTCTATATACATTTTAGATCCATAAGCTCCATTTAAAGTGGTGGTTACCGCAATGGCATTTCCAAATTGGTCTACTATGGAATAATGCGTGGTTTCATCACTTTCATAACCGGGAAGTTCGCCATAACTTATACTGGAAGAGGGAGTGGCCTGATCAAAACTAAAATCATCCATTCGGGAAGAAAGGTAAGCGTCACTTAGTAAAGTGTCAGCGGGAATATCTACAAAATCTGGATCGCCCAGGTAAAAGCTTCTATCAGCATAAGCTCTTCGCTCAGCTTCAGTTAAAACCTGTATGCTTTCAACCGAATTATGGCCAAATTCATCTAAAGGATAAGGTTCCAGCATCTTTAAGATTTGACCTAATACAATTCCACCACTTGATGGCGGAGGCATAGAAATAATCGTTAAGTCTTTATAGTTTACTTCTATAGGATCACGCCAATGAGTTTGATATTCCTTTAGGTCTTTCATACTCATAATACCGCCTCTTTCCTGAAGATATGCTATCATTTTCTGTCCGGTTTCTCCCCCGTAAAATTCTTCTTTCCCATTTTGCATAATACGCTCTAAGGTCTTAGCCAGCTGAAGATTTTTAATAGTATCACCGGCCTGATATGTTTTTGCAAAAATGATAGTATCTTTATTTTCCTTTAGAAACTGCTCCCTGTAATTTGCCAGGGTATTTTTTTGATTTTCGGTAACCACAAAACCTCTTTTAGCCAAAGCAATAACCGGTTCTAAAATTTCTTCTATCGGCATGGAACCAAATTTTTCGTGAGTTGCAAAAATACCGGCCACAGTGCCGGGAACGCCTACTGCAAGAGACCCATATATACTTTTTTCTGGTATCACATTTCCTTCTTCATCCTGATACATGGTTTTAGTTGCCAGTAGCGGCGCTTTCTCCCGGTAATCTAAGGAACCGGTTTCACCATCTGCTTTTCTATAAACCATAAAGCCGCCGCCTCCTAAATTTCCGGCAAAAGGATAGGAAACCGCTAAAGCCATCTCGGTAGCCACCATAGCATCAAAGGCATTACCACCTTTTTGCAAAATAGAAAGCCCTATGGAAGAAGCTTCTTCACGGGCAGAAACCACCATGGCGCTATCGGCCGTTGGCCCCAGGTTTGTATTCGTATCATTTATTGGTTTTTCTGATTTCTTACATGAAAATATAAGAAGGGAAAAAAAGATTAGAAAGTATGCTTTCATAGAATATTGAATTTTAAGTAAGACAAACAAAAGTAATCGACTTCTTTAAAAACGCAAGCCTTAACCATAACTAAGGACCACGAGTTTAGTATTGAATTAAAATTTTAAACCTGTATAGCTTAGGGAAAATAAAGCAGGTATTTATTATTTTTCTCCAACTAAAAGATTGATTTATTTTTAATAAACCATTTATAATATGATTTAATCTTAATTAAAGATATATCTATTTCTCATACTTTCTTTTGCTCAACGTGATTGATTGGATAGGAATGAAAATGTTTTATTATTAGTAATAACACATCGCCACTATATTCTGTATTGGTTTAATTTGAAAGACTTCCCTGAAAATAGGTGAACATAACTTCTAAGAACTCTTATTCAATTCACTAATTCCCCTTTAGCTGTAGCTATCCCTACCTTTTGTAATGCAAAATACTAATATTTAGAAGTTAGTCCAGGTTGCATAAGCCAGTCGTCCCTCCGTTTTTATAAACCTTCCCTAATTCTAAATATTGAAAATGTATCAGCATCAAAAAAGAAAAGCGCTCCGGATTGAATAAGTAAATCAATGTTTAAACAACCTGCAAAGAAAAGCAGGTATCTAAATTTTTTAACTATGAGAAAGCTACGAAATCAGTTACAGTTAATCGGAAACTTGGGGAATGCCTTGGAAAATAAACTTTGAAAGTGATAAAAAAAGTATGCAGTTTTTCTCTGGCTACCAATGTGTACTATCACTAGCAAGGTGAGAAAATACAATAAACCGAATGCCATTATACAATGGCTTGGGTAATTAAGCTTCCAACGTTTTTTTGGTCAAACTATTTATTAATTTAGTGTAAGTTGATTTGATGTTCAATAAACAGATGTTTAAAAATTATACCTAAAAATTGTTTCAAAATTCGGGGTTTTATAAGAAATCAATGTAATCACAATTTGGAATCTAAAAGCTATCAAGTATTTCAGTTTGATAATTATATATTAATCAGCTAGTGCCGAAATTTTAGAGAACTGAATATTCTATAATTTCATTTGTTATAATTATTTCTTCAAAGCACTCTCAACATATTAGATATCTTTTTATATTTGTTGTTAAATAAATCCTAAAAAATAATTTGACCGGCAGGTATCACGATCATCCTGTAAAACTTTATTCTATATATAAAGATAATTGGATCTTAATACCGAAAAATTAATTTAAAATTTAATGATTTTAATATTGTTTCTCGCGGCCATTTTCGGTTTCGTTTTATCTACTACGTTATTTTTTAAAAAATCTACCAATACTCTGGCAACTAGTATTTTAGGTGGTTTTTATTTTGTGTTATCGGTTTATGCCCTGCAAGCTTATATTATAGATGGCGGCTATTTACAGCATTTTAAATGGTTCTTTCTTTGGCCCTTGCTTTTATATCACCTGATTTTTATTCCAATTTATTATTATTTCAAGGTTGTATTAACAGATCAGTTAAAATGGAATAAGGCCGAATTAATTCTTTTTATTCCATTCTTAATAGGGCTTATTGACGTTGCTTATGTATATCTTCAACCGGAAGCTTTCTATAATAACATTATTTCCGAAGCTATTACTACCCCCGAAACCAGGCTTAATGTACAATACTGGCTGCTAAGCCTGGATCAACATTTGCTCATGCGACACCTTTGGCAATTAGGGGTATTAATAGTGCTTTTTCCTGAGATAAAATTCTTCATTAAAAACGGAGACAATGATGAATTAAAGAGTATTCTCAATAAATGGCTGTTGATTTTCTGGGGGATTCTAATGATAATGGCGGTGCTTGCTATTATTTATGCGCTGGAAAAAATGATGCTCGTTAATATTTTTGGTTCCTTAATATTATTAGGCGAAAATGGTGGTATCATTACTTTCTTTCTCTATATAGCACTCTTTCTAATTGGTATAATTCCAATTTATTTTCCAAGTATTCTTTATGGTTACCCACAGCAAAAAGTAAAACCTGTTGAAGAAGTTAAAACAAGAAATGAAACTGAGGTCCTAAAATTTGGTCTTGATGAACAAGAAGTAAACTTAAAATTAGAAAACTTAAAAAATAGTAAGGCTTACCTAAATCAAAATTTTAGCCTTACAGAATGTGCGAGGGAATTGAATATGCCTTCTCATCATATTTCTTACTTTCTCAAGCAACAATATGAAATGAGTTTTACGGCCTATAAAAATAGTTTACGAATGGATCACGCCAGAAATCTAATTGCTAATGGTTATCTCCAGAACAATACCATAGAGGCCTTAGCTCAAGAGTGTGGTTTTACCAGTAGAACTTCTTTTAGTAAGATCTTTAAAAGCAATTTAGATGTTAGTCCAAGCGAATACGCTTTAGTGTGCAAATAATTTTCTCACCCCTTTTTTTCTTAAAATAACACGTATCCAAATCGAATTTGAGCACTCATTCCTTCTGATTTTAGACGCTTTAACTTTTTTTTAGTTTTTTTTTTGCTTCACGAATTAAGTGGGGCTAAATTCAATTGTAGAAGCTTTTTAGTGCTTTAAAAGGACTGCTATAAAATCAATTTAAACCACATAATTGGTCAATTATAATTTATAACTATCCTTAATTTACTCTTTTATGAAAAGACTTTTACTATTTATTGCTTTCATGCAAATTAGCGTTATGGGATATGCCCACGCTACTCAAACCTTCTGGGAACTTAGGGATGACGGTACCATACGTTTTTGGCTGGAACATTGGCATAGCGATGTAAGCCAAAGTCAATTAAGTAGTTTTTATATAATTGTGGACCAGGGTAATGGACAGGAAAACATCTCTGCTTCTGGCTACTATAATAATACAGGATTTGGTTCTTTACCGTTACAAGGTTCACCTAACGACCATGCTACTTGTAGTTCTGCAAATAATTATAACGACTGGGTGTATTATGATTTTTATCCAGCTAAATGTAATGAAGAGGTTACAATAGAATTTGTTGGCGCACCACCAGCTGAAACTGCCGCGGAATGTCCCGGCTTATATGGTTATTCCGTAACACAAACATTTCAAGATCAATCGGCTCCTACTATTACTGCCAATGATTTGAATGTAGGTACAAACCAGAGTGACTGTAAATATATAGCAGGTTCTTTTTCTAATGTTTCTGTCATTGATAACTGCGATGATAATCCAACAGTAACTTATGCTATCTCTGGAGTAAGTATTGATCCTCAAACTTACCAATTTGGTCTGGGAAGTACTACAGTTACAGTAACAGCTACTGACAATACTGGACAACCAAGTAACAATACAAGTACTAATACTTTTCAGGTTAATGTTAGCGACAATGATGCTCCAACCTTTACAAGTTTCCCAACCAATATTATGGCGGATGTGGACTCTGGGGTGTGCGGGGCAGTGGTGAATTACAATACTCCTCAAGCTACCGATAATTGCGAAGCTAATCCTACCATTACTTTAGAGAACGGTTTAGCAAGTGGTGCTACTTTCCCAGTGGGTGAAACTTTAGTAACTTACAAGGTTTCCGATGGAACGAATAGCACATCAAACTCTTTTACAGTTACAGTTACAGACAATGAGTTTCCAACTTTAAGCTTAGAAAATTTAACAAAGAAACTTACTTCTATTAATGGCCTGACGGTTCCTGTATCAGATTTTATTACTTCTGTAGGCGATAACTGTAGTTATACTATTTCACCGGCTAATTTTAGCTTTAGTTGCGCTGATATAGGAAATCTGCAAATAGCTGTGACAGTAGAAGATGCTTCTGGAAATAAGACTACCAAAAACGCTAGTATCGCGATAGAAGAACCAGATCCTCTTGTGCAGCCAAGTGATGGAAATACTATATTTTCTACATCACAGGATTTTGCTGTAGTGGATGCAAGCTTACAAATCAATTTAACGGATAATGTTGATGGAGCAATTATTTCTGTGAATAATAACTTTCAGTTCGGAGATGTGTTGGGGTTACCAACAGGTTTTACTTTGCCCCCTGGTGTAACTAGTAGTTATAATTCCTCAACCGGAGTTTTAACCATTTCTGGAACAATAGCTCCTCAGGAACTACAGGACATTTTTCAGAATGTCCAGTTCAGCACTACTAACAGCAGTACGCTTCAAAGAGAAATCATATTTAATATTGGCGGAGGAGTGTCTAACTCAGATAATGATCATTATTATGAATATGTAAGCGGATCATTTACCTGGAGTCAGGCCAAGGCTGATGCTGCAACAAAAACACTAAATGGTCTTCAGGGCTATTTAGCAACGGCTACTTCAGCTACCGAAAATGAATTTATTCGCACTAAACTATCGGGTGATGGTTGGATAGGAGGATCAGATAGTTTTTCTGAAATAAATTTGGCAACAGGAAATACCGTTTATAATAATCAAATGGAAGCGGAAGGAAAATGGTATTGGATTACCGGACCCGAAGCCGCAACTCAATTTTCAAATGGTTCTCAAAGCGTAAATGGTCAATTTGAAAATTGGAATAATGGAGAGCCGAACAATTCTGGGGGCTCTGAGCATGCTCTTCAGATATATTATCAAAATGGAGGCTTATGGAATGACTTGAATGGAGGTAATAGTTCTATGGGTTACATTGTAGAATACGGTGGTCTATCAGGAGATGAATCTTGCTTTGAATTTTCAGGGACAAAAATTATTGAATTAAATACCGCTCCTCAAATTTCTGAAATTGAAGATATAGAGAACTGTCCTTCAGAATCATACAGTTTTACTGTTGACATAACAGATGCTGAAGACACCCATCAAAACCTAAATGTAACAGCTACTTCAGATAATCAAAGCTTAGTGACTGATGCAAATATTAGTGTTGCACATAATGGAACTAATTATGATGTAACCATAGTTCCTCTTGAAGGAATCCAGGCAACTACAGGAATTACTATTACAGTTACTGATTCTAAAAACGTATCGTCAACTGAAACTTTTAACTTCACCGCTTTAGATGATGAAGCTCCTGTAGTAAAAGGAAAAGATATAGAGTTGCGCTTGAATGAAAATGGAATGGCATTTTTAACCCCTGATATGGTTGATAATGGCACCTATGACAATTGTGATTTTGATTTAGCTGTTGGCTTTAGCACTTTTCATTGTGAGCAGGTAGGTGAAAATAATGTAACCTTGTTCGCTGAGGATCCTTCAGGAAACACAAGTTTTACCATCGTAACCGTTACTGTAATAGATGAAATAGCTCCTGTAGTAGAAACTCAACCTATCACGGTTCAGCTTGATGCCAATGGAGTAGCTTCAATTACTCCTGAAGATATCGATAACGGTTCTTCCGATAATTGTGAGCTCGACACGATGAGTTTAGATATTACCAGCTTTGACTGTGCTGATGTAGATAATCCGGTAACTGTTACTTTAACGGTAATAGATGTAAACGGGAATGAATCTTCAGCAACTGCAACGGTAACCGTAGAAGACAATGTAGTTCCTGTAGTAGAAACTCAACCTATCACGGTTCAGCTTGATGCCAATGGAGTAGCTTCAATTACTCCGTCAGATATCGATAACGGTTCTTCCGATAATTGTGAGATCGACGCGATGAGTTTAGATATTACCAGCTTTGACTGTGCTGATGTAGATAATCCTGTAACAGTTACTTTAACAGTAGCCGATGTAAACGGGAATAAATCTTCAGCAACTGCAACGGTAACCGTAGAAGACAATGTAGCTCCTGTAGTAGAAACTCAACCTATCACAGTTCAGCTTGATGCCAATGGAGTAGCTTCAATCACTCCTGAAGATATCGATAACGGTTCTTCCGATAATTGTGAGCTCGACACGATGAGTTTAGATATTACCAGCTTTGACTGTGCTGATGTAGATAATCCGGTAACTGTTACTTTAACGGTAATAGACGTAAACGGGAATGAATCTTCAGCAACTGCAACGGTAACCGTAGAAGACAATGTAGAACCTATAGTGGAAACTCAACCTATCACGGTTCAGCTTGATGCCAATGGAGTGGCTTCAATTACTCCTGAAGATATCGATAATGGTTCTTCCGATAACTGTGAGATCGACACGATGAGTTTGGATATTACCAGCTTTGACTGTGCTGATGTCGATAATCCTGTAACCGTTACCCTAACGGTAATTGATGTAAATGGGAATGAATCTTCATCAACTGCTTTGGTAACCGTAGAAGACAAGGTAGCTCCTATTGTGGAAACTCAACCTATCACGGTTCAGCTTGATGCTAATGGAGTGGCTTCAATTACTCCGGAAGATATCGATAACGGCTCTTTAGATAACTGTGAGATCGACACGATGAGTTTGGATATTACCAGCTTTGACTGTGCTGATGTGGATAATCCTGTAACCATTACCCTAACGGTAATTGATGTAAATGGGAATGAATCTTCAGCAACCGCTACGGTAATTGTGGAAGACAATGTAGCTCCTATAGTTAAAACGCAATCTATCACGGTTCAGCTTGATGCTAATGGAGTGGTTTCTATTACTCCGGAAGATATCGATAACGGCTCTTCCGATAATTGTGAGATCGATACGATGAGTTTGAATATCACAGAATTTAGCTGCGTAGATGTCGATATTCCTGTAACAGTTACTCTAACAGTAATTGATATAAATGGTAATGAATCTTCATCAACTGCTTTGGTAACCGTAGAAGACAACGTAGCTCCTGTAGTTGAAACTCAACCTATCACGGTTCAGCTTGATGCTAATGGAATGGCTTCAATTACTCCGGAAGATATCGATAACGGCTCTTCCGATAATTGTGAGATCGATACGATGAGTTTGGATATTACCAGCTTTGACTGTGCTGATGTCGATAATCCTGTAACAGTTACCCTAACGGTAATTGACGTAAATGGGAATGAATCTTCATCAACCGCTACGGTAACGGTAGAAGATAATGTAGACCCAACTGTTGTGACGCAAAATATCACCGTGCAATTAAATGAAAACGGCGAAGCAACAATTACTCCTGAAGATATCAATAAGGGTTCTTCCGATAATTGTGAGATCGACACGATAAGTTTGGATATTACTGAATTTAGCTGTACTGATGTCGATAATCCTGTAACAGTTACCCTAACGGTAATTGATGTAAATGGGAATGAATCTTCAGCAACTGCTACGGTAATCGTAGAAGATAATGTAGCTCCTGTTCCTGATGTTGCTGAACTTGATGATGTAATAGTGAAATGTGAAGTTGTAGCCGGAAGGATTACTGCTCCAACAGCTACAGATAATTGCGGAGTATTGACTGCGACAACTTTAGATCCGTTAACTTTTAATCAACCTGGATCTTATACGATTACCTGGAATTTTGATGATGGAAACGGAAATACCGCTATGCAAACGCAAAAAGTGATTGTAGAGCCCTCACCGTTAAATGCGGTAACTTTTGAGGATGCAAGTTTTGTGTATGATGGAAGTGAACATACCTTGGAAGTAAAAAATCTTCCTGCAGGTGCTTCTGTTGATTACACTATTTCTTCTGAAACAGGAACTGAAAACGGAGCTGTAAATGCAGGGGTTTATACAGTAACAGCAAATCTTTCTTCAGAATTCGAAACTTGCCCGAATACTGAGTTGACTGCTACCCTTACTATTTTAAAAGCAGAGACAATGATTACGGCAGATGCTACACAAATGTTTACTTATGATGGTACTCAAAAGCACGTTATTGCAAGTTTAAATCACTCGGAAACTGAGTTGAGTTATTCTCCTCAGGAAGGTTTTACTGAGCCTGGAACTTATGAGATTAATATAACTTCCGTAGAAACTGAGAATTACCTTGCGACTACAAAAGAAGTGTCTTTAGTAATTGAGAAGGTTGAGATTACGGGGGTAACTTTTGAAGGTAATACCGAGCCCTTTGTTTATAATGGAAGCGAGCACAATATTTTTGTAGCCGGTCTTCCCGAAGATGCTACGGTATCGTATACTAATAACGGGAAAACTAATGCAGGTACTTACACTGTTACTGCTACAGTGAGCAGGCCTGGATATGAAGATCTGGTACTAACTGCCAATATGCTAATTGAAAAAGCATCGCAAAGCATCACTTTTAATGAAATTGAAGCTTTAGATCAATTAACAGATGAATATTTACAATTAGATGCAACTTCAACTTCCGGCTTACCGGTAATGTATTCGTATACCTATGAGACAGAAGATCCTGCAGCTACAGTTGGTCCTCGAGGATTTGTAAGAATTCTAGGCGGGGGGCAAATCACCATTACGGCTACCCAGCCAGGAAATCAAAATTATGAAGCTGCTACCTCTGTTGTTAGAACGCTTAATATTAATGGCAGTGAAGCTCGATTAGTTAATGCGGTTATTAATGGAACTACTTATGCTAATCCTAGTGTAGATATCTACTATCTCATTGGTTGCGGAAATTCTGAAAATGAGGTTCAAATTGAACTTGAACAGAATCAAGGCTCAACAATAGATCACGATAATACCTTTACAATGAGTACACCGGCACCTGGAATCTATAAGGAGACCGTAATAGTAACTTCTGAAGATGGAAATTCAACCAAGACATATCATATAACCGTAGAGAAGAATTTCAATTTCGAGGATATTGTGATTCAGAAGTTTAATAATGTGTTACTGGTTAATAATAACCCGGAAACTAATGGTGGGTACAATTTTGTAGGTTATCGTTGGTATAAAGATGGTTCTGTGATTGGCAATGGTCAATATTATTCTGCAGGTGATAATACCGATGACCAGTTGGATGCTGATAGTTCTTACTATGTAGTATTGGAAACCGAAGATGGAGAGTTTTTAAGAACTTGTACCTCCGCGATTCAGTTAAGGAGTTCTTTAAATGTTGCTTTAGCACCAAACCCGGTAAGTTCTGGTGGGACTATGGAGCTTTTAGCAGATTTCCCTAAGGATGAACTCGAGAGCATGAACCTTTCGATACACAATCTTAATGGAATGCTTATTAAGCAAATGAAATCGAATAACAAGAGTACAAGCATAGCTTTACCTT
Source organism: Salegentibacter mishustinae (assembly GCF_002900095.1). NCBI lineage: Bacteria > Pseudomonadati > Bacteroidota > Flavobacteriia > Flavobacteriales > Flavobacteriaceae > Salegentibacter > Salegentibacter mishustinae. The sequence goes on along the minus strand of NZ_LLKN01000002.1, from coordinate 2,296,044 downwards.
ACAATCTTGAAATGGGAGTGTATATTCTTAAAATTGAAACTAAAAATATTCGTAAATCACTCAAATTCATTATAAAATAAGGTCACTTTGTGTTTGTTGAAATTTACTTTAATGATTAAATATATCTATGAAAACTAATAATATAAAAGCAGCCACGAAGAGTGCTATTTCAGGATTGGCATTCATTCTTGCACTAATCAGTGTACAAGGGCAGGCTTTAGCGCAATCTAAAAATGAAGTTTCCTTTTACCTGCAGGGATCTTTTTCCAAACTAAAGTTTGAAGCTTTGGGGCAGGACAGCGAAATGGAAAATGGTTTTGGCCTGGGAGCGAAGTATGCTTATTACATAACTGAAAACTGGAGTCTTGGCACAGGTGCCGAATTACAGTATATGGAAGGATCGATCTTTCTGCCCACTGTGCAAGGTTCTTTTTTGACTCAAGACGCTGAAGCAGATGAGTTCGAATTTAGATATAGAGCTACTAATTTTTCAGAAAACCAAGAGGTATATTTTTTAAATATTCCGCTCCAGGTACAATATGAATCTTCTGGTACGGTTCGATTTTATGGTGCTGCTGGAGTAAAAGCAGGTTTAGTGTTAAATTCACAATATCAAAGCTCGGCTACTTCGCTTGAAACCAGTGGTTTTTACTCTCAATATGACGTGGAACTTACCAGTCCTGAATTTGCTGGATTTGGGGAGTTTGGTGCTGTAAAAAATGCTGAGTCTGAATTGGAGCTGAAAACAAACTTTGTAGCACATCTGGAAAGTGGGGTAAAATTGATATTAGAGAACAGCCAGGCGCTTTATATGGGACTTTTTCTTGATTACGGACTAAATGATATTAAGCCTGACGCTTCAAGAGCAAGGCTTATTGATTACAATGCTCAAAACCCGACAGATTTTGGCTTTGGCAGTTTGTTATCTTCTCGAAGGGATATCAATGCATTAAAGGATCGGGACGAAGTAAGAACTCTGGCTTTTGGTATTAAAATACAGTATGCATTTCAATTTTAAGAAATTGAAAAACTAACTCAAGCTCTTTTTGGGAAGGGCTTGAGTTTTTAAATTTTAGTTGTATTTATTATTTCTGAAGCCTTAATATGTTTGGTGATTTCGAGATAGTATAAAAATTTCTGAGCAAGGGCTTTCCCAAGAATTTTAACAGGGTAAAGGCAATTATTAAAAAGGGATTCTATATTGATTGCTTGGTAAATAATTACCTGTCATTGCAAAATTTATAAGCGTTCTTTTAAGTAAAATTTTTCTCTTCAATAAAATTTAAAAAGTAAATGTGAGCTTAATTTTAATTGACACCTAGCATATTAAAGGTAATGTCTTCATTAATAATTTTTTCAGATCTTTCCACTACTTTTCGTATACTGCCATCCAGTTCTTCCGTATTTTTTAGTAAAGCCTCTAGAAATAATTTTTCTTCTTGCCTTGATAATGAATCGTCGTTTAATTGATTTGCTATTCCGAGAATATTGGCTACGGGAGATCGTACTACATGGGACTGTAACCAGGCAGTATGTCTTAATTCTTCATTTTGTTTTTCGATAATTTCAAGATAGTTTAGGTGTTCAGTAATATCGCTAGCTACCACTAAAACTGCCTTTTTACCTCTATAGTCTATTATTTTACTTTCAATCTTAACCCTTATTCTCTCATTATTTTTTTTAATATGGGTAAAAATTCTATTTTTCAATCCCTCACCATTATATTTTAATAGTTTAACAGAGACTTGTAAACGTTTTTGTTCCTCTATAGGACGTATATCTGTTAGAGTCATATTAAGGAACTCTTTTTTTGAATATCCATAACTTTCAATAGCCAAACTATTGACATCCAAAAATTTCAATGTTTCAATATCATAAACCCAGGTCGGCTGTGGGTTAAAATTAAAAAGATCTATATATAGTTGCTCTGATTTAGCAAGAGCAGCTATATTCTTAAATCTTTCTAGGCTATACACAATGCTTTTATATAGTAAATCAGGAGAAGTGTTTTCCTTTATTAAATAATCTGCAATACCTAAAGCCAGAGACTCTTTGGCAAATTCTATCTCAGTATGACCGGTTAAGGCTAGAATAGGAGTAAGTGGAAATTGGTCTAAAACAAGTTTCACTAATTCACCTCTTTTTTTATCAGGTAAAGTAAGATCTAATAGCAACACATCATATTCCTGAGGGTTTGAAATATTCTGAAGCTCAGTGTAGGTTGCTAATCTGGTTAATGTATAAGACTGGAAAATATCCTTTAAATATTCGGAGATGATTAAATAATCTCCTTCATTATCTTCAATTATAAGAATTTTGTATTGGTATTGATCGTTATACATATTTTTACTTATTGCAAAAAAATTATTAACTAGTATAGTGTTTCTGAAAACTATACTAATTGAGAACAAAATTCGATGATTATTAGACCTTTAGTATTTATTTGAATCACTTTAAGGAATGAGAGAAGTATTCATTTACGTAGGGTTTATAACTTACTGATATTCGCCAAAAGGCTAGTTAATTCGGACGGTTAAATTTAATTAAAAATTAAGAAATGTCTAATATTACTTATTTTTTGTTTATATAATTCTGAATGAGATATAGTTTTGAGAAGAAAGGTTTGAAAGACAAGCAAATTAAATTCAAATATTTGCCCATTTAAAGAATTGACAGTGGATAGATTAAAACAGAATCTAATTTAGATTGAGTAGCTTCCTAAATTAGTTTGGATTATTAATAAACCGATGCGATAACTTTAGTTTTAATTCGCGCTCCCACCTTTTCCATTGAGCTTTAATATCATTCTTCTGTATTTAGAAAAGGGAAATTTTAACAACACATACACCAAATTTACCGTTTGTTTTTTTCTAAACTTATCCGGTAAGTTGTATTTAAAAACCGGCTCTAGATAGAAGGCTGATTTTTATAAATTAATTTAATAACTCCAGTTTTTTAAACTTTTGATCTGTGATAATATCCACGTATGTAACTGAAAACAGTCATAAAAAAGGTCCCATATATTAAATAAAGGACAAGCATAATTCCAATTGATAATTCAATTATATTTCTAAGTAAATAAATAAAGGCCGCTAACGATTCCCGCCAGCGACCTATTAATTTTAAGTTTCAAAAAAATTAAACAGGGATTTCCATTACCTTTTTCTGCCTGTCCCAGTTTCTATGGGCGGCAATCTGTTTAATGAATTTGGCAGGTGTCTCATCAATGAGCACAGCCTTGTCATCCTTAAAGTCCTCCAGGTAGGTATTCTTAAGGAATTCCATTGCACCCGAATCGGCAGCAATAGCTTTGCAATGCTTCAGTGTTTCATTAACTATCTTAGGGGCTTTAGGGGCCTTTTTCAAGGCTTCTACACTGTTACTGCCGCCCGGTACATATAATGCATCATAAAGCACACTTTCTGTGGTAAGGATAGCAGCATCAACTTTATGATCTTTTCCCTTATCACATTTCACCGTTCCACCGTGAGGGGCTACTATTTGTACCATAGCTCCTTTATCTTCCAGGGCCTTTTTCATTTTGGACATACTTTCCCCATCAAAACCGTCACCTACCAGGAATGCAATTTTACGGGTAGCAATGCTATCCGATTGTAGATGAGTTAAACTTAAAGCTTCAGATTTATTCAAGTAATTCTGCTTTTTCCCTGGCTGATGCTTCTTCACATCGTCATCGGCACCTATTGCCTGGTTTACAGGGCCATCTATCTTCTTCGGAATCTCCATTCCCAGCCCTTCGGCTACTTTGGAAGCGAGGTCTTCATCAATATTATTAATGATGTACAGCATTCTTTCCTTAATATGATCATAAGTACATTTACCTAGTTCAAAGGTATACGCATCGGCAACATGATCCTTCTCCCAGTCAGTAAGACTTCGATAGAATAAGGCAGGTTGCGAATAATGATCATTGAAACTTTCACTTCGTGCTCTCACTTTCTTAGCATCGATGCGCTCTTCATAAGAGGTGAACCCTCCCTCGGCCATTTTCGCAAGATGCGGGCAGCCTCCTCCGATGGAATTAGGGAAATAAGCTGTTTTTCCCTTATTAATGGTCATTCGCATATGCGCGTCCCGCTGATTATTATGAGTTTCATTTATAGGACGGTTAATGGGGATCTCATGAAAGTTAGGGCTTCCCAGTCTTGACAATTGTGTATCGGTATATGAAAATAAACGTCCCTGTAAAAGTGGGTCGTTTGTAAAATCGATTCCCGGAACTACATGTCCAGGGTGGAATGCCACCTGTTCAGTTTCAGCAAAGAAGTTATCAGGATTACGGTTCAGGGTCATTTTGCCAACACGTTGTACAGGCACCATTTCCTCCGGAATAAGCTTGGTTGGATCAAGGATATCAAAATCGAACTTATGCTCGTCTTCTTCAGGCACTATTTGAAACCCAAGTTCCCATTCCGGGTACTGCCCGGCATCGATCGCTTCCCAGAGGTCTCTACGGTGAAAATCTGTATCTGCACCATGGATTTTCACGGCTTCATCCCATGTAATAGAGTGAGTTCCTAAAAGTGGCTTCCAGTGAAATTTTACAAAATGTGATTTCCCTTCAGCATTAACTAAACGAAAAGTATGGATCCCAAAACCTTCCATCATTCGGTAGCTCCTGGGGATCGCCCTGTCGCTCATTACCCAGATATGATTATGAAGAGTTTCTGTAGTATGAGAAACGAAGTCATAGAAAGTATCGTGAGCCGATGCTGCCTGGGGAATTTCGCGATCTGGTTCGGGTTTTACAGAATGGATAAGATCTGGAAACTTCATGGCATCCTGAATAAAGAAGATAGGCATGTTATTCCCTACAAGGTCAAAGATCCCTTCATCTGTATAAAACTTGGTAGCAAAACCCCGCACATCTCTTGCCAGATCTGCAGATCCTTTGGACCCAGCCACGGTAGAGAATCGCACAAATACAGGTGTTTTTCTACTGGTATCAGTAAATAATGGAGCCTTGGTAAAACTCTCCATGCTTTCATACAGCTCAAAATGTCCATGCGCCCCGCTCCCACGTGCGTGCACGATCCTTTCCGGGATCCGTTCATGATCAAAATGAGTGATCTTTTCTCTCAAAATAAAATCTTCCAGCAGGGAAGCGCCCCTTTCACCTGCTTTCAACGAATTATTGGTATCGTTTACCTTAACCCCCTGGTTGGTAGTCATTATTTTTCCATCATCATTCTTAAGGTTTTTCGACAGATCATTTTTTTTTGAATTTTTAGCCTTATTTCTTTCCATGTTATTATTTTTTCTAAATAATTTAATTGGTTAATTTCAACCTTTAATTTAATAAATTTCCAATTATAAATTCCAGTTCTTGTGCGGTTTTCAGATAACCATTAACGATATTGGGTATATTAATAAAAGTTTAACTATATGCATCCTAATTTAAGGGAATGTGTTAATAAAATAGTATTCGCTAAAACTTATCCGAAGTAAAACATAAATACTAGAGCAAGTAAAAGGATTGTTGCTATCAATAGTATTTCAGGATTATCACCGGAAATTTCAAAATCTTTATGAACAAAAGTTTGGAGAATATTTAGTGAAAATTCCATCCAGATTTGGAAGGGGCTATATATCCGGTATCAACTTTCCTAATGGATTTGGTCTATTCTAATTCGAGTTAAAATTCAAAGAAAAGGGTTTATTTCTGGGAGGTTGATGCTTCAAATTCTAAGTTGGGGGAAATATTATCCACACCACGGAGGAGTTCCGAAATCACAGTGTTTTTTATTTATTGTTCCGAAATACGAACTGGGAATTTTTATGATCACCAATCAAAGGGGAAAAGATCCAGCTCCTTGAAAAGGTTTCAGTTAAGCTTTATCAATAAAGGCGAAAGGAAAATCAATGCTAATGTTCTTCTAAATTGTTGGAAAGAAAGTATTCACCGAATCATTCAATAAACAGGGTAATATTAAGCCATATCGAATGAAATCATGAAAACAAAAAACCACAAAAAATCAATATATTACCAGTTTTCCCTACTACCAACAGCGGAAGAGATTATTGAGCGTTATAAAGATCATCCTGAAATAAAGGACAAAAACTTAATTCTTCACGTTCCCAAAAATCTAAATTGTGATTATACTCAGAATATCCGGTTATTTTCCACCATTCATCATTGAATATGAAGGAAAAATTCTTAAAATCAAACTCGAATAAAGCCGTATTTAAGCTAATAGTAGAATATTTAAATCTGTTATTTAATTTTAAGAGTTCATCGATTAAGGCTAGAAAAATTAACTGCTACGCAATATATCTCATGTTTCCGGTGTTATTGGATAATTTTTGTTGAACTTTCTAGGATACTTCATTTTAACTAAAAACCGATTCAAACCATAGTAATAAGGTATGATAGCTGCGAATTTGAAGACCAGATCAAAAGAAATATTAATATACTTTTACAAATTCTATTAGGTCTAAATTATTCTATTCTCGACGTTTTTTCACTTAAGAAGCTGTAACCTATGTATGAATTAAAAAGAATTTACAAGTAATAATAGTTTCAACTAGATTTACAAGTTTAAATCCCTGGTTTAATTAAGAACAATTTTTTGACAGGAAGTTTATAATAATTCACTTAAAAAGATTGATATATTATTTCACCATTTTATGAATACCGATAGTTTAGGTTAATAATTAGTAATAAGATTATAATATATTAGATCATTGCATTAATAAGAACAATTTAGGTTTGCTTAGTGTTAATTTTAATGGATTTAAATCGCCGATTAGTGATAAAGTAAAAGTACTTTAGTTGTTATTTATAGATAGTTTTTTATGCGGGCAGAAACAGAATTTAAATCCAAAATTTCAAATAATATTGTTGATTCAATTGGTCAAACACCGCTAGTGAATATTCAGAAACTTTATCCACAAAGTAGAGTGAATATTTATGCTAAATTAGAAAGTTCCAATCCGGCAGGAAGTTTAAAGGACCGGACTTCGGCATTTATTTTAAAGAAAGCACTAGAAACCGGTTTGGTTAAAGAAGGCGATATAATTGTGGAATCAAGTTCGGGCAATATGGCGTTGGGTTTGGCTCAGGCCTGTATTCACTATAACCTTAAGCTTATTGTAGTGGTAGACCCAAAAATTAATCTTCATACTGAAAAGCTTTTGAGGGCCTATGGGGCTACTGTAGATTTGGTGCGCAAACCGCTACCTAACGGTGGTTTTCTAGCCGCGCGTTTACAAAGGGTTCAAGAGCTGCTTAGGCAACATCCAAATAGTTTTTGGACCGATCAATATGGAAATATCAATAACCCATTGGCCCATCAGCAAACTATTGTTGAAATAATGGACAGCTTAAATTATAAGGTAGATTATCTGTTTGTAGCTACCAGTACCTGCGGTACACTAATGGGTTATGCCGATTTTATTACTGAAAATAATCTAAAAACTAAACTTGTTGCCGTAGATGCAAAAGGAAGTGTTCTTTTTGGAGGTAAATCAAAAAAACGCCTCATTCCGGGACACGGCGCAGGCGTTAACTCCCAGTTTTTGGATATCGCAAAAATATGGGATCATGTGGAAGTAAGCGATACGGATTGTATAGAGGGGTGTTGGTCCCTTCTAAAGTCAGAAGGCATACTTTGTGGCGGTTCTACGGGTGGAGTTGTTACAGCTATTAAAGATTACATAAAGCATTTGGAACCTTCGGCCAGTTGTGTTTTTCTACTCAGTGATCGTGGAGATCGCTATTTGGATACCATTTATAATCTGGATTGGATAAAGAAGGAATTTCCCGAATATCAATTCAGCGAAAAGTCTATAATTGGATGGTAAGTAAAGAATACAGTCATTTAGCCTTCAAAGCTCAATTTACCATAGGCATTGTAGGTTTTGGACCGAAAGGATTATATGCATTGGAAAGACTTTTGGCTCATCTAAAAACGTCAAGCATCAAAACTCCCATAGCTATTCATATTTTTAATCAGAATCATTTTTTTGGGGCTGGCAATGTATATCGTAGTGACCAGCCACCTTATTTAATTATGAACTATGCGAACGAAAATATTGATAGCTGGTACAGAGGTAAACCGGATGCAATTTTTCCAAAACCTTCGAATTTTTGCAAATGGCTCTCTGAAAAAACCGATAAACCTATTGAAGATTTTTCAAAAGAATTTGCCAGTAGATCGATGGTGGGTAATTATTTGATGGAGTCATTCAAAATACTGAAGAGAAATGCTCCATCCAATGTAAATATAATACCTCATTTAGCAACTGTACAGAAAATAACTAAGGACAACACACGATTCAACTTAGAGGGTAATAAAGAGGGACTTGATTTTTCATTAGCTTTTGATAATTTAATACTCACAACCGGACATGTAGGCAGTGGTTCCCATTTTCAACCTGCCAGTAACCCAAGTAATATTATTGAGTTTATCTATCCTATTTCTCAAAAACTCAAACATATAGAGAAGCAATCAAATATTGCTGTAAAAGGATTTGGATTAACCGCTATTGACGCTATACTCGCTCTTACTGAAGGCCGGGGAGGGATTTTTGATAGAGATAAAAAAGGAAACTTATCCTATAAAGTATCCGGCCGGGAGCCCTATAAAATTTTTCCGTTTTCACGAACCGGATTGCCGATGTTTCCACGTGGTGTTAATGACGATGATGGCAGTCAACTTTACTTCTTTAGCGATGAAGTTGTTCGAAATCTTCAAACCATTCCAAATCTTTCTTTCCAGGAAGATATACTTCCTATAATCAAGAAGGAATTCAGGTTTAGCTACTACAAAATACTTTTCAGAAATTATGAGCAAGAATTGAAGTTTGATTCAAATGCAGCAATCATTGATGAACAAATAGAACAATTCCATAATACTCATTTTTCGGAAAAAAGGTTTTTTTGGAAAATCCTCACAGATCCTTTTTCCGACCAGGAAATTATACCACATGCTGAAATGCATACTTATATTAAATTTCTAATTCAAGAAGCTGAAAAAGGCACTGAGAAAAGTCCGATTATGGCAGCAGCCGGTATTTGGCGGAAAATTAGTCCTATTTTTAATAAGTTATATAGTTTTGCCGGTTTGGATGCTAATTCTCATCAACTTTTTGATACCTCTTTTTTTGGTTTCTTTAATCGTATCGCTTACGGGCCCCCGATTAAAAATATGAAAAAGATATTAGCATTGTCCGAAGCTGAAATAATTGATTTTAGTTTTGTTCGTAATCCCAAAATTTCGAGTTTAACGGGGAAGGACCAAATCCATTATAAATTGCAGAATAGACAACTTAGTATAGATATTAATTATCTTATTAATGCTCGTATTCCCAGGAACAACTCTCAAAGTTATTCGGAGCTATACGCAAATCTTTTGAAAGAGGGGTTGATAAGACCGTTTACTAATAAAAATGATGGTTTTTATAATCCAGGCAGTTTTGATATTGATAATAAAGGGAGAGTTTATGCTCCCGGTGGTTTTATACAGGAAAATTTCACGATGTATGGCACTCCAACCGAAGGTGTTACCTTTGATAATGATACGCTTTCTAGAGAACGTAACAATTTTGCGTCACATTGGGCTCAAGATATTGCTGCCCTACTATTAAAACAAGAACAAAAGAATAGGAAAAAAATGATAAATAACACAAAGTACGTTAAAGGAAATCCTGAAGGCGGGTTAACCCCAATCACTTCGCCCTGGATGCATCAATTATTTGAGAACCAGAAATTGCTAAGTGAATTATTCAGAAAATTTTCCTCACCTATTAATATTCATCATCTACCAACATTTGCCAGTACGATTTCTTCTTATAAAGAAGTTTTTGAATCGTATGATCTAAAATATCAGATTTTTTATGCTAGAAAGGCCAATAAATCAAAATCCTTAGTAAAGCAGGCTTTTGGGTCGGGAATTGGCGTAGATACTGCAAGCCTAAGAGAACTAGAACAAAGTATCGCTTTGGGCGGAAATGGCAATAACTTAGTACTAACGGCTGCCATAAAAACCAAAGAACAATATAGTCTTGCTATCCAAAACGAAATACCGATAATACTGGATAATTTCGAGGAATTGGAACAAGCCAATAATATTGCCAAGCAGCTAAATAAAAAAGCAATTATAGGAATTCGCGTAAGTGGTTTTATAGTAGAAGAAAGTAAGCTTTATAGCCGTTTTGGTTTTGATATTGAAAAAGTGGAACAGTTTATCTCAAAAAAATTGAATTTGGGCTCACCTTATCAAAATTTAAAATTAAAGGGTCTGCACTTTCATTTAGATGGTTACTCAACGCAGCAAAGGGGTAAAGCTTTGTCTGATTGCTTAAACCTTATTAGGTCATTGAATGCGAAAGCTTTTGATATTTCTTTTATAGATATAGGAGGTGGAATTCTAATGAATTATTTGGAAAGTGAACAGGAGTGGACAGATTTCGAAACAAAACTGAAGAATGCTGTTCAGAATGATCGGAATCAGCTTACTTTTAATAATGATGGTTTGGGATATGAGATGGTTGATGGAAAATTACGTGGCAGTTTAAAGACATATCCCTATTTCAATAAAGTAAATGGTACGACCTTCATAAAGGAAGTTCTTGATTATTCCAATTTGCAGACAGGAAAAACAAATGCTCAAGAGTTAAAAGAATTACAATTAGAACTGCGCATAGAACCGGGTCGATCTCTGCTAAACCGAACAGGAATAACCCTTGCCAAGGTTGCACATAGGAAACAGGATGCTAAAGGGCAATGGCTAGTGGGACTTGAAATGAACATGACACAAATGATGAGTTCAAGCAAAGACTTTTTACTAGACCCTTTTATTATATATAAAGATTCCCAAGAGTCTAACACTTCCGTAGATGTTTTCTTTACCGGGGCTTACTGTTTAGAAAGAGATGTGCTTCTTAAGAGAAAAATAAGTTTGCCAACTTTGCCAAAAATTGGAGATTTTGTAGCCTTTGTAAATACCGCCGGTTATATGATGCATTTTTTTGAAACTGAGGCGCATTTGTTTGATTTATCTACAAACCTATTTTTAAATAGTCAGGGCGATTTTACTCTTACAGACTTCATCGATGACAATGCGATGAAATGACAAGAGCAAAATTTATTATAGTTCGAAAAAAAATCTATTAATTTAGAAAGAACAGGGAATACTCAATTTTGTCTGATACCAACAGGCAGATAAATCAAGTTCTAAGGACAATGTTTCAGGACAGCCACGGGAGTTTATGGTTTGCAACTCTAAACGGGGCATTTAAACTTGAAAGTGATTCATTAATCTATATCGATAAAATCATTAGTGAATCGGGAAAAGGTGTAACAATAAAAGATATTACAGAAGGCATTGATGGTAAAATTTGGTTGGGTCATACGGATGGAGTAAGCAGTGTGGATGGAGAAGAGATGAAAAATTATTACCAATCTGACGGATTAATTAGTAATGATGTTTGGTCAATTGCTGCCGATAAAAAAGGTGATATTTGGATTGGAAGCATAGATGGTGTTTGTGTTTTTAACGGTTAGGAGTTCAATGATTTTATTCTTCCTGAAGGTAAAGTAGATTCTACTCGAGGTATTTCAAGTACAAAAATAGTTCATAACATATTCGAAGATAGTAACGGTACATTATGGTTTAGTTCAAATGCCGGTCTGTTTTCATACGCCAGCGATTCTCTTATAAATGTTTCTAAAAAAGCAGGAATTCAAACAAATTTTGTCAATGAAGTATTCGAGGATAAAAATGGTGAATTATGGGTTTCAGCAAAAAACGGACTCTATAATTTAACAGGTAATAAGGCTGAAAATATTACTAAAGGTAAAATTGAAACAGGAAAAGGTATAGGCAGTTTAGCAGAAGATAAAGATGGTGATATTTGGTTTGTTGCAGACCAACATTTTTTATATACCTATAATGGCGAAAAGATTATTGAACATAAGAAAACATAAAATAATAAGAGCCCGGTAGTTTTTAAGATTTTTAAAGACAGCGATAATAGGCTTTGGTTTGTGGGATTTTGGGGTGCATATAGATTAGAAAACGGCCGGTTTCTTAATGTAACAAAGAATGAACCCTGGTAAAGGAAATAAAAAGCTTCAAAACAGTTCACCTCCATTAGATGATTGATTGAAAATAATTAACTTGATCAACAAACGAATTTTTAGCCGATAACTTTGCATGCTCACCCTGTCAATTTACTTTATTTTTATACACTAACTACTTATATGAAAAGAATATTACTTTTATCAATACTTATACTTAGTTTCCAAAATTCTCATTCTCAAGATACTGAGCTTTCAAAAAATGATGAGAAGTCCATCAAAAAGATGATAAGAGAATTTGAAAGAAATTCCATTAATAAAGATTCAATAGACTGGAAGAATTTTGAAAAGAAAGTTTGGGAAAGCACAGTATTTTCTAAGGATTCTGCCGTAATTACTGCATTAACTTTAAATGGTGAAAAACATTCAAGTTATTACGATCAATCTACAGAGACCTATTTATCTGCAAAGGGAAAGAAAGCTTATAGCTATAAAAAAATAGAAGCATTTGAAAATGAAGAGAACCTTGGTTATATCAATATTCTCCCATTTATTGACTCCAGAAAAAGTCTTGACGAAACTCTAAAAAAAGGCGCAGAATATATTACTGAAAATCTGGAGAATATAAAAAACCAAGATGCTAAAAAATTAAAAGGTTGGGTCATTGATTTAAGAAAGAATAATGGAGGGAATATGTGGCCAATGCTCATTTCACTAACCCCATTTTTAGAAAACGAAATTCTAGGTTATTTCTTAATAGAAGAAAAATGGCACGAATGGAGCAAGCAAGAAAATCAAATATTTAATGGTGCATCGAATCAAACTAAAAAATTTATAGATGCTCCTCTTGATTATAAACTCACAAACAAGAATTTAAAAATTGCTGTTTTAATAAACGGAAATACCGCAAGTTCAGGTGAAGCAGCAGCTATTGCCTTAATGAGTAATCCAAACGTCAAATTTTTTGGCAACAGTACCGCGGGATACACAACGTCAAATAGCACTATTACGCTAAAAAATAATGATATTTTAATACTTACTTCTGGCGTGATGGCTGATTATACAAAAAAAGAATATTGGAATGGAGTGGAACCTAATTTCAAGATTTCTGGAACAGATGACTTAAAGAATGAAATTTTAGAATGGTTTAGCAAAAATACCGCTGTCAATAATGGTTAAGTGATGTCCATTTCAAAAAATAAGCTTAAATGAAATTGATAAAAAATAATATCAAGTCCAGTTTAATATTTTCCTTGGCGCTCTATCTTTTGGATAACTTATTTATTGTTGGGCAGGAAAAGTATTATGAACAGCAATTAATAAATTACGATCTTAATGAAACGGCTTTTTTGAAGAAAATGAAAGAACAGAAAAGCAACAGATCATACAGGAAAAAGTCGCCAGTGATACAGCTCGAAATCTAGCTCCAATAACAACAATTCCTGTAATTATCGTTTTTGGCTTTTTATTTTGGTCTACACTTAAAATTGTAGAAAGAAAGAAATTAACTTAGCTGGAGTGCAGCATCGGTTAAAGAAAATAATTTTGGTTTAGCTAAAATTCTCTATTTTAGAAATCTAAATCAATCCTGGTTAGGCCGACAAGTTAGCTCCTCCCTACACGCTACTTATCTTAACCGTAATCGTTGTATATAACTATGCAGCATCTATTAAATAAAATTGAAAAGTAAAACGAACATTTTCCTTTTGATAAGTTTTCTATTTGCATTGAGCATTACAGCCTGGGGTTATTATCAGGCAACACATAGAATTGGAGAGTTAGAAGCGAATGACAGAATAGATGACAATAATTTTAAACTTTGCAATGAAGATAAGGTTGCTGAGTATTACGGAATGAATACCGACTATATTGGAGGGAAAAAAGCAATAAAAAACAGAATTTTGAGTGAGTTGCAATCTTTAGATTTCAAGGAGTCCGGGCTGTTGACTTATAGATTCGTTGTGAACTGTAAAGGAGAAATTGGAAGATTTAGGTTAAAGGCAACTAATGAGGATTTACAAAAAACTGAAGTTAATTCTAAGAATATTCAAGAGATTGAGAAAGAGCTGAGAGACCTTAAAAATTGGAATCCAGCCGGAAATAAATCCGGTTATACTTATGACAGTTATTACATTTTAAATTTCAAAATAGAGAATGATAAAATTGTAGATATATTTTAGAAAATGAAGAAAATCTTTAAAATATTGAAAATTCTTCTGACTGTTCTTTTTACATCTTATTCGGTATTTGTGATTTCATTCCTATTCTTTTCGGATAAAGAGAAGAGATATGATTTTGCTTCCCACTTGCAAGGAGATTACCTTTCACAATCAATGTTTGAAATATTGAAATTCCAATATCCGGAAAACGATGAAATTTATTTTGAACAATCAGTTCCTTATAACAAAAGAGGGTTTTATAAGGAAGGTTTCCAACTTCTTAATAAAGCTGTAGCACTAGATCCTAAAATGCATTTAGGTTATAGAGGTTATATGAAACTTCGATTCTTAAGAGATTTTAAAGGAGCATTAAAGGATTTTAATCGGTTAGATACATTAACTCCAAATTTCGTAGACTCACCCTGGGGTGAAGAAATTGACTTTTTAAGGGGAGAGGCATATTTTGGACTAAAAAAATATGATAAAGCCATAACTCACTTCGTGAAAAGTATAGAAAATCAAGGAGAAGGCTGGGTTAATATTCAGGCTTTTGTTTACACCGGGCTTTCAGAATATAAATTAGGGAATTTTGAGAAGGCAAAAATACAGTTTGAAAAAGCATTAAGCCAATCTAAATATACTGTAGAAGCTCATTTAGGCTTAGCTAAAATTTATTTAGAAACTGGCGATTTAACTAAAAGTAAATTTCATTTAGACAAAGCAGAGAAATATTACAGTTATAAAAGAAATGATCCTTATAACGAATATTTAAATGAGGTATATGAAAGTGATATCGCAAAATTAAAAAGTTCAGGAGCATAATGGCGTAGACTAACTTAAATTAAAAATGGGGTCCAATTGATCGTTTAAGGTTTTTTATTTTTATGGAAACTAATTTCGTTCTTTTCTGAGATGCCAAGTGTTCTACCTAAATATGAGCTAGCGATAATAGGCTTTGGTTTGTTGAATTTGGAGGCGCTTATAGATTAGAAAACGGCCGGTTTATTAATGTAACAAAGGATAGACCTGGAAATATAAAGCATAAAAACAGTTCATCTCCATTAGATGATTGATTGAAAATAATTAACTTGATCAGGACTTCAATATTAAAAAGAAAAATTAAGGTTCTTTAAGGGTAACAACTGGCAACAAAATATTTAAGCTTCTCTTAAAAAAGGAACCTTTTAAGTAATAAATATTACATTTATAGAACTTGTCTATAATTAAATTCTAATGCTTGAACTGGGAAAAGTTTTTTTACCAACTTGGCTTTCTTATGATCCGGAAACAAACTTGATTTCCCTGGATTTACCTGAAATTCATACTCCAGATTATTTTAAGAACGTATTCTATTCTTTACAATTGGCTTTCAGTTGCACCCGTGTTACAGTTATGTACTATGGTGAAGATGATACTTACCTCTCACAGGTTCTTTACTTTGAGGATTGGGAGATTGCCGGGGGAGATTTAGAATCAGAGAGTTTCGGTAAAATTCAGGAAAGAGCCTTGAAGGCCCTTGGTAATTATATTCCAGACCTTAACAAGGAGGTGTTTGATCTCTTTAACGAAGAATAGACTCTATTAAATTTTGAAAGTTTTTTATATAGATTTTTAAAAAATTGCATTATATTTTCTTACCAGTGATATTCTTTTTTTATGTCTCTAACGGTCGCGGTTATCGCCAGTTGGTGGAGTAATGGACGCGGATTTGTCGGTTTAGTATAGGTTTGTTGGTCAAGATAATTATTTTCTTACTAGCGCTACCGGCTATTGGCGATTAAACGTTGTTGTAAAACGTTATTCTTCGAGAATTTGTTTTAAATGCTTTTTACCATTTAGTTGATAGATTAAATTTTTCCCATCCTTATATTTTGAAAGAACTCCCTTTTTCTCTAATTGGGTTAAATCTCTACTTGCTGTTTGTCTTACTATATCGTGTTTTTTCGAGTATTCGGGAATTGTAATTGTTGAATTTGGTTTAATGAAAAGATATCCAAGTAAATTTGATTGTCGTTTATTAAAACCTTTATCCATCATTTCATACATAACTTCTGAAGCCCTGATCCTTTCAGCCCTCTTTTTATCTCTGTACTTGACAAGATTTTGAAAAGCAACTCTTAGACTTTTCATTGAATATGTAATAAAATATGTTAGATCATTATCATCGTTTTCTGTTTTTAAAAATGCCTTGTCATAGCTCGTTCTTGAATCTAAAATTGCTCTAGATATTGAAATATGTTTTAAGAGGGAATATCCTTTTTTAATTAAAAACCAATAAAATAATGCTCTAGCAGTTCTGCCATTTCCATCTCCAAAAGGATGAATATAACCTACTATAAAATGTAATATAGAAGCTTTTATTATAGGATGGATAAAATCTTCATTATTATTAATGAACTTGATTAGACTTTCTATTAAACCTTTTACTTCTTTGTGATTGGGTGCAGTAAATGCTATTTCCCCATCTACATGGTCTTTGACATATATTGGATGATCTCTAAATTTTCCAGAATATTTATTCGCAGAAGTTTGAATTGTCATTAACTCATGAATATCCAATATTAGTTGGATAGACATTTCTTCCTCCAATCTATTTTCTATCTCTTGAATAGCTCGGAAGTTGTTAATTATCATCTGTTCCGACTCATTACGAGGTCTTCTACCAGTTTTGATCATATCTTTTGCTACATCAGTAGTTGTAGCTGCACCTTCTATCTGGGAGGAAGCAATCGCTTCTTCAAGTAAACTATTTTTGAAGTATTCCGCTTGATCTTGAGAAGTAATTGAGTTTTTATATAAACCTCCAATTAACTTTAGGTCAAAGTTGTGTAAATCTTCTTGAATAAATGATGTGATATTATAATAAAACTTATGGTCACTAAAGGCTATTCTCTTACCTGTTATAAGCCTATGTGCTTTAATCATTTTCCAAGCTTCTTCTGCGTTTTCAAAAGGAATATCTGGTCTATGCTTAATTTCTGACCAATAAAAATATCTTTTATCAGTTTCTTTGAAAAATGAGGTTAATTCTTCTTTTCCTAAAATGTCAATATATGCTGAGAAATCAATTTTCCCAGGACTTGGTGGTGATTCTAATTTCATTTTACATGTTACTACATGTTAAAAATAGCAATAAATGTAACATAAACTAACATGTTATGAACAATTGTTATGTTATTACATGTTAATAATCACTATTAAAGTAACATATTGTAACATGAAACCAGGAACTTCCTGAATAATGTTTCACAACAGCTTTTAGTTTTGGTTTATTTTAAAAGACTTACAAGATGATTTTAGAACCCTTTTTAATAGAAACCAGAGTATTATAGAAAAAGTAAAAATTAAAATACCGTAAACAGTAGGGATCATTGAAATTTTAAATCCTTCTACAAAAATTTCTGGGGATGCCTCCACTTCGCCAAATCTGATAGCTCTAAAAGCAGAGAACAAACCTATCAACTGACCAAGAATTCCAATAATCAGTGCAAAAATGCCTAAAGACTTTACAGTGTTTATCTTTCTTAAGGTTTGTTCAGAATTATTTATTTTGCGGAATGAAACCGTGATAAAGAAAACCACCGAAATGATAAGAATTATAAGGACGATAATGGTCAGGATTCCCATAAAAATTGGGCCACCTTTAAAGAACAATTCGGTCATTTCTTTATTTTTAAATTACGGAAGAAGCAGTTATGCTGTTTTCTGTTTCTCAAATATAGCGAGTTTCGTAATCTGAAAGAATGAAAAAGTCCTTAATCATTCAGGTTTTTTATTGGAGCTCAGTTCTTCTGGTTTTCACACTAATTTTCGGGTTTAGCTGGCAGAGTTCTCTTTTGGCCTTCTATTTCTCAGCTTTGTTATTTCCGATTCTTATAATTACCACCTATTTTTTTAATTCGTTTTTGGTACCGAAGTATCTTTTAAGCGGCAGGTATAAAAAATTTGCGCTTTATTTCTTTTACATGCTGGTGGTTTCGCTCTATTGCGAAATGCTGGTCTCTTTATTTTCGTTTGTGATCATTGCAGGAATGGATAAAGCAGTGGTAAATCTGGAAGGTATCTCTATTTTCACCCTTGGCATAAGTCTATATCTCGTTGTATTTTTAACAGCTTTTATAAGGCTCGTAATACGATTTCAGAAGAAAGAAGAACTCGTTGCCAGTCTTGAATCTGATAAAACAAAAAATCAACAGGAGAACTTACTAGTTCGTGCACAGCGTAAAAATCATCTTATTCCGCTGGATGAACTTTTTTATATCGAGAGCCTAAATGATTATGTGAAAATAGTTACAGCAGATTCTGAGCTTATCACCAGGGAAAAGATCACTAGCCTAAATAATAAATTACCGGATAGGTTTATAAGAATACACCGGTCTTTCCTGGTAAATTCTGAGAAAGTAACTTCATTTACCGCTACCGAAATAAGCATTTTAAATACCACGCTACCAACCAGTCGAACTTATAAAAAACAGGCTGTCGAAATTTTGGAAAGCCTCCAGCCAAAGTCCTGATCTAAATCTAATTATTGGGTTGTAATTTCTTTCTCTAAACTAGGGAACCTAATAAAACCGGGCTTTTATCGGTAGAATGCAGTTTTTACTACGGATTCTACCTTGCTTTGAATAACCTGCATTAGCGAAATTGTGAACCTACAATTATAAAAAAAACATCATGCAGTTATTTGAAATTCTCTTATTATCTATTTCAACTATTTACCTTGGATTCCATCTGTTTTCTCAGAAAACTATTGAACAAAAATATATTTCTGGAGTATTAATATTATTACTTTTAGTTCACTTGTTGGTGGAAGGTTTTCGATGGCAGATGTTACCAGCCTATTTGCTCTGGGTAATTGCTTTTATCTCCGGTTTACGGGGATCAAAAAAAAGTTCCAGAACATTTATAAAGGTTTCTAAAGGTATTGGGTTATCACTTTTATTGATAATCGCAATCTTTCTTCCTTCTTTTCTACCCGTATTCGATCTACCGGAACCCGAAGGTCCATATTCCGTTGGTACTCGCGATATTTTATTAGAACTAAACCGTGAAGAGGTAATTACAGAAGAGGAGGATGACAAGCGTAAGCTTATGGTAAAAGTCTGGTACCCTTCAAGCGATAGAGAAGGCGAAATCGATCCATATATTGATCAAGGCGGAAGACACGGGTTTGCCCAGAAATATGGACTTCCTAATTCGACATTTAACTATCTGGATAAAGTAGATACACACGTATATAGAAATGCCAACGTTGCTGAGGGAGAATTTCCTGTCCTCGTTTTTTCACATGGGTATAACTCTAAAGCCAATAGCTATTATGCATTATTGTCACAAGTAGTAAGTCAGGGCTACGTGGTATTCGCGGTCAATCACAACTATGAAAGTACAGGAAGTACTTTTCCGGATGGATCTGAAACTTATTTCAATTATGAATATGCTCAAGAAATTGAACAGGGGACCTGGGAAGATATGGAACCGGTGGTCGCCGCTTTTAAGGATGATCTATCTTTTAAAGATCGACATCCTATCGTAAAAAAGGGGTTGAAAAATTATTTTGTGAGAGAAATGCTTGAGCGTTGGTCTAAAGATCTTACAGGCGTTGTGGATTATATAGATTCCTGGAACACGTCAGGATTTTTAAAAGCAAAGCTAGATACAAATAATATTGGCGTTTTTGGTCATTCCAGGGGAGGAGGTGCAGCCGGAGAAACATTATTAACTGATAAAAGGATTAAGGCCGGAGCTAATGTTGATGGCGTGCAGTGGGGACGTATAGTAGATAGTGCTTTTGAAGATCCTTTCTTATATATTTCTGCAGACTGGCCAGAAGATAAAGAAGACCTTAACGCACACGCCTATATTAACAAAAGCCGATCTATTTTCTATGAAGCCAGGATATATAACACAGGCCATAGCAATTTTATGGACATTCCGTTTATGATTCCCTTAGAAATGCTTAGCGAAGCAGGGGAAATTGAACCTGAGAAGGGCATTGAAATTACAAGCAAGCTAATCACAACATTTTTTGACAAGCATCTTAAGAATAAGGAAGTAGATGTTGATTTGTTGGCTTCAGAATATGAACTGCTGAACCTTAAAATCTACAAAGGGGAGCTTGTAAATAATTAAAGCTGATCTGAATATTTTAGATAAGATTTAGTTTGATGAAATTAGTAATTTTAAAAGAAGTATTGCTGAAGAATCAGTTGCACATCATTATTTATATTTATTTACCAAATACCAAGATTCCTGTAAAGGTCCTTAAGGGCTATATGGTAAGAGTGAACAAAAGCAAAAAGCCTGAAGGAGTCAAACCAGAAATAACGATCAAGGATCACTTGTAAGATGATGAAGATGAGATATTGGAAATCCCGTTGCAAAGATTAGATTCTTAATTCAAATAAGGATTCTCATTATTCTTTCTTAGAGTTGTTTTTATTTGAATCTTTGGCTGCCTTTTCTTCCAATATCTTTCTCAACGCTTTCATATCATCACTAATTTTTCTATCCACAATTTTTGCGTAATGCTGGGTTGTTCTTAAATCTTTATGACCTAGCATTTTACTTACAGATTCTATAGGCACTCCATTAGTTAATGTAATAGTGGTTGCAAATGTATGGCGAGCTAGGTGCGTGGTAAGGTTTTTTTTAATTCCGCATAATACAGCAATCTCTTTTAAAAAAGCATTATAATTTTGATTTTTGGGAACGGGAAGAATTAAGTCCTTGTCTTTTATTTCAGGATGATCTTTATAGCGCTCAATGATCTCTTCCGCTATTGGTAGTAGGGGAACGCTGGTTATTGATTTAGTTTTCTTTCTTTTTGTTCTTATCCATCTTCCACCATCTATGCCTTTAGTAATATCTTTTTCAGAGAGTTTTTCCAAATCACCAAAAGCCAAACCAGTATGACAACTGAAAACGAACATATCCCTTGCAATTCTTAAACGCTCAAAATGAAGTTCTTTCTCTACCAGGGCTTTTACTTCATCTTCATTTAGAAATTCCCGATCTACGGTTTCATATTGAACCTTATAATTATAAAATGGATCCCTGTCCATCCATTGATTAGCTAATGCAATGCGAACGATCTTTTTAAAATTATTGACGTATTTCAAGGCGGAATTGTGATTACATTTTCTTGTAGTCTTTAAAAAATATTCAAATTTTGTGATGAACTGATGGTCTATATCTTTCATTCGGTAATCCTCAGCTTTATAAACCTCCTTTAGGAATTGCTCCATGTGGTTATAACACGTCCAATATCGCTTAGCGGTGCTCTTAGAGATACTTTTGCCGGAAAGGCGATCCATTTGTTCATTATGCTCTCTAAACACCTCTAAGGTCATTTTAGATTTGTTTTTGCCAATTCCTTTAAGTTCTCTTATCAAGGTTGTTGCTGTAATTCTTTGATCCTTTTCTAAAAGTGTTTGTTGGATTCGTTTTAGTTTATTTTTTAAAACATCCATATAATTATTTAATTCCTGAGCCTCCTGGCTTCTTCCCATCATTTTTTCAGAATTTACATTCCATTTTCGAGGGTCAACCTTCCTTCCGATACTCATATCCGACCGCTTGGAATTAACTGTAACGCGGAGGTAAATATCACTCTCTGATGATTTATTACTACGGCTTTTTCTAGTGTAAAATGTTACGTGATGATAAGTTTCCATAATTTTGAGTTTAAATTGAGCAATTAATGTACACTATTAAATGATAGGTTGAGAAACTTTAATATTTTGTAAACATTTGATATAAAGGTGTTTTGGGTGTTTCCAGTGTGCAATTTTTCCCATGATTATTGGTCGCCGAATTGCACACATAATTTTTGATATAATTTGGTTTATTTTGATATTCTTAAAAACAAAAAACCCCGTAAATCCTAGGATTTCGGGGTTTTTGATACATTTTGGAATGTAATAAGTGGAGTCGGAGGGGTTCGAACCCTCGTCCAAACAAGCAATTCAGATGCTTTCTACACGTTTAGTTTCCGCTTAGATTGTCGGGAAAAAGTCTGGCCGAAAACAACCTAACTTTTTCCGTATCCTCAATTAGATTTTAGAACTGCATCAAGGTCCTACAGTTCCTATATTTACTTTATCGGTGCCCCTAATGCGAATGCCGTAAATCAAGGCCTTCGCGGGACATCTTGGCTCCCTACCTTGTAGGGACTAAGCAATCCTACTATGATTCGGATTATGCAGCCAAGGCGTAGTTATCTTCGCCGTTTAAAAAAGTGTGAAATATGAGATTTACGAGCTATATCCCAGCGCTCGACGTGCTTACAACTCAATTAGACTCGCTGTCAAAACCAAGTCGACCCCATAAATAAAGAACATTGTTATTTCCGCAAAGGCGGAAATCCAGTCAGTTTTTAGCTGATCTGAGTCTGCAAAGATACAATTTTAAATTCATACCTTTGAAAGGCATTCATAAAAGAACAAAACCCATACCAGAAATGATAAAATTTGCACTGATTAAAGAAGAAAAAACGCCACCAGACCGTCGCGTAGTTTTTTCGCCTAATAAACTAAAAGAACTCGTAAAAAAGTTTCCTGAAGCGAATTTTAAAGTGCAAAGTTCTGATATTCGAATATTTACTGATAAAGAATATCAAGATGCCGGTTTTGAAGTTTCTGAAGATGTTTCAGATTGTGATGTTTTACTGGGGGTTAAAGAAGTTCCGTTACCGGCGCTAATTCCGAATAAAAAATATTTTTTCTTTTCCCATACCATTAAAAAGCAACCCTATAATCGCGATTTGCTGAGGGAAATTCTCAAAAATAATATCGAATTATACGACCACGAGGTAATTGTAAATGAAAAGAATCACAGGCTTATTGGTTTTGGCCGATATGCCGGTCTCGTAGGAACTTATAATGGATTTAGGGGAATTGGTTTAAAAGAAAATTTATATAGTTTACCTAAAGTAGAATCTCTGCCAGATCTTGATGCCATGTTGGCAGAACTCGATAGAATAAAAGTTCCACCGATTAAAATATTACTGACCGGTGCAGGAAAGGTGGCCCGGGGTGCAAAAGAAATTTTAGATCATTTAAAGATCAAAGAGCTGGACGTGGAGGATTTTCTGAGATTTAAAGGGGAAGAGCCCGTATATTGCAATATAGATGTACTTGATTATAATAAAAAGAGAGATGGCTCAGCGGGCAGTTTGAAAGAGTTTTTTAAAGAACCCGGCAAGTATGACTCTAACTTTCTACGTTTCGCTAAATGCAGTGATTTCTTTATATCGGGACATTTTTACGGAGATGGAGCGCCGGTATTTTTTACTGCTGAAGATGCGAAATCTAAAGATTTTACTATAAAATATATAGCAGATATTTCTTGTGATATCAATGAGCCTATTGCCAGTACAATTAGGCCTTCAACTATAGCTGAACCTTTTTATGGTTACGATGCCCAGGCTGAAGCCGAAGTAGATTTCCGTGAGAAAGAGAGTATCCTGGTTATGGCGGTAGATAATTTGCCTTGCGAATTACCAAAAGATGCCAGCGAAGGTTTTGGAGAAATGTTTATGAAACATGTAATCCCGGCTTTCTTTAATAATGATAAAGATGGAGTCTTAGCCCGAGCGCGAATGACCCAAAATGGCAGGTTAACTCCTAAATTCGCTTATTTACAGGGTTATGTTGATGGGGAATAGGTTCTATTTTTGAGAATTTCTATGATAAGACAGCTTAAAAGTCCCAGTAAGTAAGCAACCAAATCCCCAACCGAAAAACTGTTACCTAGTATTATCATTATTGGTTTAGGTGGCTGGTATTGCAGTAGGTTTGCGATATCAATGAGTTGGAGAAATTCTATTGTAAAGGAGAATACAAGAACAATAAATAGACTCTTATAAATAGCGAATCGGCTTATTCCCATCAGGAAGCAATAAAGCATTATTACCACCAGGAAATCTCCAAGGTATGGTTTTATAAAATCATCTTTTATAAAGCTAGCGATAAGAATTTCAATAATTAACAGGGAGAAAAAACCAATGAGATAGTTTCTTTTGCGATTTCGGTTAAGTGTAATAATACTCAATTTTTAATTCTTTGGATTCTTAATTTTTCTTTTGTGGTATAAGTATTTTGAATGTCTAAGGATTTGATCTCTTCTTGATATTCTGAAGGTAGGATCAGCGATTTAAGAAATCCGTCAATTTTTAGACTTTTACTAATTTTATAAATAGGAATTACCAGTTTTAGGAAAGAAAACTTACGCAAATTTAAATAGTTACGGACGCTAACGGGAGTAATAAGGCTTTGTGTTTCCAGTAATAACCTGTAACGCATTAACCCCAGGTGTTTGCGATATTGTTGGTAAAGGTCTTTGGTATATTCTCCGTACTTAAGGTTTTGCTCCAGGTGTTCCTGCCGCATCTTTTCAAATTCATGGAAATTTTTTGGTAGATCTTTTAAATTCATTTTTTTACCTACCCGAAAAAATACATCAAAAACTTCTCCTTTTTCAGAAAGTTCTAGCTTGCGTTCCAGGATTTCAAAAGACCTGATGGAATAATCTATAAGCATAAAAAGTACGTCCCGGTAAGCCCAGTCCGGTATATTCTTTCCGCGTTTATTTTCCAGCGAAGCGTGAATAGAATTTATATGATCTATCGCCTTAAATGCCGACGATTTTTCAGCAAAAACAATTTCCCGGGCATAAGAAACCGTTGAGAAAAGCCTGTCAAGTGGGTCTTCAGGTAAACGGCCGGTATAATAAAGCCAGTCTACAGCTTTATTGAGCGCAAATTCAGCCGAAGCTCCGGCGAAAATAATGAGTATGGTATCTCCCTTTCCCCATATTTCGCGAACTATAGAGTTTTTGTCTACAAAATATTGCATTAATCGATTTTATAATATTCTTCTGGCAGTTTTTAACTTCCGGCAAATGGAGTTCCAAAAACTCCAACAGCAAGTTCTGCCCAAATCATAAAAAATACTGCAAGAATAATTCCACCCATGATAAGTCGGTTTTTGCTGCTGGAAACCTTTCTCAACACAAGGTCAATTCCCAGCCCCGTAACCAGGAGTAAAATTCCCATAATAATAAAATCTGAAGCAGTCCAAGCCACTTCGCTGCTAAACTGCATCGCGATAAAGGGAATTAGTAAAAGTGCACCTACGATAAGAGGAATAACTAAAAAATTTTTGCGCTTTACTTCCATAATTTTTTCTATTAATTTAGTGAATTATACAATTGGAAATTTCAAATTTTCCGAACTTTATCAAAAATCAAAATTATGATTAACCGAATTTCCTTCCTTTTACTGCTTTTCTTCTTTACCGGGACTACTCTTTTTAGCCAGGAAGTGGAAGTGATGAGTTACAATATTAAATATGCTAATGAGAATGATGGTGAAAACTCATGGTCTAAACGAAAGGAGCATATTACCAACCAGATAAAGTTCTATGAGCCGGAAATTATGGGAGTTCAGGAAGCTTTGATAAGTCAGTTAAAGCATTTTGAATCTGAAATGGAAAATTATAAATACGTTGGAGTAGGGCGAGATGATGGAAAAGAAGCCGGCGAATTTAGCGCCATTTTTTATAATGCTAAAGAGTTTGAAGTACTGGAAAACGATACATTTTGGCTTTCAGATACTCCAGCTGAAATTTCGGTAGGTTGGGATGCGGCAATGGAGCGTATTTGTACTTATGCCAAATTTAAAGACAAAGATTCTGGAAAAATATTCTGGGTTTTCAACACCCATTTTGATCACGTGGGAGAGAAAGCCAGGGAAAACAGCGCAAAGCTTATTTGGGAAAAAATTTCAGCATTAAATAAAGAAAACCTTCCAGTAATATTGATGGGGGATCTAAACCTGGAACCGCAAACCAGTGCAATTCAGTTTTTATCAAAAAAGATGAACGATTCTAAAACTCTTGCTGAACTTGATTTTGGGCCCGAAGGTACTTTTAACGGCTATAATTTTAAAGAAGCCGTGAACAGGAGAATCGATTATATTTTTGTTTCAGATAATATTAAAGTAAAAAAATATGCTGTTTTAAGCGATTCAAAAGATTTGAAATATCCTTCAGATCATCTGCCCGTTATGGTGGGAATTCAGCTAAATTAACCTCAATAAAGACTAAAAAATCAAAAAAAACCTGCCGGTCTTCTGGCAGGTTTTTTTTAAATAAAATATTGGTCTTATTTAGAAATCCATAATGGAATTTCCGGTTTCTCGCCAAATAATTCTTCGGTTACGCTTCCCACCAGGAGGTTCGATATATTGTTAGCTCCTTTATCGGCAACAATTAAAATGTCTACCTTATTTTTCTTGGCATGCTCCAATAAATTACTGGCTACACTAGAATCTCTTCCCGGAATAATTAGCGGTGTAACTTCCCCGTCGTAATCGAGTTTACTAAGAAATTTTTCGCTTTTTTGTATCGCATGCTTTTCAATTTTAGGGGCCATGGCCTCTTTAGGCACATAAGGTGAAAATTGAACAGGTACCGAATAAACGTAGGCTGCGGTAACTGGTGCCGAAGTTGCTTTTTGTAACATTTGTGCTACATTAAATATTTTTCGAGATTCCCGAGAAAAATCGGTTCCAGCCCAAATATTCTTTATTTGCGGTGTAAAATCTCTTGGAACAGAGAGAATATCACATTTTAATAATCTAAGAAGCTTATTGCTTACTACCCCGGTTCCCTTATGTCTTTTCTTATTACCCATAACTACCAGGTCTATATAGTATTTATTGGTAATATAATTAATCAGGGATTCAGTATAAGGATCTTCCGAAATTAAGACTTCCCATTCTGCTTTTCCCTTAAACCGACTTTCTACTTTTTCGTTTAACTCATCACCTATAACTTCATCTAAATTAATATCTTTCAATTGCTCTTCAAAAAGCGATGAAATTTCATAGGTCTTGATGTTATGTACGAAGTAAACCTTTTTTAAATTTAATGTATCAGCCAGGTAAGAGGCATAATCTATTAGGGTATTGTCTATGTCTGAAAGGTCTAAGGCAACCAAAATATTATTGAATTTCTCCATAATGCCTATTTTTATTGGTTTTCTGTGTTTTTTGAAATATTTCTTTTCTTAACGATGTCGTTTACGATTTCCTCGTAGTTTTCCATCTCTTTTTGCTCTTTCTTGTCTTGCAGTTCCACATGATCTTCTTTTAAACCTTTATAGAGGGAATAGCACATAATAAGCAATATGAAGGCAAAAGGGAGTCCGGTAACAATTGTGGCCGTTTGTAAAGCCTGTAAACCACCACCAATAAGTAATACCGCGGCTACTGTTCCTTCAGTTACCGCCCAAAATATACGTTGCCCTTTTGGTGCATCTATTTTTCCTCCTGAAGTTAAACTATCAATTACCAGTGAACCGGAATCGGAAGAGGTAATAAAGAATCCTGCAATAAGAATTACTGCTACCACATTGATTACCATAGATAGCGGATAATCTTCAAAAAAGACAAAAAGCGCAGTGGCAATATCATCGTTTACCGCATCTACAATACTCATATCACCACCCATTGCATCCTGTATAGCTACACTACCAAAGGCAGACATCCAGAAAAAAGTTACCAGGGAAGGAACAAGCAATACGCCCAATATAAACTCTCTAATAGTTCTACCTTTAGAAATACGAGCAATGAACATTCCTACGAATGGAGACCATCCAATCCACCAGCCCCAGTAAAATACGGTCCAGTCGTTTTGCCAGGATCCACCGGTAAAGGTTTCACTCCAGGAAGAAATTTCAATAAAATTAAATAAGTAACTTCCGGTATTTTCTACAAAAGATCTAAAAATAAAGATGGTAGGGCCTAGGATAAGTGCCAGTACAAGTAGTACTAAAGCTACACGCATATTCCATTCACTAAGGATTTTCACCCCTTTATCTACCCCTAATACTACTGAAATAGTGGCTACCAGGGTAATTCCAGCAATTAAGATTACCTGAGTGGTTATTCCGCTGGGGACATTGAAGACGTGATCTAAACCTGAAGCTATTTGTTGCACTCCAAAACCCAGAGATGTTGCTAAACCAAATAAGGTGGCTAACACTGCAAAAATATCTATGGCATCTCCAATTTTTCCATAAATCTTATCTCCTAAAAAAGGATAGAAAATAGAACGGATGGTTAGCGGTAATCCACGGGTATAGGTGAAATATGATAACGCCAGGCCTACTAATGCATAAACTCCCCAGGCATGAAAACCCCAGTGTAAAAAGGTGAAATTCATAGCTTCCTTTGCTGCTGCAGCAGTTCCCGCTTCAGCTGTTGGAGGTGTGTTAAAGTGCATTATGGGTTCTCCCACGCTAAAGAACAATAGCCCAATTCCCATCCCTGCACTAAATAACATCGCAAACCAGGAGAGGGTTTTAAATTCAGGTTTGGCTTTTAGGCCACCTATTCTCATCTTGCCGAATGGTCCCAAAGCAAGATAGATTAGAAACACCAGAAAAATATTAACGCACATTATAAAAAACCAGTCGGCATTATTGGCCACTGCGTTTTGAATATCTGAAAATACTGTTTCTGCCTGTTTTTCAAATACCAGGGTTAGGACGATGCTTAAAATGATGAAAAAAGAGGAAATGAAGAAAACGGGTCCGTTTACTTCCAATCCAAAGATTGACTTTTTCTCATCGCTTCTTGTAACTTTTTTTGCCATATAATTGGTTTTCAGAAATTAAATTAAAAATAGTATCCTATGTTGATATTGAACCTTGCTTCCCATTTTGCGTCTGGAATACCTTCTGCAAAATCATCTACAAAATCACCTCCCAACCAGGAGTGATTATAACCGGCCGCATAATCTATATAAGTATAAACCTGCCCCGCGGTAACTAGAACTCCTGTAACGTTCATATAAGAATCGGTAAAATTGTTATTATGCTTTTGCATATAACCAAAATCATTGTAGAATTCCAAATTTGAAACAGGTCCCAGGTTCACGGGAACATTTCTTGAAATTGCCAGAGAGTATAAATTAAAATCGGCAGCAACTTCATATGGGAAGCCGTATGCGCCAAAAGTTAAAGATTCCCTGGTTTCGCCTTCCGCATTAATAGGGTTATGCGCGGCTGTTAAAACCTGCGCTTTTAAGTTCCACCGGTTTTGAGTGATCTCGTAGTGTGCAGCGAGGCCGTAATGGTCTCCGGTTTCTTTAGTATCTAAATTATAAAGACCGCCATATTGGGCAGAAACTCCTAAACGATTTGCTGCTTTCTCGCCAAACTTATAAACGAACTTGCCGTTAAACTGATTGATCTCTTTATTTCTACCTACAACATCGTAAGAGTATCGGCTGGCAGAAGATTCAGTATTACTTCCAAAAGCTAATTCTTCAGCGCCTTTAAAGAAAGCCAGGTGATATTCATATTTTTCACCAGCATGAATATATTTTATTCCCATATCGTGATCATCTTCAAGCCCTACATAATAAGTGAGGTTAAAAAACCAGTTATGAGAATTATATTGCTGAATGCCAAAGGGAACCTGAGTTAGTCCAATTTGTATTTCGTCCAGATCGTTAAATTTATAACCCATCCAACCTTGTTTCATCACACCACCACCAAAGGCATCAGAATATAAACGATATTCAGCATTTAGATAAATCCCTTTGTATTTTGCATCGAAATTTATTCTGAAAATATCATAACCAAAATCGCCGCCACGGTTTTTTTGGCCATCTTTCCAGGAAGATAGATTATAATTGTATCTAAGAGCACCACCCACAGAAATTTCGGGCTCATCTTGTGCAGTTAAAGGAGCTATTATAAAAAAACTGATAATAGCTAAAAATGAATTGAAAGAGAAGTGATTCCCTGAAATCCTTTGGGTTCTCATTAAGATAATATTGCTTGGTTAATTGCCAAATTAACTTAAATTAAAACGAAAAATCTTAAACTGAGCTTGTATTAACTTTTATTTAATCAAATAAAACAATTGTTAAGATGGCTATAAGTATTGTTTACCTCGCTTTATTTGAGGAATATGTTGTTGAAAGTAATGCAGCTATCGAAGTTTTACTAAAAATAATAGCCGATATTGATATTAAACCTGGCTTCCCATTTGGCATCCTGCATCCCTGCAGCGAATTCATTTGTAAAATCACCTCCTAACCAGGAATGGTTGTATCCAGCAGCGTAATCTATATACGTAAATATTGGACCAGAATTAATAAGTACTCCAAAGACGTTCATAAAAGTATTGGCAAACTCTTTCTTCCTTTTATTCATATAACCAAAGTCATCATAAAACTCCAGGTATTTAATCAAGTTAGTATCTAGTGTGAGTTTTTTTGCTATTCCCAGGGTATAGATTTCAAAATCTGCAGCTACCTGGTAAGGCACTCCATAAGCCCCCATCGAAACTATGTCTCGAGATTCTCCTGGTGCATTTTTTGGGTTTAATTTAGATTTGGTAGCCTGTCCTTTTATAGACCAGTCATTACTTTGGTATTCATAGTGCAAAGCAACTGCATAATGGTCTCCGGTTTCTTCGGTGTCTATATTGTACAAGCCGCCGTACTGACCCGAAGCCCCAATTTTATGGGTATTATCTGATAATGGCTTCCAAATAAACTTGGTGTTAAACTGATTCACCTCTTTATTCCTGCCTACAACATCATAGGAGTACCGGTGCGGAGAAGATGGGGTGTTACTTCCAAAGGCAAATTCTTCAGCATTCTTAAAAAATCCTACGTGATACTGGAAACGGTCATCATTATAAATATAATCTACGCCCATATCGTAATCGTCTTCCAGGCCAACATAATAAGGAAGGTTTAGAAACCAGTTATGAGAGTTATATCTTTCGATCCCAAATGGAACTTCGGCAAGTCCTAATTCAAGGCGTCTTTTTTCATCCAACTCGTAGCCAACTAATCCGTATTTTAAGAATCCGCCTCCAAAAGCATCAGAATATAAACGGTATTCGGCTTCGAGATAAATACCCTTAAATTTGGCATCGGCGTTAATGATAAATACATCGTAACCAAAATCGCCACCCCTGGCTTTCTGTCCGGGTTTCCAGGAGGATAGATTGTAGTTAAAACGAACAGCTCCCCCAATATTTACTTCAGGCTCGTCCTGGGCGAAAACGTAATTCGGACTACAAAAAATGGAGCAAAAAGCTAATAGGGGAATTAGGGATATGTAATTTTTCAACATGATTAAAACAGAATGATTAATTCTGCAAAATACTTTGAAAAAATTTTATATAAATTACTCGAAATAAATTTTAGGAAACTTATAACTTATTTACAGTTTTTCTTATAGCCACTAAATTGCTTAGTAAAGTTTCCAAATGTTTAAGATCTAGCATGTTCGCTCCGTCGCTTTTTGCGTTGGCAGGATCAAAATGAGTTTCAATAAATAAGCCGTCTACATTATTAACCACACCAGCTCGGGCAATGGTTTCTATCATATCTGGTCTTCCGCCGGTAACACCGCTGCTTTGGTTTGGTTGCTGAAGGGAATGAGTAACATCTAAAACGGTAGGAGCAAATTCGCGCATTGTAGGAATTCCTCTAAAATCTACAATCATATCCTGGTAGCCAAACATGGTGCCGCGATCGGTAACCATTACTTGCTCGTTATTGCAATCGGTCACTTTGGTTACTGCGTGCTTCATACTTTCAGGACTCATAAATTGTCCTTTTTTGAGATTGACCACTTTTCCGGTTTCTGCAGCGGCGACTACCAGATCTGTTTGTCGAACCAAAAAGGCGGGTATTTGAAGAATATCTACATACTCAGCAGCTAATTTCGCATCGCTTACTTCGTGAATATCGGTTATGGTAGGAATTTCGAAAGTTTCAGAAACTTTTCGAAGAATTTTTAAAGCTTTTTCATCTCCAATTCCGGTAAAACTATCAATTCGGCTGCGGTTAGCCTTTTTAAAAGAACCCTTGAAAACATAGGGGATTTCCAGTTTGTTGGTGATTTCCACAACTTTTTCGGCAATTCTTAATGCCATTTCTTCGCCTTCTATAGCGCAAGGGCCGGCAAGTAAAAAGAAGTTGTTGGAATCTGTATATTTTAACTGTGGAATTCGGTCAAGTTTCATAAAAAAGGAATTGGTTGCGCAAATATAATAGAATTAAGCGGTAGGAACAATTCCAAAAATACGTGTTTTCCAGAGGTCTTTTTGTTTTTAAAACTTAAGGAGTGATGACCTTTTTGTTGTAATTTCCATTTTAATTTTAAAATTATGGAACTTCAAAACATATTAATATCTGAGCTTCAACACGAAGTAGTGATTACCGAAAAATTTCTAAAACGGATTCCTGCTGATAAAATGAATTGGCGCCCCCATAAAAAGTCTATGAGTATTAGACAACTGGCTAATCACCTTGCTGAAATTCCCAGTTGGATCACCGGAACTATGGAAATGGATGAGATGGATATGGCCGGTTATAAAGCTCCCGATTTTGCCAGTGTAGAAGAAATTCTTGAAGTTTTAAGAAATAATACTGCGGAAGCCGAAGCTGCTCTACGAAAACCAGATAAAGAATATGAAAAGAACTGGAAAATGATCCAGAACGAAAAGGTTTTAATGGATATGCCAAAATATAGTGTGCTTAGAATGATGGTGTTTAACCAGTTGCCGCATCATAGGGCACAGTTAGGAGTTTACTTTCGGCTATTAGATATCCCGGTACCGGCCACTTATGGTCCCTCGGCCGATGAAAGTTAAAGATTGCTTTTAAATTCATAGCTTTGAAAAAAAAATAAAGCTATGGGAAGTATTACAGAACAGTTTAGGAATTATTATACCGCTAAGCGTTTGTTAGTAAATGCGCTAATAATGACCGCAGCTACGATTTTCTTCATTTACCAAAGACCTGAAAAGCCTTTATTAGGAATAGGTTTTGGAACAATTGCATTAATTTATTTCGGTTTTTTCATTTACAAAAAGCTAAAAACTAACTCCTGAGTTTATAAAATAGCTTCCCAGAAATTAAGCTTTTGATTTACAGAGCGTTTAGTCTAGAATATTTTATTTTGAATAAGTAGCATTAGATACTTGTTTCTTTAAAAATAGCCGTACATTTGCAGCCTTAAAAATGAGGCGCTTATATGACAGCTATTAAAAACATCGCGATTATCGCGCACGTAGACCACGGTAAAACTACCCTGGTAGACAAGATTATGTATCACTGCCGTTTGTTCAGGGATAACCAGAACACCGGAGATCTTATCCTGGATAACAACGATCAGGAACGAGAACGTGGTATTACTATTACTTCTAAAAACGTATCGGTAGTCTATAAAGACACCAAAATCAATATTATTGATACTCCTGGTCACGCCGATTTTGGTGGTGAAGTAGAAAGAGTATTGAATATGGCCGATGGGGTTTTACTTTTAGTAGATGCCTTTGAAGGCCCAATGCCGCAAACACGTTTTGTGTTGCAAAAAGCTATAGATCTTGGGTTAAAACCTTGTGTTGTAGTAAATAAGGTAGATAAGCCTAACTGTACTCCAGATGAAGTACACGAGAAGGTTTTTGACCTTATGTTTGAGTTGGGTGCTGAAGAATGGCAGCTTGATTTTCCAACGGTTTATGGTTCTGCCCTGAACAATTGGATGAGCGACGATCCTAATGAGAAAACAGATAATATAGAACCACTTCTTGATATGGTATTGGAACATATTCCTTCGCCTAAAGTTCAGGAAGGTTCTCCTCAAATGCTTATTACTTCTTTAGATTTCTCTTCTTTTACAGGAAGAATTGCAATTGGAAGAGTGCAAAGAGGGCATTTAAAAGAAGGAATGCAGGTTTCGCTTGTTAAGAGAGACGGTAGCATTAAGAAAACAAAAATTAAAGAGCTATTTACTTTTGAAGGTTTGGGCCGTAAAAAAGTAGAAGAAGTTCAACCTGGTGATATTTGTGCTTTGGTTGGTCTGGAAGGATTTGAAATTGGTGATACTGTTGCCGATATTGAAAATCCTGAAGGTCTAAAAACCATCGCAATCGATGAGCCTACAATGAGTATGCTTTTCACAATTAACGATTCTCCTTTCTTCGGAAAAGACGGAAAGTTTGTGACTTCAAGGCATATTAAAGAAAGACTTACCAAAGAATTAGAGAAAAACCTTGCCCTTAGGGTTCAGGAAACTGATAGTGCCGATAAATTTTTGGTTTATGGACGTGGAGTAATGCACCTTTCTGTTCTTATTGAGACGATGAGAAGAGAAGGTTACGAACTTCAAATCGGTCAGCCTCAGGTTATTATTAAAGAAATTGATGGTGAGAAAAGTGAACCGGTAGAAGAACTAACTATAGATTTACCTGAAGAAGTTTCAGGGAAAGCTGTAGAAATGGTGACGATGAGAAAGGGAGAAATGCTAAGTATGGAAACCCGTGGCGAACGAATGATCATTCAGTTTATGATTCCTTCCAGAGGAATTATAGGTTTGCGTAACCAGTTGCTTACTGCTACTGCAGGTGAAGCGATTATGGCGCACCGTTTTAAAGAGTATCAGCCGTTGAAAGGTGGAATTCCACAACGTCAAAACGGTTCGTTGATTTCTATGGAACGCGGAAAAGCAATTCCTTACTCTATAGATAAGCTTCAGGATAGAGGGAAGTTTTTCGTAGATCCGGGAGAGGAAATTTATGAAGGCCAGGTTATTGGTGAAAATTCACGTCAGGATGATATGGCAGTGAATATTACCAAAACCAAAAAGCTTTCTAACGTACGTTCTTCTGGTGCCGATGATAAAGCGAAGATTGTTCCTGCGCTTAAGTTCTCTTTGGAAGAAGCTTTAGAATATATTCAGAAAGATGAGTATGTTGAGGTTACTCCAAGCCACTTAAGATTGCGTAAAATCTATCTTACAGAAAACGAGCGTAAAAGAAATAAAATAGTTTAATCACTCAACTTAAAAGAGTTTGTTTGGAGGTTGTTTTCTCCGTCACCCTGAACTTGTTTCAGGGTCTAAGATGTTAGATTCTGAAACGAGTTCAGAATGACGAGCTCAATAACTTTTCAAACAAACTCTTCTTTTTTATATGGAATTCCTGGGAATTAGTCTTACCGAATGGATAGGTTACCTTTCCTCTTTTTTTGTAGCGATTTCATTCTTTATGAAGAATATCATAAAGCTTAGAGTCGTAAACAGCCTTGGCTGTATCTTCTTTATTGCCTACGGAGTTTTAATAGATTCCTGGCCGGTAATTATTACCAACGCAGTAATTGTATGCGTTAATTTCTACTATCTTTTTATCAATAGAAAGCCGCACAGGGTAAAAGCTGATGAAGTTCAGCCTTAGACTGATTTCTGAACTACTTCAAAAACGCGTTGCCCGTCACATTTTAGAGTCTTTGAAGGATATTTTAGCAGTAAAGCATAATCATGCGTGGCCATTAAAATGGTTTTTCCGTTTTTGCTTATATCCTGAAGCACTTCCATAACTTCTACCGATGTTTGTGGATCCAGGTTTCCGGTGGGTTCATCGGCAAGAATAAGTTCGGGATCATTTAAAAGTGCACGTGCAATTGCAACACGTTGTTGCTCTCCACCAGAGAGTTGATAAGGAAATTTAAAGCCCTTAGATTTCATTCCTACTTTATCTAAAACTTCATCTATCTTATGTTCCATTGCTTTTTGGTCTTTCCAGCCGGTAGCTTTTAAAACAAAAAGTAGGTTGTCTTTGATATTCCTGTCGGTTAAAAGTTTAAAATCCTGGAAAACCACACCTAGCTTTCTTCTTAAAAAAGGAATGTCTTTTTCTTTGAGCGTTCGTAAATTATAATCTACAATTGTCCCTTCGCCTTCGGTAAGTGGTAAATCGCCATAAAGTGTTTTCATAAAACTACTTTTTCCGGTACCGGTTTTACCAATAAGATATACAAAGTCACCTTTATTTACTTCTACATCAACTTCAGATAAAATAAGGCTTTCTCGCTGGTAAATAGCAGCATTCTTTAATTCCAGGACGGTATTGGACATAAATATTTAGGCTTAGTTTGGGATAAAAATATTGGTAAATATACATTTTTCAAAAGCTGCGAGTTTACTTTTTTTTACATTAACATAATTATCACTTTATATGGGCGTTATTAAAGCAAGGTTTAAATTATCTTTGAATCATCAACTTAAAAATCTATAAATGACACCTAACAAAATTTTACTGTTTGTTGTTTTAATTTTCTTTTCTTTTAACGGAATTTCCCAGCGATCGGCCACTTATACGCACGATCTCGCCGAATTTAACAAAGCCCTCGAACTTTATAATAATCAGCAATATTTAGCTGCTCAAAATTTATTTGATGAAGTTAAAGAGCAAACCGAAGACGAGAAAATTGAAGGAGATTGCGCTTATTATATCGCCAATGCCGCTGTAAGGTTAAATCAGCCAGGCGCCGACAGGTTAATGGAGCGTTTTGTGAGTAGATATCTTACCAGTACCAAGACCAATTCAGCTTATCGTGATGTAGCCGATTATTATTTTCAAACCGGAAAATATTCATTAGCCCGCAAATGGTATGACAAAGTTGATGAAAATAGTATGAGCCGGGCAGAGCGCCAACGTTTTTATTTTAATAATGGATACGCTTATTTTAGAGCAAAACAATACGACCAGGCTCGTAAGTATTTAGAAAGAGTTCGGGATTCGAAAGAATTTGGTTCCCAGGCTAAATATTACATCGGTTATATGGCATATGAAGGCGACGATTATGAAGCCGCTAACGAAAATTTTGAAGCGGTAAGAGGTAACGATCGCTATAGTGAAGACCTGTCTTACTTCCAGGCCGATATGAACTTCAAGTTAGGTAAATTTGAGGAAGCTATTAAACTGGCCAAGGAGCAATTACAAAGTGCGAACCGCTTGGAGCGTTCTCAACTCAATAAGATAATAGGGGAGAGTTATTTCAACTTAGAACAATATGAAGAAGCTTTGCCTTATTTGAAGGAATACGATGGGGAACGCGGAAGATGGAACAATACCGATTATTATCAACTGGGTTACGCTTATTATAAGCAAGGAGATTATGAAAATGCGATCTCTGAATTCAATAAAATTATAGATGGGAAAAATCAAATTGCACAAAATGCATATTATCATTTAGCGCAATCTTATTTAGAATCCAATCAAAAGCAGCAGGCTCTAAACGCTTTTAAAAATGCCAGCGAGATGGACTTTAATCCAGAAATTCAGGAAGATGCGTATATGAATTACGCTAAACTGAGTTATGAGATTGGAAATAGTTACGAAAGCCCATCGCAGGTCTTGATTAATTTTATTGAAAAATATCCAGATTCTGAGAACAGGGCGGCGATGGAGAGTTTGTTGATCGATTCTTTCCTTACTTCAGGTAACTATGAAGAAGCGATGCGTTTACTGGAGAATAACCGAAACTTTAGCGATAAACAAGCTTACCAGAAAGTAGCTTACTATTACGGGCTTCAGCTTTATGAAGACGGAGACTATGCAAAAGCCATCACTAATTTTGAAAAAGCACTTTCTGAACCTAGAGATCAGGAAATAACTGCAAAAGCCACCTTTTGGAAAGCTGAAAGTGAATATAATATTAACCGAATTGATGATGCTATAATTGGATATCGTGAATTTGCCGGTATGAATGCCGCAAAAGGCACAGAAGAATTGGATAACCTGGATTATAATCTTGGGTATGCTTACTTTAAAAAGAATGAATATTCTCGTGCCATAGAGTTCTTTAAGCGTTATTCTGAAAATAGCGCTAACGAAGTTGCTCGTAGAAATGATGCTTTATTGCGTCTTGGTGACACCTATTTTGTAAGTAGCCAGTATTGGCCGGCAATTGAAGCTTATGATAAAGCACTTTCGCTAAGTGGTGATAACGATTATGCTGCATTTCAAAAAGCGATGAGCTATGGTTTTATAGATAGAAGAGACACTAAAATTTCTGAGCTTAAAAGCTTTATAAATCAATATTCGCGATCTTCTTTTAGAGACGATGCTATGTACGAATTGGGGAACACCTATGTTTCTGCCAATAATACCGGTGAAGCCTTATCTGCTTACGATAGGTTAATTAGAGAAGTGCCACAAAGCGCATTTGTACCTAAAGCAATGCTGCGCCAGGCCTTAATTCATTACAATGCCGATAATGGAAATCGTGCTTTAGAAAGATTGAAGAAAGTAGTTAACGATTACCCAAATACACCGGAAGCTAAGCAGGCCGTTTCTACTGCCAGGATGGTTTATGTAGATCTTGGCCGTACAGATGAGTACGCAAACTGGGTACGAAATATAGATTTTGTTGAAGTTACTGATGCCGATCTAGACAACACTACTTATGAATCTGCTGAAAATCAATATTTCAACAATCAATATGACCGCGCAATAACCGGATTTGAAGATTATCTGCAACGTTTCCCTAACGGAATCCATTCTATAAACGCTAATTTTTATTTAGGTCAGTTATATTACAGAGATGGAAATAAAGATAAAGCGGCAGCGAATTATCGTTTTATAGCCGATAAGCCTAAAAATGAATTTACCGAGCAGGCGCTTTCAAGACTATCTGAAATCTTGCTGGAAAATGAAAACTATCGTGAAGCAGTTGGTTACTTAGAGAAACTTGAAAAACAAGCCAGCTCTGAGCAGAATACAATTTTCGCACAGTCTAACTTGATGAAATCATACCTCGAGTTAGATCAACCGGCTAAGGCGGCGAATTATGCCGATAAGGTTTTAGCCAACTCAGAGTCAGATTCAGAAGCGCGTAATGATGCTCGTGTAATTGTAGCTCGTGCGGCTTTTGCTTCAGGAAATATGAGTAAAGCAAAAAGCGCTTATTCAGAAGTACAAAAAACGGCTAAAGGAGAATTGGCCGCTGAAGCTTTATATTATGATGCTTATTTTAAAAATGAAAGCGGAAATTACGAAGCTTCGAATGCTGCAGTTCAAATTCTGGCTAAAGATTTTTCCGGCTATAAGCGCTGGGGAGCTAAAGGTTTGGTTTTAATGGCAGATAATTTCTACGAGTTAGACGATACGTATCAGGCTACTTATATTTTGGAAAATGTAATTAAGAACTTCCAAAATTACCCTGAGATTGTGCAGGAGGCCAAGCAGGAACTTTCAAGAATAAAGACAGAAGCTGCAAAAACCAATTCTTCAGTAGAAGCAAATAATTAATTCAACTTTCAACCTAACATTTAAGAATTTCTATATGCAAATGTTTTCAATAAAAAAGAGCCTTTTTTTAAGTATGTTTTTAATTGGCGGGGTTCTTTTTGCTCAAGATCCTATAGATAGTGAAACCGTGATTGTGGTAAAACCATATACACCTACGGTAAAAGACGCTAACAAAATAAAGCAAACCCCCAGCCAGTCAGATTCTGTTAGAACCGAAAAAAGACCTGTACAGTATAGCATTTTTTCAGTTCCGGTGGCTTCCACTTTTACCCCGGCAAAAGGGCGTGCTACCACTGTTGAAAGAGAGAGACGCGTAAAGGTTTACGATAATTATGCAAGTCTTGGTTTCGGAAATTACGGAAATTTATTAGCTGAATTTTACAGCAACCTGGAAGTAAACCGAAGCGATAATTTTGGAATTTATTTAGATCATAATTCATCCCAGGGAGGAATTGATGGTATTGCATTAGATGATAAATTTTATGATACCGAGCTTAACCTAAGTTATAACTCTAAAACCCGCGATTTAGATTGGAAAACCGAAATTGGTGCCCAACATCAGCTCTTTAATTGGTATGGTTTGCCGCAAAATGAGACCTTTAGTAATGATGAAATTAATGCTATAGATCCTTCTCAGAATTACTTTTCAGTCTATGCAGGAGGAGAAATAGAGCTCTACGATTCGTTTTTCGACAATGCCAGGGCAAAATTCAGGCATACCGGCGATTCTTATTCAACTTCAGAAAATCATTTTGATGCAACCGGTACTTTTGAAGTAAATATTGCAGATGAGTTAATTACCACCAATGTGTATACTGATATTGTTCAGGGACAAATGGGAGAGCAATTTCTTGGATTCGGAAACTACGATTATACTTTTATGAACTTCGGGATAAACCCGAGTTTATTAATTTTAAGAGATGACCTTACTTTAGATCTTGGTGTAGCTTTTTATTATAGTCAGGATGTTGAAAATAGTGATGGCAATTTTTACATCTATCCAAAAGTAACCGCAAGTTATAGACTGGGTGGTGATTACTTTACGCCTTACGCAGGTCTGGAAGGTGGTTTACAACAAAATACCTATTATAATTTTATACAGGAGAATCCTTATGTTTCCCCAAGTATAGAAATAAGGCCAACAGATAATGAGTACAATGCTTATGTTGGTGCAAAAGGGAAATTAAGTAATGCTGTTTCTTATAATTTTAAAACGGGATATCAGTCCCAGTTTAATAAAGCTTTGTTTAAGCGTAATCCCCGGGCAAACGATATAATGACCGAAAATTATGCCTATGGGAATTCTTTTGAAGTTGTTTACGACGATGTAAAAACCTTATCTATTGCCGGTGAAATAAATGTTGATGTAAACCAGAATTTCAGGTTAGGAGTAAATGCTGAATACTTTGATTATAATACTGATGGAGAAGCCGAAGCCTGGAACCTTCCAGATCTTAAAGCATCGTTGAATGCCGATTACCAGATTAACGAACAATGGTATACCGGTGCTAATTTATTTTACATAGGAGAGCGCTTTGACCAGGAAAGAATAGTATCTTCAAACGATCCAGTCTTAAATACCATTACACTAGATAGCTATTTTGATGTAAATGCTCATTTAGGTTACCGTTTTAACGATAGGCTTTCTGTATTTGCAAAAGGAAGTAACTTGTTGAATAATGATTATGAACGTTGGACTAATTTTAGAGTTCAGGGATTACAAGTTCTTGCAGGAGCTACTTATAAGTTCGATTTTTAATAAATAAATCCATACAAAATCTCAAAAAGCACCTTTTTAAGGTGCTTTTTTGTATTATTATCAACGCAATTTATTAGCTTAAACGATATAAAGTATTTGTAATCAGTTTTTTACGTGTTTGTTTTTTCGGAAATTCCTTAACAATAACACAACATTGAAAATTGAAAATTAACAATAGAACTAATTAATATTGTATCCAATTTTTAAGGAAGATTTACCACACCTTAATATTTAAAATATTTAAAAAAATTAAAAAAGCTACTTAATGGCAAAAGGTAAAAAGTTTCAACGGAGTGACCGGTCCCGTCCATATTTGAATATTCTGGACTTTATGGTTCAGGAAAAAGCTTTTCTTGCAATTGTAATTGTTGGTATTATTATGGCCGGAATATTCACTGGCAATAAAACTGCCGCTATGTGGCTTGGGTTTTTCTTTGCTGCTTATGCAACGGTAGCGAACGATAGTATTCAGTCTCTTGGGACTTTTATTGAAAGTAATAAGTCTAAGCGTTGGTGGATTTTATGGCTCTATGTAGGAACTATTTTCCTTGGAGTGGTGAGCTTTAGTTGGTTCTACTTTGATGGAGATGTTACCTTTCAACGACTTCTCAAGCCCGATGGAACCTCGCCGTATCCACACCCGGAGTCTTTCAGCTTTTTTCAGATTATAGCACCATTAGTTTTGCTAATTCTAACCAGGCTTAAGATGCCGGTTTCTACAACTTTCCTTATTTTAAGTGTTTTTAGTGCCGATACCTCTGGGATTACCTCGGTGGTATGGAAGAGTTGGACAGGCTATATTATGGCCTTCATACTGTCATTTTTGGTATGGTACCTTTCCTATAATTTTATTAAAAAATACTTTAAGAGTAGAAAATTCAACAATAGCTGGACCGCCGTTCAATGGGTGGTAAGCGGTACGCTCTGGGGAGTTTGGGTAATGCAGGATGGTGCCAATATAGCCGTATTCTTGCCTCGTAGCCTGGATGCTTTTCAGTTTGTAGTATTTGCACTTACCATTTTTGGAGGTTTAGGACTATTGTTCTACCTGAGGGGAGATAAAATTCAGGAAGTAGTTAGTGAGAAATCCAGAATTTCAGATATTCGTGCAGCAACCTTAGTAGATTTAACTTATGTAATTCTGCTTATCTATAAATTGTTTATCAGTACAGTACCTATGAGTACTACCTGGGTATTCCTTGGTATTATTGGTGGTAGGGAAATAGCGATAAGCTTGGCCAGAAATAAAAAAGGTAAGAAACACCGTAAGAAGGCCGGTAAGATGATTTTTAAAGATTTTGCTTACGCCATGATTGGCCTATTCGTTTCGGTAGCGCTTGCTGCTGCAGCCAACAAAAGTATACGTGATCAAATTATTAATTCGGTCTTTTAAAATCGCTTAAAAAATTAAATAATTGAATAAAATGCGCCTTTACCGGGCGCATTTTTTATTTTTATCTAAAATTATAAATAGATGAAAAAAATAGTACTTTTTTGCTTTTTAAGTA
Source organism: Salegentibacter mishustinae (assembly GCF_002900095.1). Taxonomy (NCBI): domain Bacteria; kingdom Pseudomonadati; phylum Bacteroidota; class Flavobacteriia; order Flavobacteriales; family Flavobacteriaceae; genus Salegentibacter; species Salegentibacter mishustinae. The sequence continues at coordinate 2,253,446 of NZ_LLKN01000002.1, read as the reverse complement.
TCGCCTTAATTTCCTGTAATTCTGAGAATAAAGAGGAAGCCGATCTATTGGTTTATAATGCAGAAATTTATACAGTAGATGATGACTTTAGTACTGCGGAAGCTTTTGTAACGAAAGATGGAAAATTTCTTGAGGTAGGCACTGCTGAAGAACTTCAGAAAAAATATAAAGTCTCAGAAAAACTGGATGCCGGTGGCAAAAGTGTTTTTCCGGGTTTTATAGACGGTCACGCTCATTTTTATAGACTGGGCCTGCAACAACAACGTGTAGACCTTGCCGGGACCAAGAGCTTTAAAGAGGTAGTACAGCGCATTGTTGATTTTCAAAATAAGCGAAATGTGGAATTCATAACCGGTAGAGGATGGGATCAAAATGATTGGGAGAATAAAGAGTTCCCTAATAAAGATACTTTAGATCAATTATTTCCCGACACCCCGGTTGCTGTAACCCGAATAGATGGTCACGCACTTCTAGCCAACCAGGCTGCCCTGGATAAAGCGGGAATCACCACCGAAACTTCTTTTAGCGGAGGAGATATAGAACAGGAAAATGGAGAGCTAACCGGTATTATTATAGATAATCCTATGGGACTTGTGGCCAACGCCCAACCAGCGCCCTCTACCAAAGAGCAGGTAAACGCTTTAATGGATGCGCAAAAACTCTCTTTTAAATACGGATTAACCACAGTTGTAGACGCTGGGATAAATAAAGAGACCATAGAGCTTATGGATAGCCTTCATAAAGATGGAAGCCTTAAAATTAGGCTGTATGCTATGATTAGTAATACAGAGGAGAATCTTGATTACTATTTAGATAAAGATCCTATTAAAACCGAAAGATTAAATGTGCGTTCGGTAAAGTTTTATGGTGATGGAGCGCTTGGTTCCAGAGGTGCTGCTTTAAAAGAAGAATATAGCGATCGTGCCGGCCATTTTGGGGCTTTGCTTTCGCCTGTTGAAGATTTTAAGGAAACAGCAGAACGTGTAGCTGCATCTAAGTTTCAGCTGAATACACACGCTATTGGAGATTCGGCTAATTATATGGTTTTAGAAACTTATGACGAACTTTTAGCCAATGATAAAGATCGCAGGTGGAGAGTAGAACATGCGCAGGTAATAGATGAAGAAGATTTTAAATATTTCAGCAAGAATATTCTTCCTTCAGTTCAGCCTACACACGCGACCAGCGATATGTACTGGGCCGAAGATCGTTTAGGTAAAGAAAGAATAAAGGGCGCTTATGCTTACAAAAAGTTATTAGATCAAGCCGGAATTCTTGCACTTGGGACCGATTTTCCTGTAGAAGAGGTGAGTCCGTTTCTTACTTTTTATGCGTCCGTAGCAAGACAGGATACCGATAATTTTCCCGAAGATGGTTTTATGAAAGAACAAGCCCTTTCAAGAGAAGAAACCTTAAAGGGAATGACTATTTGGGCGGCTTATGCAAATTTTGAAGAAGAAGAAAAAGGAAGTATTGAACCAGGAAAATTTGCCGATTTCATTATTCTGGATAGGGATATTATGAAAGTTGAGAATTCAGAGATTCCTGAAATTAAAGTTTTAGAAACATATGTAAATGGTGAAAAGGTATACTAAAAGCATTAGACTAAAAATGGATATCTTTGCCTCTCAAAAAAATATAAGAAAATGAACGAAGGATTATACGCTAAATTTTATACTACTAAAGGCCAGATTTTAGTAGAACTGGAATACGAAAAAGCACCGGGAACGGTTGGTAACTTTGTAGGGCTTGCCGAAGGTGAAATTGAAAATGAGGCTTTTCCTCAGGGAAAACCTTATTACGACGGACTTAAATTTCACAGGGTGATTCCTAACTTTATGGTTCAGGGCGGTGACCCGCAGGGAACAGGAGTTGGAGGTCCCGGTTATAAATTTGAAGATGAAATTCACCCGGAACTAAAACACGACGCTCCAGGAAAACTTTCTATGGCGAATGCCGGTCCCGGAACCAATGGAAGTCAGTTTTTTATTACCCATGTAGAAACTCCCTGGTTAGACGGAAAACATACCGTTTTCGGTAGCGTGATTCAGGGGCAGGATGTCGTAGATAGTATTAAGCAAGGCGATGAAATTGAAAAGCTAGAGATCATTAGATCTGGCGAAAAGGCTGAGAATTTTAATGCTGTAGAGTCTTTTAGACAATTTGATGGCGCCAAAGCCAAACGAGAAGAAGCCGCTAAGAAAAGGGAAGAAGAATTATTGGGTAAACTTTCCCAGGGTTTTAAAACCACAGAAAGCGGACTTCGATATAAAATTGAAAAAAAGGGAGAAGGAGCAAAACCTGAAAAAGGTCAAACCGTCTCTGTGCATTACAAAGGAATGCTAACCGATGGTAGCGTTTTTGACTCTTCTTATAAAAGAAATCAGCCGCTGGAATTTCCGGTAGGAGTAGGGCACGTAATTAGCGGATGGGACGAAGGTATTCTACTTTTAAATGTGGGAGACCAGGCTCGTTTCGTGATTCCTTCACATTTGGCCTATGGAGAACGTGGTGCAGGTGCTGTAATTCCACCAAATGCAGCTTTGGTTTTTGACGTGGAATTGGTTGCGGTAAAATAAAAGCTCAAACCCCAAAGGGGAAACTCAAAGAATAAAAAATACCTCACAAGTTTCGAAAAACCTGTGAGGTATTTTTTTAAAAGAACAAGTCTAAAAAGTCTTGTTTTCGTCAAGTTGTCCCGAGGCTTCGGGATTATTCAGACTTTATACCGCATTAACTTCGGGATTCTAACATGAATAGTTTATCAACATCTTAGATCTCCGAAAAAATTCGGAGCTGGCTCTGAAACAAGTTCAGTATGACGATTTGAAAAACATTTCTAAACTCTTTCATAATCTTTACTTAGAATCCGGCTGTGGAGTCATTCTAAGATATGGTTTTACCTCTTTAAAACCTTTTGGGAACATCTTCTTTGCATCTTCATTAGAAACCGAAGGGCTAATCACTACATCTTCTCCCTGCTTCCAGTTAGCCGGTGTGGCTACTTTTTGGTAGGCAGTAAGTTGTAACGAATCTATAACCCTTAATAGTTCATCAAAATTTCTACCTGTACTCGCCGGGTAGGTGATCATCAATTTGATGGTTTTATCTGGCCCAATCACATACACCGAACGTACCGTAAGTGTATCGTCGGCTTTTGGATGAATCATTCCGTAAAGATTAGAAACCTTTTTATCTTCATCTGCAATAATTGGAAAATTTACAGTAGTATTCTGGGTTTCATTTATATCGTCTATCCAGCCTTTATGTGATTTTACACCGTCTACACTTAAAGCCATCACTTTAGTGTTACGAGCTTCAAATTTATCTTTATACTTTGCCACCGTTCCTAATTCGGTGGTGCAAACCGGTGTATAATCGGCAGGATGCGAAAATAAAATCCCCCAGCTATCTCCTAAATAATCATAAAAATTGATTTTTCCTTCTGAAGTTTCAGCATCAAAATTTGGTGCTTTATCTCCTAATTTTAACTCGCTCATAATATTATCTTTTTTAGTGATTCGTACTATAAAATTAAAGAATAATATTCAGTAAAACCTATTAAACCAATAGGATTTACTTGCTTTGTGATAAGATTAACTGATTGTGATTTTCAGTAATTGAAACTGAACAAAGTTGGAAATTTAAGGTTCCGGCGCATACTTCCATTTAATATTACAGCCCATACTGGGTTTTTGATTTCCCGGAACTTTTTTATTAGAAAGTACCGCATCCATAGCATCGCGCAAATGTCGCCCGTTTACTGGGATTCCATTGCCCGGGCGGGAATCGTCTAATTGGCCACGATAGATTAGTTTTAAATCATCATCAAAAAGGTAGAAGTCTGGTGTACAGGAAGCCTTATAAGCTCTTGCAACATCCTGAGATTCATCGTAGAGATAGGGAAAAGAATACTGATGTTTTCTGGCAACCTCGTTCATATTATCTGGATGATCTGCAGGATAGTTTTCCACGTCATTACTCATAATTGCAGCAAACCCGAAACCTAAAACCCGGTAATCTCCAGCTAACCGCACTATTTCTTCGTTTACATGTTTTACAAAAGGGCAGTGGTTACTAATAAACATAATTAATGTACCCTTAGCGCCCCTAATATCTTTAAGAGAATACCTATTGCTTGTAATTACATCTACGAGGTTGAAATCTGGTGCCGGTGTACCCAAAGCGATCATATTTGAAGCAGTTCTGGCCATAATTTTTCTTTTAAATTTACTCGATAAACGGGATTAAATGCTCCGAGGCTTTCCTCAAAATTAAAATTTTATTTCACACTGGTTCGCTACAGGTAATTTACGAATTCACTGCGGAATATCTGCTTTTTTTCTAAATTGAAGGCAAAAATTAAATAATGGAAATTTCCTGGAAGGATTTTGAAAAAGTAGAAATGCGAATTGGAACTATTACTGAAGTTTCAGATTTTCCTGAAGCTAAAAATGCTGCGTATAAAATGCTTATAGATTTTGGAGAGGAAATAGGCCAAAGAAAGACTTCAGCTCAAATAACCAAACGCTATAAAAAGGAAGAATTATTGTATCGCCAAATCGTAGCGGTGGTTAATTTTCCGAAGAAACAAATTGCAAATATTATGAGCGAATGTTTGGTGTTAGGGGCAGTAGGAGAAGATAACGATATCGTGCTACTAAACCCCGATTTTAAAGTAGAAAACGGACTGCGAGTTGGATAAAACCTAACTCTCCACCTTACTATATTTGGTACCACAGGCTTCAGCGCATCTTGGATTATGTGGAGTAATAAATAACTTACCTTCTTTCAATTCGTAGCTTAGTTCAACATTTCTGTCAGCACAATTTGAGCTGATCATCTTCTCTGAAGCATCAAAAGTAGCTTCATTAATTTGCTCACCATAACAGAAACTTGTAGAAGAATAAACCATTCCGTTTTCATCAAACTCCAGGGTTCTACCGTTTTCTACTGTTTGCCAGGTACCGCTTCCATCACCGGGATCGGCAAGGGCTTCTGTTAATTGCCATTTCCCGACAATTTCTTTATTGTCCAGATCTGCTGGACTATTAAAAGTGGTAGAGCAGCTTGTTATTGTTGCAAATAGAAATATTAGAAATAAGTTTTTCATCTTTTAAGGTATAGGTTCTATTCTATAGATGCAACAATGCCATAATGGTTGCGCGATGTAAACTAAAAATTACATTTCGTCACCAAAAAAGATAGCGTTCATCAACAATTTGTTGGTGCCGTACCAGAAAGCCCTGAAATTAGTATTATCGGTAAATAGAATTACATTACCGCGTCCCATTCCTGTATGTTTAAATGGAACTGTACCTGCAATAGCTTCTAGCCTGGGAGCGCTAATGTAACCACTCAATAAAGGATTTTCGGTGTATTGAATTGGGTTGTTATAGCTTTGTTCATCGGCTTCTACAAAAATTGTAGTGTTTCTAAACAGAGCAAGTTTATTATTGGTGTAACCAAAATTTACCGGGTGTGAGCGATCTATATTTGCTTCAAAGATAGCGCCACCAATTCCCTGGGCGCCTCTAAAATCTCTTCGTTCTTCAAAACTAATATTTTCGGCTACCAAACTATCTTTTTTAATTTTCAGATCCATAAAATCTTGTCTTTCAAAAAAGCGTGCTGCATTGCGATAACCAATTAAAGTTCCGCCTGCACGAACCCATTCTTTAAGTTTTTCTATATCATTTTTTTCTAAAGCACTACCCCAGGAGTTTGGCAGAATAATATCGGTATATCGACTTAGATCTGCGCGAGAAAACCTCCTTGTGTCCAACTTCGTGATCTTCATATCGTAACGCTGGTCAAATAAGTGCCATATCTCCCCGGCATCGTAAGGGGTGATGCCGTCTCCAACAATTAAAGCTACTTTTGCAAGTTCGAGTGCTTTAAACTGGTTGCTTCCAAGGTTCACACCCTGGGTTAAGCCCGTGTTTATGGCATCAATTTGCACATTAGATTTTTCGGTTACGTTTTGCAGAAATTCATACATTTTTTCTGCATCTAATTTTTGATTTTGAACCGGGATAAGAATTGTACCGTAATCATATTCTGTATCGGCCAGAGTAAAAGGCTGCATGCCTACTTTTGTACGAAGCCCTTTTTCCAGGATCATATTTAAAGCTTTGGGCGAATAGTAATCGTGCCATTGCATAACATATGCGTAGCTGCTTTTTTCCAGGGTTTGAATTTCCGGTTTTGAGAGCTTTTCTATTTTCTCTCCCGCATTCTTCATTTTAATATCTTCAGCAAAATCCAGGTTGAAGGCTAGCGGAAGCGTCCAGGCCGAAACATCGTAGAATAAACTATCTTCAAATTCGGTGCGGCGTTCAAACATTGCTTTTACAAGCCTGTGTTGACGCTGATTTTTAGGAACTACATAAGCCGTGTTCTTATTAAAAGTTTCTCCATTGGTTTTTAAATCCTCTTCTAATTTGTGGATTTCTACTTTGTGCTTTTCAAGGATCTTTGCCAGTTCATAAGCTGCAGATGCATCTTTGTTACTTCCAAAAACATAGGCGCCATTTTCAGCTGAATTGCGAGCGTTTTTATAAAAATTACGCTGATAATTCAGGATTTCTTTGCGCATATTTTTAGCGGCTTCTAAGGTTGAAAGTGCCGCAGTAAACTGGTTTCTAATTGTAAACGGAAAGGTTAGGACACCATTTTCGGTTTCCTGGGCGTGGCCTCTGGAACTTCCCTGTTCAAAAAGAATTCCTATACTTCCGTTAATATCGGGGAAAGTAGAACCTTTTCCGTAGTAGAAATCGTCATAGTTTTCTTCGGTATAATAAAAGGAGCCCAGTTGGTCAAAAGCTTCAGCGTGATAAGTCCCTATTTCTTTGGTAAGTTCCTGGTTAAGATCTGGAGTTAATGGGTGCGTTCTCGATGGAATTCCCGGCTGGAAGAAGAAACTGGAATTAGAGCCCATCTCGTGATGATCTGTCAATATATTCGGCATCCATTTATGAAAAGTTTCAATGCGAGCCTGGGATTCCGGTAGCTGTACCGGCAGCCAGTCGCGGTTCATATCAAACCAATAGTGATTAGTTCTACCACCTGGCCAAACTTCGCTGTATTCCCGGTCTTGCGGATCGGGATTTATATTTTCGCTTTTATTGGTGTTAGCCCAGTAAGCAAAACGCTGCAAACCATCGGGATTAAAGACAGGATCAAAAAGAATTATAGTATTTTCTAATAACTCTTTTATTTCTTCACCTTCAGCAGCAGCCAGGTAATAAGCAGCTAAAAGTGCGGCGTTAG